>NZ_CP165727.1:2195277-2508888 GCF_041200175.1 Streptomyces sp. R33 | reverse complement strand
CTGCTGGAGTCCCCGGACGGCGTACCGCCCGGCCAGCTGACCGTCCCGGCCGCGCTGACCGCACGCATGTCCTCCCGTACGGCTCCGGGCGGGCCGTCGCTGTGATCTGGCCCATGCCGTGCATGACCAGGGCGCGGCAATGCACTAGAGTTATCTCGACATCGAGATATCTGCCGAAGGCGTACCGCAGCCGCCCCTGCTGGTAAGGATTGCCTAAGTTAGCCTTACCTTAGCGGATTGGCCACAGGGCGTGGCGGCAGGATTGCGGTAAAACGCGCGAATTTCATGCATGAAGGAGACTGTCGTGTCGGCGAACAGCTTCGACGCCCGCAGCACGCTGCAGGTGGGCGACGAGTCGTACGAGATCTTCCGGCTGGACAAGGTTGAGGGCTCTGCCCGCCTTCCCTACAGCCTGAAGGTGCTGCTGGAGAACCTGCTCCGCACCGAGGACGGCGCGAACATCACCGCCGACCACATCCGGTCGCTCGGCAACTGGGACTCGCAGGCCCAGCCCAGCGAGGAGATCCAGTTCACGCCGGCCCGCGTGATCATGCAGGACTTCACCGGCGTCCCCTGCGTCGTCGACCTCGCCACCATGCGCGAGGCCGTGAAGGCCCTCGGCGGCGACCCGGCGAAGATCAACCCGCTCTCGCCCGCCGAGATGGTCATCGACCACTCGGTCATCGCCGACAAGTTCGGCACGAAGGACGCCTTCGCGCAGAACGTCGAGCTCGAGTACGGCCGCAACAAGGAGCGCTACCAGTTCCTGCGCTGGGGCCAGACCGCCTTCGACGACTTCAAGGTCGTCCCCCCGGGCACCGGCATCGTCCACCAGGTCAACATCGAGCACCTGGCCCGTACCGTCATGGTCCGTAACGGTCAGGCCTACCCCGACACCCTCGTCGGCACCGACTCGCACACCACCATGGTCAACGGCCTGGGCGTGCTGGGCTGGGGCGTCGGCGGCATCGAGGCCGAGGCCGCGATGCTCGGCCAGCCGGTCTCCATGCTGATCCCGCGCGTCGTGGGCTTCAAGCTGACCGGCGAGCTGCCGACCGGCACCACCGCCACCGACCTCGTGCTGACCATCACCGAGATGCTGCGCAAGCACGGTGTCGTCGGCAAGTTCGTCGAGTTCTACGGTGAGGGCGTCGCCGCCACCTCCCTCGCGAACCGCGCCACCATCGGCAACATGTCGCCGGAGTTCGGCTCCACCGCCGCGATCTTCCCGATCGACGACGAGACCCTGAAGTACCTGCGCCTGACCGGCCGCGACGCCCAGCAGGTCGCGCTCGTCGAGGCGTACGCCAAGGAGCAGGGCCTGTGGCTGGACCCGGCCGCCGAGCCTGACTTCTCCGAGAAGCTCGAGCTCGACCTCTCCACGGTCGTCCCCTCCATCGCCGGCCCGAAGCGTCCGCAGGACCGCATCGTCCTGGCCAACGCCGCCGAGCAGTTCGCCGTGGACGTGCGCAACTACGTCAGCGACGACGAGGAGGCCGGCAAGGAGTCCTTCCCGGCGTCCGACGCCCCGGCCTCCGCCAACGGCGTGCCGACCCGCCCGACCCAGGTCACCCTGGCCGACGGCACCTCCTTCGAGATCGACCACGGCGCCGTCACCGTCGCCGCGATCACCTCCTGCACCAACACCTCGAACCCCTACGTCATGGTCGCCGCGGCGCTCGTGGCGAAGAAGGCGGTCGAGAAGGGCCTGTCCCGCAAGCCGTGGGTCAAGACCACCCTGGCCCCGGGCTCGAAGGTCGTCACCGACTACTTCGACAAGGCCGGCCTGACCCCGTACCTGGACAAGATGGGCTTCAACCTCGTCGGGTACGGCTGCACCACCTGCATCGGCAACTCCGGTCCGCTGGACGAGGAGATCTCGAAGGCGATCAACGAGCACGACCTCGCGGTCACCTCGGTGCTCTCCGGCAACCGCAACTTCGAGGGCCGGATCAACCCGGACGTCAAGATGAACTACCTGGCCTCCCCGCCGCTGGTCGTCGCGTACGCCATCGCGGGTTCCATGAAGGTGGACATCACCAAGGACGCCATCGGCATCGACACCGAGGGCAAGCCGGTCTTCCTGCAGGACATCTGGCCGTCCGAGGCCGAGGTCAACGACGTCGTGGCGAACGCCATCGGCGAGGACATGTTCAGCAAGTCCTACCAGGACGTCTTCGCGGGCGACGCCCAGTGGCAGGCGCTGTCGATCCCGACCGGCAACACGTTCGAGTGGGACCCGCAGTCCACCTACGTGCGCAAGCCCCCTTACTTCGAGGGCATGACGATGGAGACCACCCCGGTCTCTGACATCGCCGGCGCGCGCGTGCTGGCGAAGCTGGGCGACTCGGTCACCACCGACCACATCTCCCCGGCCGGTGCGATCAAGGCCGACACCCCGGCCGGCAAGTACCTCACCGAGCACGGCGTCGAGCGCCGCGACTTCAACTCGTACGGTTCCCGCCGCGGCAACCACGAGGTCATGATCCGCGGTACGTTCGCCAACATCCGCCTGCGCAACCAGATCGCGCCGGGCACCGAGGGCGGCTTCACCCGCGACTTCACGGTCGAGGGCGCGCCGGTCGCGTTCATCTACGACGCCTCGCAGAACTACCAGGCCGCCGGCATCCCGCTGGTCATCCTGGCGGGCAAGGAGTACGGCTCGGGCTCGTCCCGTGACTGGGCGGCCAAGGGCACCGCGCTGCTCGGCGTCAAGGCCGTCATCGCCGAGTCCTACGAGCGCATCCACCGCTCGAACCTGATCGGCATGGGCGTGCTGCCCCTGCAGTTCCCGGAGGGCGCCTCGGCGGCCGCGCTGGGCCTCACCGGCGAGGAGACCTTCTCCTTCACCGGTGTGGAGGAGCTGAACAACGGCACCACCCCGCGCACGGTCAAGGTCACCACCGACACCGGTGTGGAGTTCGACGCGGTCGTCCGCATCGACACCCCGGGTGAGGCGGACTACTACCGCAACGGCGGCATCATGCAGTACGTGCTCCGCAACCTCATCCGCGGCTGAGCACCTTAGCCGCACCAGCGGCACCAGCGGCACCAAAGGGCCGTATCCCCGTTAAGGGGGTACGGCCCTTCCGCTTTTCCCGGCCCGGGCCAGGTTTCGGGGAGGTCTCAACTCGGAAAAGCTGACAGTCAACCGTGTGCATGATCTTGCTCACACGAGCGGAAGTGGACTATACCTGTGCCCGTCCGGATCACCGCGTTACGAGCGGTACCGGACCGGGGGATGGCGGGGACCTGCGGTGATGTCCGTATGCGCGGTGACCGTCGCGATTTCCGGCCTCCTTCACACTTCTGACGAAGGCGAGGACATGAGCATGGGATCCACTGGTGAGGGCATCGGCCGCCGTGACCTGATCAAGCGCTCCGTGGCACTGGGACTGATCTCGGTCCCCACGATGAGCTTCCTGTCCGCCTGCGCCTCCGGCGGCGAGGACACCTCCACGAAGGGGCCGGACAAGGGTGCGGTGACCAAGGAGAACCCGTTCGGCGTGGCCAAGGGCGGCAAGCTCGACGTCGTCGTCTTCAAGGGCGGGTTCGGCGACGACTACGCGAAGGCCTGGGAGGCCGCCTTCGACAAGAAGTGGGGCACCACCAGCTCCCACCTGGGCACCCAGGAGATCGCCGCCAAGCTCCAGCCCCGCTTCAACGGCGGCAACCCGCCGGACGTCATCGACGACTCCGGCGCCCAGCAGATCAAGATCGACGTCCTCGCCAAGGGCGGCCAGCTGGCCGAGCTCACCCAGGTGCTCGACGCGCCCTCGCTCGACGACCCGAGCAAGAAGGTCCGGGACATGCTCATCCCCGGCACCGTGGAACAGGGCACCCAGGGCGGCAAGTTCGTCGCGCTCTACTACGTCTACACGGTGTTCGGCTTCTGGTACTCGGGCAAGCTCTTCAAGGAGAAGGGCTGGGCCGAGCCGAAGACCTGGGACGCGTTCCTCGACATCTGCACCAAGGCCAAGGCCGCGGGCATCGGCGGACTCGCCCACCAGGGCAAGTACCCGTACTACATCAACGTCGTCATCATGGACCTGATCGCCAAGAAGGGCGGTCTGGAGGCCATGAAGGCGATCGACAACCTCGAGCCGAACGCCTTCGAGGGCAACCCCGCCGCCCTCGCGGCCGTCGAGGCGGTCTACGAGATCGTCGAGAAGGACCTGCTGATGGCCGGCACCAACGGCCTCACCCACACGGAGTCCCAGACCGCCTGGAACCAGTACAAGGCCGCCTTCATCCCCTCCGGCTCCTGGCTGGAGAACGAGCAGCTCAAGCAGACCCCGGACGACTTCGACATGAAGTTCCTGCCGGTGCCGACGCTCGCCGACAGCAAGCTGCCCTTCGAGGCCATCCGGGCCGGCGCCGGCGAGCCCTTCATCGTCCCGGAGAAGGCCGCCAACAAGCCCGGCGGCCTGGAGTTCCTCCGCTCGATGCTGTCCCGCGAATGGTCGACCCTCTTCGCCCAGCAGGCCAACTCCCTCACCGTCGTCAAGGACGGCGTCGACCCGAACGTCAAGCTGCGCCCCGGCACGGCGTCGGCGGTCGCGGCCGTCAAGACGGCCGGCACGAACACCTTCAACTACCTGTACCCCGACTGGTACAGCGAGATGGACACGGAGATCCAGAACGCGTCCAATGAGCTGATGGCCAAGCGGATCCAGCCAAAGGAATGGATCAAGCGGGCCCAGGCTGCGGTAGACAAGGCTGCCAAGGACCCGAACGCCAAGAACAACCACCGCAGCTGACATCGTCCAAGGGGCGGACACCATGAGCCAAGTAGCCCAGGGCAAGGGAAGGACCGGCTTCATCGCCGGCTTCCTGATCCTGCCGCTCGCGCTGTACCTGACTTTCGTCATCTGGCCGTACATCCAGACGTTCGGCTACTCCTTCACCAACTGGTCCGGACAGTCGCCCACGTTCGACTTCGTCGGCCTGGACAACTACGCCGCGCTGATGAAGGACGAGGTCTTCCGCGGCGCCCTGTGGCACAACCTGCTGCTCCTGGTGTTCGTCCCGACCGTCACCATCCTGCTGGCCCTCTTCTTCGCCTTCATGGTGAACGCCGGAGGGCGCAGCGGGGCGGGCGGGGTGCGCGGCGTCCGCGGCTCCTCCGTCTACAAGATCGTCTACTTCTTCCCGCAGGTCCTGTCGCTGGCCATCCTCGCCGTGCTCTTCGGCGCCGTGTACCGCAGCGACGAGGGCGGCCTGCTCAACGGATTCCTCACCAAGCTGGGCCTTGTCGACCCGGCCCACCCCGTCGAATGGCTCAACCAGCCGAACCTCGTCCTGTGGTGCCTGCTCCTGGTGGTGGTCTGGCACGGGGTCGGCTTCTACCTCGTCCTCTTCTCGGCCGCCATGCAGTCCGTACCCAAGGACATCTACGAGGCCGCCCTGCTCGACGGCGCCGGGCGCGCCCAGACCTTCCTCAAGGTCACGCTGCCCCTGCTGTGGGACTCCGTGCAGACCTCGGCGGTGTACCTGGGCATCGCCGCGATGGACATGTTCGTCCTGGTGTCGACCATGACTTCCGGCCAGTTCGGCGGCGGACCCGACCACCACAGCGAGGTCATGGCCACGGTGCTGATGCGCAACTTCCTGTACTTCGGCAAGAGCGGCTACGCCTGCGCCATGGGCGTGGTCATGCTCGTCCTGACCATGATCCTCTCCGTCGTCACGCTGCGCGCCACCCGCCGCGAGCGCATCGAGTTCTGAGAGGAGATCCCCGATGACCACAGTGATCAAGGCACCGGGCGAGGCCTCGGCCGAGCGGTCCGGCGGCAGCGGCCGCTCCAAGGAGGGCGGGAGCACCGGCTCCGACGGCATGGTGCTGAACGTCTTCTCGCACGGGTTCCTCGCCGTCTGGGCGATACTGATCGTCCTGCCCCTGATCTGGCTGGCGCTCGGCTCGTTCAAGACCGACTCCCAGATCGGCGGATCGGCCCTCAGCTGGCCCTCCAACTGGCACTTCGACGCCTTCTCCCGGGCCTGGGACAAGGGCATCGGCGACTACTTCGCCCACACGCTGATCGTGATGGCGTTCTCGGTGCCGCTGACCATGCTGCTCGGCTCGATGGCGGCGTACGTGCTGGCCCGCTACCCGTTCCCGGGGAACCGGCTCTTCTACTACTTCTTCGTCAGCGGGGCGATGTTCCCCGTCTTCCTGGCGCTCGTCCCGCTGTTCTTCATGGTCAAGCGCCTGGACATGCTCAACACGTACCAGGGTCTGATCCTGGTGTACGTGGCCTACTCGATGCCGTTCACCGTCTTCTTCATGCACTCGTTCTTCCGCACGCTGCCGACGGCCGTGCACGAGGCCGCGGTGATCGACGGGGCCTCCGACACCCGGATCTTCTTCCAGGTGATGCTGCCCATGGCCAAGCCCGGCCTGATCAGCGTCGGGATATTCAATGTCCTGGGCCAGTGGAACCAGTACATCCTGCCCTCCGTGCTGATGCAGCCGCAGACCGGATCGGACCCCGAGCGCTACATGCTCACCCAGGGCCTGATCCAGCTGCAGTACCAGATGGGGTACGAGACGGACCTGCCGGTGCTGTTCGCCGGCGTGACCATCGCGATGATCCCGATGCTGGTGGTCTACCTGTCCTTCCAGCGCCAGATCCAGGCAGGCCTGACCTCCGCCACCCTCAAGTAGCGGGGGCGGCGGCGGCCGGGGGCGACGCCGATCGCCCCCGGCCGTCCGCCGGGGCTCGCGGTCCACCCGCGGCCGCCCGTTGCCGGGCCTTACAGCCAGGTGCCGAACCTGCGGATGTACAGGGTCTTCAGGAGCTGCGTGAGCGCGCAGTACGCCAGCAGTACGCCGATCAGCCACGGGAAGTAGCCCGTCGGCAGGGGTACGAAGCCCAGCGATGCGGCCAGCGGCGAGAAGGGCAGGTACAGCCCGGTCAGCACCGCGAGGACGGTCATCACCATCACCGGCCAGGATGCCCGGGACTGGATGAAGGGGATCTTCCGGGTACGGATCATGTGGACGATCAGGGTCTGCGAGAGCAGCCCCTCGATGAACCAGCCGGACTGGAACAGCGCCTGGTCGGCCTCGCTGTCGGCGCCGAACACGTTCCACATGATCACGAACATCGCGATGTCGAAGACCGAGCTGATCGGGCCGATGCAGACCATGAACCGGCCGATGCCCTTGGCGTCCCAGTTGCGGGGCTTCCTCAGGTACTCCTCGTCCATCCGGTCCCACGGGGTCGCCAGCTGGGCGATGTCGTAGACCAGGTTCTGCACGAGCAGCATGATCGCGAGCATCGGCTGGAACGGGATGAACGCGCTCGCCACCAGGACCGAGAAGACGTTGCCGAAGTTCGACGACGCCGTCATCTTGATGTACTTGATCGTGTTGCCGAAGGTGGTCCGGCCCTGGATCACGCCCTGCTCCAGGACGGTCAGGTCCTTCTCGAGCAGGATGATGTCCGCCGACTCCTTCGCGATGTCGACCGCGGTGTCGACGGAGATGCCGACATCGGCGTCACGCAGCGCGGCGGCGTCGTTGATGCCGTCCCCGAGGAAGCCGACGGTGTGGCCGCCGGCCTGCAGGGCCCGTACGATCCGGGCCTTCTGCACCGGGTTGACCTTGGCGAAGACCGTCGTACGGGCGGCCAGCGCGCGCAGTGCCGCGTCGTCGAGGGCGTCGATCTCGGCGCCGAGCACCACGTGCCCGACGTCGATGCCGACGTCCGCGCAGACCCGGGCGGCGACGAGGTCGTTGTCGCCGGTGACGACCTTGACCGCGATGCCCTTGTCGGCCAGGCCCTGGAGGGCCCGGGCCGCGTCGGCCTTCGGCGGGTCGAGGAAGGCGAGGAAGCCGACCAGGGTCAGCTGCTCCTCGTCCGCGACGGAATAGGTGTCGCGCGGGCTGCTCATCGTGCAGGTGGCGACGGCGAGGACGCGCAGGCCCCGGCGGTTGTTGTCCTCGGCGATGCGGGTGACGTGGCTGCGCAGCTGCCCGGTGAGTTCGACCCTCCGGCCGCGGTCGCGCACGTGGGTGCACAGGTCCAGGACCTCCTCCACCGCGCCTTTGGTGATCAGGACGTGCTCGGGGCGGCCGGGGGCGCCGACGATGCGGTTGCGGTCCAGGACCACGGACATCCGCCGGCGGGCGAAGTCGAAGGGGATCTCGTCGACCATCGAGAACCGTGCGTCGACGACAACCTCCTCGGCCTCGTCGACCCGGTTGATGACCGCCTGGTCCATCAGGTTCCTCAGTCCGGTCTGGAAGTGCGAGTTGAGGTAGCCGTACTCCAGGACCTCGTCGTCCTCGTTGCCGTGCACGTCCAGGTAGCGGTCCAGGACGATCCGGTCCTCGGTGAGGGTGCCGGTCTTGTCCGTGCAGAGCACGTCCATCGCGCCGAGGTTCTGGATCGCGTTGAGGCGCTTGACGACGACCTTGCGCTGGGACATGGCGACCGCGCCGCGCGCCAGGTTCGCGGAGACGACCATGGGCAGCATCTCGGGGGTCAGGCCGACCGCGACGGCGATGCCGAAGAGGAACGCCTCGTCCCAGTCGCCTTTGGTGAGGCCGTTGATCGCGAACACGACCGGGACCATGACCAGCATGAAGCGGATCAGCAGGAAGCTGACCTTGCGCACGCCGTTGTCGAAGTTGGTCTGCGGGCGCTCGCCGACCAGCGAGCCGGCCATCGAGCCGAAGTAGGTGTCGGCGCCGGTGGCGACGACCACGCCGGTGGCGGTGCCGGAGGTGACCGAAGTCCCCATGAGGACCAGGTTGTCGGCCTCGACCGGGTCGGTGGTCTCGAACTGGCCGAGGTCCTCCGTGGGGGTCCCCCCGGCGGAGCGAGGGGGAGCGTCGGCCTTGGCCACCGGCAGGGACTCGCCGGAGAGCGCGGCCTGGCCGACCATCAGGTCCTTGGCGGTGATCAGCCGCAGGTCGGCCGGGATCAGGTCACCGGCGGCCAGCTTCACCACATCGCCCGGGACCACCTGGTCCATGGGCACCTCGACGGTGGCCGCCCCCGCGCCGCTGCCGGCCCGGCGCTGCACCGCGCAGGTGGTGGTGACGAGCTCCTTCAGTGCTTCGGCGGCGCGGCCGGAGCGGAACTCCTGCCAGAAGCGCAGCAGTCCGCTGACCCCCACCATCACGGAGAGGATGACGACGCCCGGATCGGCCGGGTCCTGCCACCACATGACGGCGGCCAGGAAGACCAGGACGGCGATGAAGGGGTTCCGGAACGCCTTCGCGAGCCGGACCCACCAGCGCGGGGCGCGCTCGTGGGCGACGACGTTGGCGCCGTGCCGCTCCAGGCGCAGCGCCGCCTCGGCGTGCGTGAGGCCGCCCGGGGTGGCGGAGAGGTCCTGCAGGACCTGGGCGCCGGGGCGGGCGCTGAATCCGGCGAGCTGCTCGCCGGCGCGCCGGGTACGGGACTCCAGCTCGGCGGCCTTGCGCTCGCGGCGGCCCCTGCCCGGCGGTGCGAGCCTGGCCGGGGTACGGGGGGTGAGCATGGTCATGACGAATACCTCCCTCCACTGCGTCCGGGCAGCACGGAGCCGCGCGGTCACGTGGAGTGATCACAGGTCGGCGCAGGGCGGCGCGAAGCGCCGGCGGGCACGCCGATGGGCATGGATGACGCACGCCCGGCGAAAGGGCCGGGGCATGCGGAAGGAATTGGGAGGGGAGAAGGAAAAGGAATGCAGACCGCACGGAGGCGGCGGTGTGTGCCGCAGCCGCACCGCGGTGTACCGCGGCCGTGCGCACTCAGGGAAGGATCAGCTGATCGAGGTCAGCCGACGAGAGCGCTGCAAAGACTTCGATCGGGACTCATCCCGAACACCTCCTTGCGTAGCGCCGTCATGACAGGGCGCCCGATCCGGCCGGAAAGGCCGCAGAGGACCGGCGCCTCAGCGACCGTAGCACGATCTAGAGGGATGTCTTTCATACTTATGACCGGTAGTGGCCGATTCGTTCCGCGTCAGCCTCTTGACGTCTGGAGGGCCAAAGGCTCGACTTAAGGTTCACAAGTTGGAGAGACGCCGGGGTCTCGGAGCACCAAGCCGCGATGCCGGCTCGGGGGGCGACGGTCGGCCGTCGCTTATGGGCAGGAGTGGATGAGTCGTGCAGACTCCCGGATCGCAGTCTTCACTGCACCGCGCGAATCTCGAACGGGTCGTGCGGGCGGTGCGGCTCGCGGGTTCGCTGACCCAGGCGGAGATCGCCCGGTCCACCGGACTGTCGGCGGCCACGGTCTCCAACATCGTCCGCGAGCTCAAGGACGGTGGGACCGTCGAGGTCACGGACACCTCGGCCGGCGGCCGGCGGGCGCGCAGCGTCTCGCTCAGCGGCGACGCCGGCATCGTGATCGGCGTGGACTTCGGCCACACCCACCTGCGGGTGGCGGTCGGCAACCTCGCTCACCAGGTGCTGGCCGAGGAGTCCGCCCCGCTGGACGTGGACGCCTCCTGGGCGGACGGCTTCGACCGGGCGGAAGCCCTGGTCGGGGAGCTGATCGCGGGCATCGGGGTGGGCCTGGACAAGGTCATCGGTGTGGGGCTCGGCGTCCCCGGCCCGATCGACGTGGAGTCCGGGACCCTCGGCTCCACCGCGATCCTGCCGGGCTGGGCCGGGATCAACCCGCGCCAGGAGCTCTCGCAGCGCCTCGGCGTGCCCGTGTACGTGGACAACGACGCCAACCTCGGAGCGCTCGGGGAGCTGGTGTGGGGGAGCGGCCGCGGGGTCAAGGACCTCGCGTACATCAAGGTCGCCAGCGGCGTCGGCGCCGGCCTGGTGATCAACGGGCAGATCTACCGGGGGCCCGGCGGCACCGCCGGCGAGATCGGGCACATCACCCTCGACGAGTCCGGCCCGGTCTGCCGCTGCGGCAACCGCGGCTGCCTGGAGACCTTCGCCGCGGCCCGGTACGTGCTGCCGCTGCTGCAGAGCACGCACGGGCCCGAGCTCACCATGGAGCGGGTGGTCGAACTGGCCCGGGAGGGCGACCCGGGCTGCCGCCGGGTCATCGCGGACGTAGGCCGCCATGTGGGTAGTGGTGTCGCGAACCTGTGCAACGTTCTGAATCCGAGCCGCGTCGTGCTCGGCGGTTCGCTGGCGGAGGCCGGTGAACTGATCCTGGCCCCCATACGCGAGTCCGTGGGGCGGTACGCGATCCCCAGCGCGGCACGGCAACTGTCCGTACTCACAGGGTCGTTGGGCAGCAGGGCCGAGGTGCTGGGCGCGCTGGCCCTGGTGCTGAGCGAGATGGGCGATTCGACCCTTCTGGCCGGTTCGCCGAGCCTCAGGCTCTTGCCTTCAGTTAGATAACGGATGGCACCGTTGTCATCTCGTTAAGGATTCACTCCTTGACGGCAAACAGCGGCCGAGGTTGACTCACGTCCACCTCGGCCGCAATGTTGCGGCCTCGTCAGGGAGGTTCAAGAAATGAACACGCGCATGCGTAGAGCCGCCGTAGCCGTCGCCGCCACCGCGATGGCCGCTTCCCTTGCCGCCTGTGGCAGCGCCAAGGAGGCCGGTGAGAAGCCGAAGGAGTCCGGCTCCGCCGCCGCGGGTGGTGCGATCAAGATCGGTCTGCTCCTGCCGGAGAACCAGACCGCGCGCTACGAGAAGTTCGACAAGCCGCTCTTCGAGAAGAAGGTCGCCGAACTCACCGGCGGCAAGGCCGAGGTGGTCTACGCCAACGCCAAGCAGGACGCGACCACGCAGAACTCGCAGGTCGACACGATGATCACCAACAAGGTGAACGTCCTGGTCATCGACGCCGTGGACTCCAAGGCCATCGCCGGCTCGGTGAAGAAGGCCAAGGAGAAGGGCATCCCGGTCGTGGCGTACGACCGCCTCGCCGAGGGCCCGATCGACGCCTACACCTCCTTCGACAACGAAGAGGTCGGCAAGGTCCAGGGCAAGGCCCTGCTCGAGGCCCTGGGCGACAAGGCCAAGGCCGGCGAGATCGTCATGATGAACGGGTCGGTCACCGACCCGAACGCCGCCCTCTTCAAGAAGGGTGCGCACTCCGTCCTCGATGGCAAGGTGACCATCGGCAAGGAGTACGACACCAAGGAGTGGAAGCCGGAGAACGCCAACACCAACATGGCGGGTGCGATCTCCGCGATCGGCAAGGACAAGATCGTCGGCGTCTACTCCGCCAACGACGGCATGGCCGGCGGCATCATCACCGCCCTCAAGGCGGCCGGCATGGACCCGCTGCCCCCGGTCACCGGCCAGGACGCGGAACTCGCCGGTGTGCAGCGCATCGTCGCGGGCGAGCAGTTCATGAGCGTCTACAAGCCGTACGCCCCCGAGGCCGAGGCCGCCGCGAAGATGGCCGTCGCGCTCGCCAAGGGCGAGAAGCTCGAAGGCGTCACCACCTCCAAGGTCGACAGCCCGACCGACAAGGGCGTCCCCTCGGTCCTGGTCCCCGTCGTCTCGCTGACCAAGAACAACATCAAGGACACTGTCATCAAGGACGGTGTCTACACGGCCGACGAGATCTGCACCGACAAGTACGCGGCCGCCTGCACCACCCTCGGCCTGAAGTAGGCCGGACGGGCCTCCCGCAGGCCCTCTGCAGGCCATCCCGGCCCCGAAACGGGCCGGTCCCGGCCGCAGGCAGGCTCCCCCCGGGCCTGCCGAGGCCCCAGCGTCCTGCCGACCGGAGGCCCGCCCCCGCGGCCTCCGGTCCACCAGGACCCCCGCGCCTGCCCGGCGCCCCGCCCTCTTCCCCCGCCACCCGCGGGGCGCCGGGCAGAAACGATTCCCCAGTCCACCCCGCTCCTGCACTTACTGCACGACATCCCCGCCGGTCAGGCGGCGAAGGAGATGGTTCATGTGTCCGCTGCGCCCGTGCTGGCGTTGCGAGGGGTCTCGAAGCGATTCGGTGCCGTCCAGGCGCTCACCGACGTAGAACTCGAGATCCATTCCGGCGAGGTGGTCGCCCTGGTCGGCGACAACGGCGCCGGCAAGTCCACGCTCGTCAAGACGATCGCCGGCGTCCACCCCATCGATGACGGAGTCATCGAGTGGCAAGGCAAGCCGGTCTCGATCAGCAAGCCCCACGACGCCCAGAACCTGGGCATCGCGACGGTCTACCAGGACCTCGCGCTGTGCGACAACATCGACGTCGTCGGCAACCTCTTCCTGGGCCGCGAGCTCAAGCGCCGCGGAGTCCTGGACGAGGTGGAGATGGAGCGCCGCGCCCGCGAGCTCCTGACCACCCTGTCCATCCGGATCCCCAGCGTCCGCATCCCGATCGCCTCGCTCTCCGGCGGCCAGCGCCAGACCGTGGCGATCGCCCGTTCGATGCTCGGCGAGCCCCAGCTCGTCATCCTCGACGAGCCCACGGCCGCCCTCGGCGTCGAGCAGACCGCACAGGTCCTCGACCTGGTGGAACGCCTGCGCGAGCGCGGCCACGCCGTCATCCTCATCAGCCACAACATGGCCGATGTGAAGGCCGTCGCCGACAAGGTGGCGGTCCTGCGGCTGGGCCGCAACAACGGCGTCTTCACCGTCAAGGACACGTCGCAGGAAGAGATCATCTCCGCCATCACCGGAGCCACGGACAACGCCGTGACCCGCCGGGCGGCCCGTACCGGGGAGGCTCGCAAGTGAGCACCGAACACCACACCCACGCGGAAGAGGTGGCCCAGCTCGCCAACCCCGCCGCCCCGGCCGACTCCATTCCCGTGGTGGACCCCCGTCTGCTCGTCCGCGAGCAGGGTCTGGCCGGCTACCTGAGCGAGTTCGGCCGCAAGATGAAGGCCGGTGACCTGGGCTCCCTCCCGGTCGTTGTCGGCCTGATCATCATCTGCGGCATCTTCCAGGGGCTGAACGCGAACTTCCTGTCCCCGGAGAACCTCACCAACATCGCGATCACCATGGTCGCCACCGGCATGATGGCCGTGGGCATCATCTTCGTGCTGCTGCTCGGCGAGATCGACCTCTCGGTCGGCTCGGTCAGCGGTGTCGCGGGCGCCCTCTTCGCCGTCCTGGCCGTCACCCACGGGGTCAACGAGTGGGTGGCGATCCTGGCCGCCGTCGCAGGCGGTGCCCTGATCGGCGCAATCCACGGCTTCTTCTTCGCCAAGATCGGCGCGCCGGCCTTCGCGGTCACCCTGTCGGGCCTGCTGTTCTGGTCCGGCGCCATGCTGCAGATCCTCGGCAGCAACGGCACGATCAACATCGACTCCGACGGTGTGGTGGGCCAGCTCACCACGTACTTCTTCACGGACGTGGCGGCCGGCTACGGCCTCGCCGCGATCGCGGTGATCGGGTACTTCCTGGCGAGCTTCTTCGACAACCGCCGCCGCGAGGCCGCGGGCGTCCCGTCCCGTCCGATGAGCGAGATCGCGCTGCGCACGGGCCTGCTGGCGCTGTTCACCTTCGGCCCCGCCGCGGTGTTCAACCAGTACAAGGGCCTGCCGCTGGCGGTCGTGCTCTTCGTGGTGGTGCTGGTCGGCACGGACTTCCTGCTGCGCCGCACCACGTTCGGCCGGAACGTCTTCGCCCTCGGCGGCAGCGTCGAGGCCTCCCGCCGCGCCGGCATCAGCGTCGTCGGGATCCGTATCGCGGTGTTCACGATCTCGGGCACCTTCGCCGCCATCGGCGGGCTCTTCTGGGCCTCCAAGATCGCGGCGGCCAACCAGAGCGCCGGCGGCGGCGACCTGCTCATGAACGTGATCGCGGCGGCCGTGATCGGCGGCACCAGCCTCTTCGGCGGCCGGGGCCGGACCTGGAACGCCCTCCTCGGTGTCATGGTCATCACCTCGATCCAGTACGGTCTGGCTCTCCAGGGCATCGCCACGCCGATCCAGTACATGATCACCGGCGCGGTGCTGCTGGCCACCGTGGTGATCGACTCGGTCACCCGCAAGACCCAGAAGACGGCCGGACGCGCCTGACGCCGCGCCCGTCGCGGTAAGACCGGTCACAGTGCCCGGTGCCACCCCGTGTGGCACCGGGCATCCGTGCGTACGTCTGCACGTACATCTGTGCGTACGCCTGTGTGGGTATACGCCCGAATGTGATGTGTGACTTCGGGGTGATCTGCACAGGGATGTGTACAGCCATGACGAAGCTGTGACCCGTGTGCGGCAGCCCGATGACCGCGGTCGCCGACGGAACATTAGACTCGACAGACCAGCAAGCAACTGCAAGGAGGCACGGGTGCTGCTGACCCGCATCAAGGGACCGCGCGATCTGGACCGGCTCAGCCAGGAGGAGCTCGACCAGCTCGCCGCCGAGATCAGGTCCTTCCTCGTCGACGCCGTCTCCAAGACCGGCGGGCACCTCGGCCCCAACCTCGGGGTGGTCGAACTGACGATCGCTCTGCACCGGGTCTTCGACTCGCCCAAGGACAAGGTCCTCTTCGACACCGGCCACCAGGCCTACGTCCACAAGCTGCTCACGGGCCGCCAGGACTTCGCCGGCCTGCGCACCAAGGGCGGCCTGTCCGGCTACCCCTCGCGCGCCGAGTCCGACCACGACGTGATCGAGAACTCCCACGCCTCCACCGTGCTGGGCTGGGCCGACGGCCTCGCCAAGGCCAACGAGGTGCTCGGCCGGGAGGACCACCACGTCGCCGCCGTCATCGGCGACGGCGCGCTGACCGGTGGCATGGCCTGGGAGGCGCTGAACAACATCGCCGCCGCCAAGGACCGTCCGCTGGTCATCGTCGTCAACGACAACGAGCGCTCGTACGGCCCCACCATCGGCGGCCTCGCCAACCACCTGGCCACCCTGCGCACCACGGACGGCTACGAGCGCTTCCTGGCCCGCGGCAAGGAGCTCCTCGAGCGCACCCCGGTCGTCGGGAAGCCGCTCTTCGAGACCCTGCACGGCGCCAAGAAGGGCCTGAAGGACTTCATCGCCCCGCAGGGCATGTTCGAGGACCTCGGCCTGAAGTACATCGGGCCCATCGACGGCCACGACATCGAGGCCCTGGAGTCCGCCCTGCAGCGCGCCAAGCGCTTCAGCGGCCCGGTCATCGTGCACTGCCTCACCCAGAAGGGCCGCGGCTACACCCCGGCCCTGGAGCACGAGGCGGACCGCTTCCACGCGGTCGGCGTGATCCACCCGGACACCGGACTGCCGGTCAAGACCGCGGCCGCCAGCTGGACCTCCGTCTTCGCCGACGAGATGGTCAAGCTCGGCCACGAGCGCGCGGACATCGTCGGCATCACCGCCGCCATGCTCCACCCGGTCGGCCTCAACAAGTTCGCCGAGGCCTTCCCGGACCGCATCTACGACGTGGGCATCGCCGAGCAGCACGGCGCCACTTCGGCGGCGGGCCTGGCCACCGGCGGGGTGCACCCGGTCTTCGCGGTGTACGCGACGTTCCTCAACCGCGCCTTCGACCAGGTCCTGATGGACGTGGCCCTGCACAAGTGCGGGGTCACCTTCGTCCTGGACCGGGCCGGCGTGACCGGCGACGACGGCGCCTCCCACAACGGCATGTGGGACATGTCGATCCTCCAGGTCGTGCCCGGCCTGCGGCTCGCCGCCCCGCGCGACGCCGAGCAGCTGCGCGCCCAGCTCCGCGAGGCCGTCGAGGTCAAGGACGCCCCGACCGTCGTGCGCTACTCCAAGGGCGTCGTCGGCCCGGCCGTCCCGGCCGTCGGCCGCATCGGCGCCATGGACGTCCTGCGCGCCCCGGCCCCCGAGGTCACCCGTCCGGACGTACTGCTCGTCTCGGTCGGCGCACTCGCCCCGATGTGCCTGGAAATCGCCGACCTGCTCGACAAGCAGGGGATCTCCACGACCGTCGTCGACCCCCGCTGGGTCAAGCCCGTGGACGAGGCCCTGGCCCCGCTCGCGGACCGGCACCGCGTGGTCGTCACCGTCGAGGACAACGGCCGCACCGGCGGCGTGGGCTCCGCCGTCGCGCAGGCGCTGCGCGACGCGGGCGTCGACGTACCGCTGCGCGACTTCGGCATCCCGCAGCGCTTCCTCGACCACGCCCTCCGCAAGGAGATCATGGCCGAAATCGGCCTGACCGCGCCGGACATCGCCCGGCAGGTCACCGGCCTGGTCGCCAAGCTGGACGGGCGGTTCGACAGCGAGCCGGCCGCCGCCGTCGACTAGGACGGGTACCAGCCGCTGGATCGCCGCGCGGTTGCACGTCACGGGCCGGGAGATCACCCTTGAAGGGTGGGCCTCCCGGCCCGTTCGCGTGCGTCGACACCTGTTTCGGAGGTGCGTCGGTGAGTAGGGATATGAACAGCCCCTTCCGCACCAAGACGGTGGAGCAGTCCATCCGTGATACGGAGGAGCCGGAGCACGCGCTCCGGAAATCACTCTCGGCCTGGGACCTGACCGTCTTCGGTGTGGGCGTCATCATCGGCACCGGCATCTTCGTCCTCACGGGCATCGCCGCCCGGAACAACGCCGGTCCCGCCACCTCCCTGGCCTTCGTGGCGGCGGGCATCGTCTGCGCTCTCGCGGCGCTCTGCTACGCCGAGTTCGCGTCCACCGTGCCGGTGGCAGGATCCGCGTACACCTTCTCGTACGCCTCGATCGGTGAGCTGCCGGCCTGGATCATCGGCTGGGACCTGGTGCTGGAGTTCGCGCTCGGCACCGCCGTCGTGGCGGTCGGCTGGTCCGGCTACGTGCGTCACCTGATGCACACCAACCTGGGCTGGGACCTGCCCACCGCGCTGTCCGGACCGGACGCGGGAGGGACCTTCGACCTGCTGGCCTTCCTGCTGATCCTGGCGCTGACCGCGATCCTGGTCGTCGGGACGAAGCTCTCGGCGCGGATCACCGCGATCGTGGTCGCCATCAAGGTCACCGTGGTCCTGCTGGTCATCGTCGCGGGCCTGTTCTTCATCAAGGCCGACAACTACTCGCCGTTCATCCCTCCGGCCCAGCCGCAGGAAGCGGGCGGCGACCTGCACGCGCCACTGGTCCAGCTTCTCTTCGGCTACGCGCCCACCAACTTCGGTGTCATGGGCATCTTCACCGCGGCCTCGCTCATCTTCTTCGCCTTCATCGGCTTCGACGTCGTGGCGACGGCGGCCGAGGAGACCAAGAACCCCCAGCGGGACATGCCGCGCGGCATCCTCGGCTCGCTCCTCATCTGCACCGTGCTCTACGTCGCCGTGACGCTCGTGGTCACCGGCATGCAGAAGTACTCGGAGATGTCGCCGACCGCGCCACTGGCCGAAGCCTTCAAGTCGGTGAACCAGCCGTTCTTCTCGGGCGCCATCAGTCTCGGGGCGGCCGTCGGCCTGATCACCGTGAGCATGATCCTGCTGCTCGGCCAGACCCGCGTGTTCTTCGCGATGAGCCGTGACGGACTGCTGCCGCGCGTCTTCTCCGTCACCCACCCCAAGTACCGGACCCCCTACCGGGCGACCCTCCTCCTCGGCGTGATCATCGCCGTCGTGGCGGGCTTCACCAGCCTGGAGAAGCTCGCGGAACTGGTGAACATCGGCACGCTGTTCGCCTTCGTGCTCGTTGCCCTCGGCGTGATCATCCTGCGCAAGACCCGTCCCGACCTGCACCGGGCCTTCCGTACCCCGTGGGTGCCGCTGATCCCGATCCTGTCGATCGCGGCCTCGCTCTGGCTGATGCTCAACCTGCCGGCCGAGACCTGGATCCGCTTCGGGGTCTGGATGGCGATCGGCATCGTCGTCTACTTCGCCTACGGACGCTCGCACAGCCGCCTCGGCAAGACCGGCCCCGAAGCGAAGTTCTAGCGGAGGAAGGCCGGAAGCCGGCCGTACGGGTCATCCGTACGGCCGGCTTCCGTGTCCGGCCGGTCAGCCCTTGGCGGGGGACTTCTTCGCCTCCGCCGGGATCTTCTGGTCGGTGCGCAGGGCCTCCCACAGCTGGCCCGCCTGCGGCTCCGCGACGACCACGCGGTTCGGGTCCACCTTGTCGTAGGCGACCGGAAGCATGATCGTCTCCATGGTGTCGGGGTCCACGCCCTTCATGCTCTGGGCGAAGTCGGCCAGGGAGGTGAGGGAGGCGAGGTCGGAGTCGGTGGTCAGCGACTTCGTCCCGGCGTCGGCGAGCTTGTAGAGCCGGGCCGGGTTGCCGAGCGCGTCCTGCTTCTTGATCTCCGACAGCATCGCCATCATGAACTGCTGCTGGAGGCCTATGCGCCCGAGGTCGCTGCCGTCGCCGTAGCCGTAGCGGGTACGGACGAACTTCAGCGAGTCGGCGCCGTTCAGCCGGTGCGTGCCGGCGTCGAGCTTGAGCCCGCCCTTGGCCCCGCTCATCGGCTTGTCGAGGGTGACGGTGACCCCGCCGAGCGCGTCGACCAGGCCCTTGAAGCCGGCGAAGTCGACCTCGACGAAGTGGTCCACGCGGATCCCGGACATCTGCTCCACGGTCTTGACCACGCAGGCCGGTCCGGCCAGAGAGTAGACCGAGTTGAACATGACCCGGTTCGCGGCCTTGACGGTCTTGCCGTCGGCGTCCTTGCATTCGGGCCGGCTGATCAGGGTGTCGCGCGGGATGCTCACCGCGGTGGCCTTGGACCGGCCCTCGGGTATGTGCACCAGCATGGCGGTGTCCGAGCGGGCGCCGCTCACATCGCCGTGGTCGAGGTCCGCATTGGCCCCGGCACGCGAGTCGGAGCCGAGTACGAGGACGTTCTGCGCGCCCGCGACGACCTTCTTCGGGCGGTTGTCGCCGATCGCCTGGTCCAGGTCGACGCTGTCGATGTTGCCGTTGAGATGGCTGTAGGCCCACCAGCCCGCGCCACCGGCCGCGAGGATGAGCACGGCCACCGTCATCAGCACGATTCGCAGGGCACGTCGCCTGCCGCCGCGCCGCGGCTTGCGCCGGGACGGGGGAGTGGTGGCCGAGGGCCGGTCGGTCATGGAGGCAGAGCCCTTCTATTATCGATGGGGTGCATCATAAGACACACTTTCGAGTGGCTGGTTCTTTCCGGTGAAGAGCCCTGCCGCTTGAGCAGGACATACTCGGCAGAAGGGTGGACAGTGGCGTGATCCGAGGCAAAAGCGGGAGCCGGGGCGCCACTTCCGACCACACCGTGCAGGATGCGGCCCCGGGCGGACCGGGTTCTCGCCGGTCGCCGTCGGTGGCCGGAAACTGGCTGTTCAAGGGCGGCGACGGCCGTCTGACGGCCTACGCGTGCACCCCGCGCGGCCTGCTGCGCTGGACCGAGGCGGCGGCCCCCCACGCCGGCTGGACCGGCCCCGACGTGTTCGAAATCCCCGGCTGGCTGGGCACCGTCGCGATGGCGCAGAGCCGCGAGGGGTACGTGCACTTCGTCGCCCTGCGGGCCGGCCAGGACGGCGCGCAGGGCCCCGAAGTCATCGTCTCCACCCAGTTCCAGCCGGGCCGCGGCATGATCGACTGGCACAGCCTCGGCACCCCCGGCCTGCGCGGCGGCCCCGCCGACGACCGGCTGGCCGGGCCGCCCCGCATCGCCGTCAACCAGCGCTCGGGCTCCACGCACGTCCTCGTCTCCCTGCGCCACGGCGGCGTCCTGCGGCGCAGCCGCAACGCCGAGGGCGCGTGGGGCGGCTGGAAGCAGGTGGCGCCGGAGCCGTACGGGGGCGACGTGGCGCCGCTCATGTCGGCGGGCGGCCCGCTGGAGCTGCTCGCCCTCGGGCGGGCCGGAGCCGACCGCTGGGTGGGTGTCGGCCAGGGCCGCTTCCAGCTCGCCGACCGCATCCCCACGCCGGTCGTTCCCGGCACCCCGGTCCTGTGCGAGACGGGCCCGCGCAGGGTGACGTACTTCTGGCGCTACCCGGGCGACGGATCGCTGGTCGCCTGGCGGGCCGGGCAGCAGGGCGCCCAGGGAGGCGGCCTGATGGCCCTCGGCGGCGCCGGCGGTACGGGCGCGCCCGGCGTGGTCCGGGCCGTCATCGGCGGCTACGACTGCACGGTGCTCGCACAGACCGGCGCCGAGGGCGACGTAGAACTCACCGCCTACGTGACCGAGAACGAGGGTTACGGCACCTGGTGGGCCTCCCTCGGCGGCCACGGCGCGCACGCGCCCCAGGTGGCCGTCGACGGGGCAGGCCGCATCGTGGTGGCCGCCTTCGACGCGGACGGCGCACTGACCTGCACCCGCCAGGACACCACCCAGCAGGGGCTGGTCTTCGGCCCCTGGGACGCCGCCTGAGCCGGACGGCGGCGCGGGGCGGCAAGGCGGCCGCCCCGCGACCCCGTCAGGCGTGCCGCGGCAGCGGCGTCCGCTGCGACACCTCGATGCTGAGACCGCCGGACTCCGTGTAGTACGGGGTGGCCGCCAGCTCCATGCCCTGGGTACCCGGCGCGGCCGCGATCCGCACCGGCATCCGGGCGGTCGTGTCGAGCTCCCCGGCGCGCCGCGGGCCGAGCCGCACCTCCCGGGTCACGCCCTCGAAGCCGACCGCGAGGTGCAGGTCCCAGGTGCCCGGCGGGAGCGGCCAGCCGCTCGAGGTCTGCGCCAGGTTGACCCGGCAGGAGAAGCGGCCCATCGCCCGCGGCCTGCCCTTGGCGTTGGTCAGCGCGTCGTCCCGGCGGGCCGTGACCTGACAGCTCTCCACCGCACCGCTCGTCCGCTCGCGCAGCACCACCCGGGTGGCACGGTCCTTCGTCGACAGCTGCTCGAAGAACGCGAAGCCCTCCAGCAGCAGCATCGGCCCGTCCCATCGGGCCTTCTCCAGCTGGTGGGTGACCGTCATGTCACCGGTGATGTCGAACAGCTCGTCCGGCAGGGGGACCTGCGGGTCGCGGAAGAACGGCAGCGTCGTGTACACCCGGCCGTTCTCCACCGTCTTGCGGACGGCCGGACGCTCCTTGTCCGCCTCGAACGCGGCCATCCGCTGCGCCTCGGCGAAGCGGCCCTGCGCCAGCAGGGCGAACCGTACGGCCACCATGCGCGGCAGCAGCGCCAGCGCCCCCGGGGACGCCTGGGTGCGCAGCACCTCGGCGGCGGCCCACAGGGTCTGGTCCCGCTCCGCCGCATCGGTGGCGGACAGCAGCGCGGCCGCGGTCGCCTTGCCGAGCTCCACCTCCAGGTGCCGGGACTGGAGCTTGTCCCGGCGCGGCCCCTCCGGCAGCTGCGAGGCGACCAGGGCCAGCATCCGCGAGACCAGGGCGACCCGGTCCGGCAGCGTCGCCCGCTCCGCCGGCGAGGGGCCCTTGACCACGCAGGTCGCGTCGCCGACGACCGAGACGTTGTCCGCCCCGATGAAGGCGCCGGCCGTGAAGGCCTGGTCGTCGCCGATCACCATGTCGGTGGGGAAGGCGAGCCCGCGGCGCTGCAGCAGGCTGGTGCGGAACAGCTTGTCCGGCGTCAGCGACCAGTAGACGCGCGAGGCGTAGACGTCGGTGTAGGCCTGGTTCTTGCGGAACATCGACGTCGCGACCGCATGCCGGCCCGAGCTCTCCAGCTTGCCGAGCACGACGTCGGCCTCGTTCGCGTCGGCCGCCGCGACCATCCGCTCCAGCGCATCGGGCGCCAGCCGGTCGGTGGCCTCCAGGAAGATGACGTACCGTCCGCGCACCTGGCTCAGCGCCCAGTTGCGGGCGGCCGCCGGACTCAGCCCGTGCGACACCTGCCCCACGCGGACGAAGGCGGGGTACTGGTGCGCCGCGCGTGCGAGCACGGACCCGCTCTCGTCGGTCGAGCCGTCGTCGACGCCGATGATCTCCAGTCGCTCCGTGCCGATGGACTGCACGAAGACGGAGGCCAGGCAGGCGTCGAGCGCGGCGGCCTGGTTGCAGACCCGGACGGCGACCGTCACGTCCTTGACGTCGGTGGGGCCGACGGCGGCGGTGTTCATGGTGTCGGGATCCTCGTCAGTTCTGCGGAGCGGCGGGGCGGGGCCACGGCATCTCCCCGGTGAGTTCGGGCCATTGCCAAGGTCGCGGGGCACTGTCCGACGGATGCTGCGGGAAGGCGCCCGGGATGTGCTCCAGGGAGCCCACGAAGACGTTCACGTGCGAGGTCAGCTTGGCGGCCGCGGCCGTGCCCACCGTGTACTCGAACCGGTCGTAGCCGGTGAAACCCGGGGCGGGCGCGTAGGTGACCCAGCCGTCCTGCGACAGCTGCGCCCGGCCGCCCCGCGGCTGCGTCACGGAGATCGCGGTGCTGCCCGCCGGGGCAGCCGAGAGCACGTTGACGGTGCCCGGCCGGTCCGGCCCGGTCGCGATCCGCAGGCCGCGGGCGGTGGCCGGCCGCAGCGGCAGGGGCTCGGCGGCGAGCTTCCCCGTCCGTACGAGCCTGCGGCCCGAGGCGTCCGGGATGCCCACGAGGATCCGGGGCCGGATGCTGCGTGCCGTGGCCGAGTCGCCGACGCGCAGGTGCAGGACCCCCGTCGTCTGCTCCCCGGCGTCGGCGCGGACCCGGAACCAGCGCTGGCGGGGGAAGTACTCCAGCCCCTGCACGCCGACGATCTCGCCGACGGCGGTCAGCGGTTCCTCCGCCAGGTACGCGCAGCCCCGCGGGGCGCCCTGATCGGGTGCCACGGACAGGCCGAACTGGACGGTCTCGCCCGGGGAGAGACCGCGGCGCGGGTCGGCCGAGCTGTACAGGGCCGCGTACACGGCGCCCAGTGACGGGGTGTCGCCGACGGCCTGCCCGCGGCGGAGGAGGTTCACGCGCTGGACTCCTTGCGTGCCGCGGGCGCGGACACCCGGGACTTCGTACGGTGCGAGAACGTCTCCTCGTCCAGCCAGCCCATCTCCTCGTAGGAGAACCGGCGGCGGTCGAGGTCGCGGACCCACGGGGAGGGGATGACGCCCTGCTCGGCGAGGCTGCGGGCGACGAACCGGGCGCACTCGATCGCGCCCTCCGCACGCAGGTGCACGTTGTCCCCGTCCTGGACGTTCTCCAGGAGCGGTTCGCCCGGCCGCAGATAGGTGAAGACGAGCTTGGACTGCTCGGGCCCGAGCTCCTCCCACCACTGCACGCTCTGGCCGTACAGGTCGACGACCGGAACGTGCTCGTCCTCGGCCAGCTGCCGGGCGGCGAGCGGGTAGTCGCCCAGGAAGCGGGCGACGTTGCCGTGAGCGTCCATGCGGCGCCGTTCGTACGGCAGCAGGATCACCGGGTGGGCCTGGCGCTCGCGCGCGCCGTGCACGAAGGCGGCCATGTTCTCCTGGAAGGTGGAGAACGGCTTGGTGTGCAGGCCGGGGTCCGTCTTCCAGTCGATCTGGCCGAAGCCGAACAGCAGGTAGTCGCCGGGCTCGAGGTTGTCGAGGATCCACTGGAGCCGGCCGCGCTCGCGGAAGCTCTTCGAGCTCGCGCGGGCGCGGGCGCAGTTGACGACCTCGACCGCATCGGTGAGGAAGAGGGGCAGGGCCTGGGCCCAGCCCACCATCGGCAGATAGCTGTACGGCCGGGCGACCGCCTCGGAGTCGCCGGCCACGAAGATCCTCCGCGGCGGCTGCTGCTGTCCGGGTGTGTACGTCACGCCTAGACCCCCTGGTCCTCCGTGGTCTGGATCAGTACGGACGCCAGCGCCGCCTCGAAGCCGGAGCGCTGCGCCGGCGTCGTGGTCGGGTCCTGCTTGCGTACGTCGATCACGTGACCGGTCATCTCGGACAGCAGGACGTCCAGGGAGGTCAGGGCGACCGACTCGGACGTGAGCAGCGAGGCCGGGGGCTCCTGGCCGAACGCCTTGGTGCGCATCGGGGTGGCGGTGCGCTCCGGGTTCACGCAGTTGACGCGGATGCCGTCCTCGGCCCACTCGTCGGCCAGCGCCTGGGTCAGGTTGACCATGGCGGCCTTGGTCGAGGAGTACAGGCTGTACTCGGCGCGGCCGCGGGTGTAGCTGCTGGAGGTGAACAGCAGCAGCTGGCCCTGGGTCTCGCTCAGGTACTTGTACGAGGTCCGGGCGATGTTGACGGGCGCGAGGTAGTTGACCTCGAGCGCTTCGCGGATCGTGTCGTTGTCGGTCGCGTCGAGGCGGCCGACGCGCAGCACGCCCGCGGTGTTGACGACGTAGTCGATGCGGCCGGTCTCGGCGTAGGCCTTGGCCAGGGCCTCCTCGACGTGGTCGGGGTTCTCGACGTGCGTGCCGGTGGTGGAGCGGCCCAGGGCGAAGACGCGGGCGCCGAAGCCCTCCGCGATGCGGGAGATGTCGGCGCCGATGCCGTACGAGCCACCGAAGACCACCATCGTCTTGCCTGCCAGCTGCTCGCGGTACGCGGCCTCGCCGGCCTGGGCGGGCGCGGCGTGGGAGGCGAGCTGGAACAGCTTGTCGGCGATGAAGACGTCGACGGGCTGGGTGACCTTCATGTTGTAGTCATCGCCGGTGACCACGTGGACCGGGACGTCGGGCAGGTACTTCACGACGACGGAGCAGTCGTCGGTGGCCTGGAAGAAGGGGTCCGCGGCGGCCCGCTCGTACGCGGCGCGGATCGTGGAGAGCCGGAAGCCCTGCGGGGTCTGGCCGCGGCGCAGCCGGGAGCGGTCGGGGACCTCGGTGATGAACTCGCCGTCGTCGCCGTGGGTGCGGGTCACGATGACGGTGTCGGAGGACGGGATGGCGACGTCGACGGCCTGGTAGCGCTCGAGGGACTCGACGCATTCGCGCACCACGCGCTGCGACAGCAGCGGGCGCACCGCGTCGTGGAAGAGGAGGTTGCAGTCCTCGCCCTCGGCCAGCCCGGCGGCCGCGGCGTCGATGGCGATCCGGGTGGTCTCGCTGCGGGTCGAGCCGCCGGCCAGGACCCGGGTGACCTTGCCGAGCCGGGCCCGCTCCACGATGCGGCGGGCGTCCTCCACGAACGCGGGCGTCATGAGGAGGATCACCTCGTCGACGTCCGGCGCGTTCTCGAAGACGTGGAGCGTGTGCTCCAGGATCGACTTGCCGGCGATCTTGAGCAGCTGCTTCGGTATCTCGAGACCGATGCGCTGGCCTGTGCCCCCAGCGAGAACGACGGCGACGGTGCGGTGGGGGACGGGCCTGGAGGTCAAGGCTCCTTCTTCCTGAGCTGAGGGTGCGGCACGGCGGTCGGGCAGGCGGTGGGTGGACGGGCGGCGCGACTCGAGCACCGGGGCGGGCACGCCTACACGGGGTAGGCGGCCTGCTCCGGGTATTCGATGGGGAAGTCGCGCAGCCCCCGCCGGTAGAGGTTGTTGGCGGCCGCGTTGAAGCGGACGATCGACGGCGGGTACTCCTCGCCGAGGAGGTACTCCTTGAGCTGCTCGCGGTACGGGGCCATGAGGTCCTCGCGCGGGTTCAGCGTGGCCTCGATGGCCTCGGCGAGACCGTTGCAGTCCCCGTCCAGCAGGTAGGAGGCGTACGCCGTCCGCTGCTCGTTGCGGAACTGGTCGTCCGGCAGGCCGTCGAGGTTGAAGATCGCGTACGGCTTGAGGGTCGCGACGAAGTCGGAGACGACGCTGGACATGTCGCCGATGAGCAGGTCGGACTGGTTGAAGCAGTCGTACAGGGCCGGGATCCGCTCGGTCACCACGTGGTGCGCGGCGTCGGGGACGGCGCTCCAGTACAGGGCGCCGGCCTGGTTGCGGCTGCGCCGGATGCGGGCGGTCCGCTCCTCCTCGGTGAGGTCCGGGTACTTGGAGCGGACGCCGCGCTCGGAGAGGTCGGCGATGCGCTGGTCGATCCGGGCGAGCTTCTTGGCGGCGGCCTTGGAGTCGGTGAGGTTGCGGCCGAAGCGCCGGGCGTTGTCCTCCTCGAGGAGGGCGATGACGCGGCGGTGGGCGGCGGCCGCCTCGGCGGAGCGCGAGCCGGTGAGGGGGTGCGGCTTGTAGATGATGCGGATGTCGCGGTCGTAGTCGAGCAGCGCCTTGATCAGCTTCTCGCCGGCCGGGATGACGGAGGTGTAGCAGGCGTCGTCGGTCCAGCCCTCCCAGGTGGGGGCGTAGATGACGGTGGGCACGGGCCCCGCGACCCGGCCGGTCCAGCGGTGCAGGGGCATCAGCTGGGGGCGGCCGACCTCGACGATCTGGTGGTGCGACACGGCGTGCTTGATGCGCTCGTAGCGGTCGCGGCCTGCCCGGCCGGCCACCCAGATCTCGTCGAAGACCTTGCTGACCCGGTTGCTGCTCGCGAGCTTGTCGCTGTCGCCGTGGCCGATGAAGACGTGCTTGACCTCGGCGCGCTGGAGCATGTGCACGTTCTTGCCCGCGTTGCCGGGGTAGAGGGCGACACGGAGTTCGTTCATCTCGATACGGGCGAGGTTGTCCGCCTTCGGAATGCAGATGACGGGAACCGAGGTGGCGTCCAGGTAGCGCAGGGTGGCCCGCTCGCGCAGCACGATGATGGGCCGCAGCTCCAGTGCCTCCAGCGACTCCAGCCACATGTTCACCTGGTACATGAAGTCTTTGGAGACGGCGGCGAAGGTGAAGTACAGCGCGACCTGGGGGCGGTATTCGGCCAGCTGGTGGTTGAGCTCCTCGATGGCCTCGTCGGTGGTGGGCAGTTTGAGCGCGTTGCGCGCGTCGGGCACCAGCACCAGCAGCGAGAAGTAGGCGAGGAAGACGGTGGTGATCATGCCGTACGTGACGAAGCGCCAGTCGTCCGTCGCGATGGTGGTGAGCGAGCCGGCCACCAGCGGGATGTCCAGGTGCAGCGTCTTGCGGACGTGCTTGTTCATCAGGAACGGGTGCGGCATGCGGCGGATGCCGAGGGCCTCCAGGTCCAGCCCGCGCGTGGTGAACGGCAGTTCGTTGCGCATCTTGCGGACGTGCTTGAGGAGCGCGCCGTACGCGAGCTGCAGGATGAACAGGAGGAGCAGGCCGATGGTCGTCATCTGCGCCACGAACGACTCGATGTCGGCGATGGCCCCGCACAGGCCCAGCAGCAGGAACTGCCGGATCAGGAAGCGCATGGTGAGGCCGAAACGCGAGTCGCGCAGCTTCTCCAGCGTCGGCGACTCGGTGTTGTGGAGCATCAGGTCGGCGACGTAGCTGAGCGCGGCGCAGCCCGCGAACAGGGGGAGTGAGACGAAAGCGACGGCGACCAGCATCCCGACGAAGCTGAGGATGAGCCCAGCCGTGATCAGAACGCCGAACACGGCTCGCAGCCGCTTGGAGCCCATGGTGCGGTGCCTCCCCCTGTGGAGGTATAAGGATCCTGTGAAGTGTCGCAGTAGTATAAGCAGCCTCATGGACGGCTCTAGAACGCCTGGTGAACCACAGCCCAATGATTCAGGGCTTCTTCACAAAGGCGTGTGACATCAGTCCCTCTTGAGTTCCTGTTGCGCGGGTCCTCAAGGGGTGTAGCGATACAGCGCCAGCTCGCGCCGGTCCTTCGCCTTCACGGAAAATCCGACGCACAAAGCCGGCCGTCCGCCGGCCAGACTGACCGCGATTCCCTCGGGTTCCCGGTAGACCAGATCCGGTGCCACGGTCACGCGGTGACGCCCTTGCGCTTTGCCGGTGCGGACGTCAATTGCGGAGACAAATGTATTTCCCCCGGACTTCCGGGGATTGTCCCCGTTCTGTCCGGTATACGGGTTGCCGGTCAGCACGTAGATGAAGTCCCCGTACAGCGCGCAGCCCTGGAACCACTCCTCTTCCTTGACCTGCACCCCGGCCTTGATGACCTGCGAGGGGCTGAAGCGCCCGGCCAGGAAGTCCGCCATCCCGTACACCGAGAACCGGTGCACGCCCTCCTCCTCGTGGCTCACCAGGACCCGCTCACCGGGCAGGTCGAGCGCGGGGGAGACGTCGGTGGATCCGGGAACCGGATCGAAATGGTGGACGGACTCGTCGGAACTGTCGAGGACCGAACCGTCCTTGAACGGCACCCGGACCACCGTGCGGCCGTAACCGCTTTCGGCGTCGGCCCTGCCCTCCACCCATATGTACGTGCGCTGGCCCGTCGGCTCGACGCCGCAGGAAATTCCGTGACCGAAGCCGCGCAGATACATGTGCCCGAGCGTCTGCCCGGAACTGCTCAGCCGGGTCAGGCACAAGTCGCCGGAGGTCTTCCGGTCGCCCGCGTCGACCGCGTCCTCCTCGTCGTCGAGCCGGATACCGGCCTGGACGGTCTGCAGGGTGTAGACCTGACCGTTCGTGTCGTCGAAGGCGAACGACTGCGGACCCGTCGTATTGAACAGCGGAGTCGAAGCGAGCAGCTGCCCACCGGTCCGCATGTCGAACTCGCCGGCCACCGGCCGGGCATCGGCCTGCTCACCGGGCTCGGCGCGCAGCGCCCAGGTCAGCCCGCTCGTGGTGAGGCCGGCGGCCACCGCGCCGCCCGCGAACAGCAGGGTCCGGCGGCTGAAAGGTGTCTTGCCATCCGCCATGGACCGTATTCTGCCAGCTCGGGCGGGCAGGTTCCGCGCCGGGCCCGGTGCCTGGCGCCGCCCCCGCCCTGCCCCGTGGAACGGCGGACGCCCGCCCCCACGAGGGGGACGGGCGTCCGCGATGCTCACGCACCGCCCGGCGTACGGGCGTACCCACGGGCGTACGGTCCTCAGACCGGGACGCTCGCCAGGCCCGGGGCGAGGAACTTCTTGCCGTTCACGCGCTCCGAGACACCCTCGCGGTCCAGGTACGGCGTGATGCCGCCCAGGTGGAAGGGCCAGCCGGCGCCCGTGATGAGGCAGAGGTCGATGTCCTGGGCCTCGGCCACGACACCCTCCTCCAGCATCAGGCCGATCTCCTGCGCCACCGCGTCCAGGACGCGGTCGCGGACCTGCTCCTCCGTCAGGACGGAGTCGCCCTGGACGAGGAGGGCGGCGACCTCGGGGTCCAGCTCCGGCTTG
Organism: Streptomyces sp. R33; assembly: GCF_041200175.1. Taxonomy (NCBI): domain Bacteria; kingdom Bacillati; phylum Actinomycetota; class Actinomycetes; order Kitasatosporales; family Streptomycetaceae; genus Streptomyces; species Streptomyces sp. R33. The sequence continues at coordinate 2,479,238 of NZ_CP165727.1, read as the reverse complement.
CCGGAGTCGTAGACGTAGAAGCCGCGCTTGCCGGCCTTGACGACGGCAGCCAGGTTCGGGGAGACGGTGAAGCGCTCCGGGAAGGCGCGGTTGAGGGTCTCGGAGACGTGCAGACCGATCGCCGGGCCGACGAGCTCCAGCAGCACCAGCGGGGACATCGGCAGGCCGAGCGGCTCGATGGCCTTCTCCGCCGTGACGACCGGGGTGCCCTCGTCGATGACGTTCTGGATCTCGCCCATGAAGCGGGTCAGGATGCGGTTCACGACGAACGCCGGGGCGTCCTTGGTGAGGACCGCGGTCTTCTTCAGCTTCTTGGCGACACCGAAGGCCGTGGCCAGCGAGGCGTCGTCGGTCTGCTCACCGCGGACGATCTCCAGCAGCGGGAGGATCGCGACCGGGTTGAAGAAGTGGAAGCCGACCACGCGCTCCGGGTGCTGGAGCTTCGAGGCCATCTCCGACACCGACAGCGAGGAGGTGTTGGTGGCGAGGATCGCGTGCGCCGGGGCGACCGCCTCGACCTCCGCGAACACCTTCTGCTTGACGGACATCTCCTCGAACACGGCCTCGATGATGAAGTCCGCGTCCGCGAAGCCCTCGGCCTTGTCCAGGACACCGGTCACCAGGGCGGTCAGGCGGTTGGCCTTGTCCTGGTTGATGCGGCCCTTGCCGAGCAGCTTCTGGATCTCGGCGTGGACGTAGCCCACACCCTTGTCCACGCGCTCCTGGTCGATGTCGGTGAGGACCACCGGCACCTCCAGGCGGCGCAGGAAGAGCAGCGCCAGCTGCGAGGCCATCAGGCCCGCGCCGACGACGCCGACCTTGGTGACCGGACGGGCCAGCGACTTGTCCGGGGCACCGGCCGGGCGCTTGGCGCGCTTCTGGACCAGGTTGAAGGCGTAGATGCCCGAGCGCAGTTCGCCGCCCATGATGAGGTCGGCCAGGGCCGTGTCCTCGGCGTCGAAGCCGGCCTGCAGGTCGCCCGACTTGGCCGCGGCGATGATGTCCAGCGCGCGGTAGGCGGCCGGAGCGGCGCCGTGCACCTTGGAGTCCGCGATGAAACGGCCCTTGGCGACGGCCGCGTCCCAGGCCTCGCCGCGGTCGATCTCGGCGCGGACGACCTCGGTCGTGCCGTTCAGGACGTTCGCGGTCCACAGGAGCGACTGCTCCAGGAAGTCCGCGCCCTCGAACAGCGCGTCGGCGATGCCCAGGTCGAAGACCTGCTTGCCGCGCAGCTGCTTGTTCTGGTTGAGCGAGTTCTCGATGATCACCGAGACCGCGCGCTCGGCGCCGATCAGGTTCGGCAGGATGGCGCAGCCGCCCCAGCCGGGGACCAGGCCGAGGAAGACCTCGGGGAGGGAGAAGGCCGGGATGGCCTTCGAGACGGTGCGGTAGGTGCAGTGCAGGCCGACCTCGACACCGCCGCCCATCGCCGCGCCGTTGTAGTACGCGAAGGTCGGGACCGCCAGCGCCGAGAGGCGCTTGAAGACGTCGTGGCCGCCCTTGCCGATGGCGAGCGCCTCGTCGTGCTGCTTCAGCAGCTCGACACCCTTGAGGTCGGCGCCGACCGCGAAGATGAACGGCTTGCCGGTGATGCCCGCGCCGACGATGGAGCCCGCGAGGGCCTCCTGCTCGACCTGGTCGATCGCCGCGTTCAGGTTGGCGAGGGACTGCGGGCCGAACGTGGTCGGCTTGGTGTGGTCGAAGCCGTTGTCCAGCGTGATGAGCGCGAAGCGCCCGGCGCCGAACGGCAGGTCCAGGTGGCGGACGTGCGCGGACGTGACGACCTCGTCCGGGAACAGCTCGGCCGCGCCCTTCAGGAGCTCAGCGGTGGTGCTCACTTGGAGTCTCCCTCGGCGTTGAAGTTCGGGTTCTCCCAGATGACCGTGGCGCCCATGCCGAAGCCGACGCACATGGTGGTCAGGCCGTAGCGGACGTGCGGCTGCTCCTCGAACTGGCGGGCCAGCTGCGTCATCAGGCGGACGCCGGAGGAGGCCAGCGGGTGGCCGAACGCGATGGCGCCGCCGTACTGGTTCACGCGGGCGTCGTCGTCGGCGATGCCGTAGTGCTCCAGGAACGCGAGGACCTGGACCGCGAACGCCTCGTTGATCTCGAACAGGCCTATGTCCTCGATGGACAGGCCGGCCTGGGCGAGGGCCTTCTCCGTGGCCGGGATCGGGCCGTAGCCCATGACCTCCGGCTCGACACCCGCGAAGGAGTACGAGACCAGGCGCATCTTGACCGGGAGGTTGTTCTCGCGGGCGAAGTCCTCGGACGCGATGATCGCGGCGGTGGCACCGTCGTTGAGACCGGCGGCGTTGCCCGCGGTGACCCGGCCGTGCGTACGGAACGGGGTCTTCAGGCCGGCCAGGTTCTCCAGCGTGGTGCCCGGGCGCATCGGCTCGTCGGTGGTGACCAGGCCCCAGCCCGTCTCACCGGCCGCCTCGTTGGTGTTGCGCACCGAGATCGGGACCAGGTCCTGCTGGATCTTGCCGTCGGCGTACGCCTTGGCGGCCTTCTCCTGCGAGCGCACGGCGTACTCGTCGGCGCGGAGCTTGGTGATCGTCGGGTACCGGTCGTGCAGGTTCTCGGCGGTCATGCCCATGAAGAGGGCGGACTCGTCGACCAGCTTCTCGGAGACGAAGCGCGGGTTCGGGTCGACGCCCTCGCCCATGGGGTGGCGGCCCATGTGCTCGACACCGCCGGCGAGGGCGACGTCGTACGCACCGAAGGCCACGCCGCCCGCGACGGCGGTCACGGCGGTCAGCGCGCCGGCGCACATGCGGTCGATGGAGTAGCCCGGGACGGACTGCGGGAGGCCCGCGAGGATGCCGGCGGTACGGCCCAGCGTCAGGCCCTGGTCACCGATCTGCGTGGTCGCGGCGATGGCGACCTCGTCGATCTTCTTGGGGTCCAGGTCCGGGTTGCGGCGCAGCAGCTCCCGGATCGCCTTCACGACGAGGTCGTCGGCGCGGGTCTCGTGGTAGATGCCCTTCGGGCCCGCCTTGCCGAACGGGGTGCGGACGCCGTCGACGAAGACGACGTCCCTGACGGTACGAGGCACGTTGGCTCTCCTCCAGGTGCGGGTGTGCACTGCTGCGCGGGGGCGCGGTCGGCCGGTGGCTGAGCGCCCGCTCACCCGGTCATGCTACTTGCCGGTAACCGGCGTGCACACCCCCTCCGGGAGGAGCGGCGAAGGTCACACTCCGGGGGCGTCGCCGCGGGGGCGCCCCGGGCTGCGCCCGGCCTCCCGGGGCCCCGCCCCGGACCCCGCGCCTCACATGCGGGCGAGGGTGGATTCGGCAGGGGTGGGAAGGGCGGACATCGCCCTGACCAGGGGGGCGGAGGAGCGGATCACGTCCGCGGTGAACCGGCGGCGCCGGATGCCGAGGTGGCGTAGCGCCGGGCCGTGGTCCACGGCGACGACCACGGCCGCCCCCGCGAGCATGGCCTGCCAGGCCAGGGTGGCGGCCCGGCGGGCGGGGGCCGGGAGGGGTGTCAGCGCCTCGTGCAGCCGCCGGCAGTGGAAGGGGACGTGACGCTCCTCGTCCGCGAGGATCCGCCCCGCCACCTCCGCCGCCAGCGGATCGGGGGCCCCGTCCCGCACCGCCCGGTAGTACCCCAGGGCCACCGCCTCCGCCACCATCAGCACCAGCAGTTCCACCCGCAGCCCCAGCAGCCTGCGCAGCCGTACGAACACCGCGTCGCTCCAGTGCCCGTCCAGGGTTCCGGCCCCGCCCGCCGCCAGCAGCAGCGCCAGCATCCGCGCGTGGTTCTGCTCCTCGGCCACGAAGAGCCGTACCGCCTGCGCGTACACCGGGTCCCCGGCCCGGTCCGCCTTGCCGATCAGAGCCGAGCCATCCCCGTCCTCGCCGACCTGGAACCGCTGCAGGCTCCGTACGAGCGCCGGATCGAGTACGGCCCCCCGGCCCCACTCCGGATCCCCGACCGCCGCGCGGCGCTCCCGCTCGGCCTCGAAGTCGCGTACCCATGCCTCGTACCCGTGATTGATCATGTTCAAAAAGCTAGCCAGGTTTGAGCATGTTCAAAAGTGCTTCCGCGCCCCTGTTGCGGAACCGGGACAGGAAGAACCCCCGGCCGGTGGGGCCGGGGGCTCTTTCGGGAAACCGGGGCGTCAGGCGGTCGCGGCCAGGGCCGTGACCAGCGCCGGCGTCACCTGTTCGATCTGCCACGGACGGGCGCCGTAGCCCGCCAGGGCCTGCGCCACCGCGTCCGCCTCGAGCCGCTGCGGCGGCTCCCAGCACAGCCGGCGGACCGTGTCCGGGGTGATCAGGTTCTCCTGCGGCAGGTTCAGGCCCTCCGCGATCGCCGAGACGGCGGTCCGCGCCGCCGCCAGCCGCGCCGCGGCGACCGGGTCCTTGTCCGCCCACGAACGCGGCGGCGGCGGACCCGCCGGGGTCGCACCCGGCTGCGGCAGTGCGTTCTCGGGCAGGGCCTTCGCCCGGTCCACGGCCGCCATCCACTGCTCCAGCTGGCGCCGGCCCATCCGCTGCCCGTACCCGGGCAGGGCCGACAGCGCCTGCACGTTGGCCGGCAGCGCGAGCGCGGCCTCGACGATCGCCGCGTCCCCCAGCACCTTGCCGGGCGACACGTCACGCCGCTGCGCGATCCGGTCCCGGGACTCCCACAGCTCCCGTACGACGGCCATCTGCCGGCGGCGGCGCACCTTGTGCATGCCGGACGTACGGCGCCACGGATCCTTGCGCGGCGGCGCGGGCGGGGCGGCGGCGATGGCGTCGAACTCCTGCCGGGCCCATTCCAGCTTGCCCTGCCGGTCCAGTTCCTTCTCCAGCGCGTCCCGCAGGTCCACCAGCAGCTCCACGTCGAGCGCGGCGTAGCGCAGCCACGGCTCCGGGAGCGGGCGGGTGGACCAGTCGACGGCGGAGTGGCCCTTCTCCAGCGCGTAGCCGAGCACGCTCTCGACCATCGCGCCCAGTCCGACCCGCGGGAAGCCGGCGAGGCGGCCGGCCAGCTCGGTGTCGAACAAGGAGGTGGGAACCATGCCTATTTCGCGCAGGCACGGCAGGTCCTGGGTGGCGGCGTGCAGGATCCACTCGGCGCCGGACAGGGCCTCGCCCAGTGCGGACAGGTCGGGGCAGCCGACCGGGTCGATCAGCGCGGATCCTGCGCCCTCGCGGCGCAGCTGCACCAGATAGGCGCGCTGGCCGTAGCGGTATCCGGAGGCGCGCTCGGCATCGACGGCCACGGGCCCGGTGCCCGCGGCGAAGGCCGCGACCACCCGGGCGAGTGCGTCCTCGTCGGCGACCACCGGAGGGATCCCCTCACGGGGCTCGAGCAACGGAATCGGCGCCTTTTCGACGTCGTCCGGGGGGCCGCCCCCGGTGGTGGTGCGCAGGTCTGCTGCGGTCTCTTGGGCGTCGGTCACCGCTCAAGGGTATCCGCGGATACGGCGCGCCCGTCGCCGGAACGTTCCGTCGACGGGCGCGGGGTGGAGGCTCGGGTGTTTCCCCGGCTTCCCCCGGAGTTTCCCCGGGAGCCGCCGGGCGGGTGTCAGTGGATGATCCCGGTCCGCAGGGCGACGGCGACCATCCCGGCCCGGTCGCCGGTGCCGAGCTTGCGGGCGATCCGGGCGAGGTGGGACTTGACGGTCAGGGCGGACAGGCCCATCGAGACGCCGATGGCCTTGTTGGACTGGCCCTCCGCGACGAGGCGCAGGACCTCGACCTCGCGGCCGGAGAGCTCGCGGTAGCCGCCCGGGTGGCTCGGGGCACCCGGGGGGCGGCGGTGCATACGGGCGGCTGCGGCACCGATGGGGGCGGCGCCGGGCCGGGTGGGGAGCCCGATGTTGGTCCGCGTGCCGGTGACGACGTAGCCCTTCACTCCGCCCGCGAGGGCGTTGCGCACGGCGCCGATGTCGTCGGCGGCGGACAGGGCCAGGCCGTTCGGCCAGCCGGCGGCCCGCGTCTCGGAGAGCAGGGTGAGACCGGAACCGTCGGGCAGGTGTACGTCGGCCACGCAGATGTCGCGCGGGCTGCCGACGCGGGGGCGGGCCTCCGCGATGGACGACGCCTCGATCACGTCACGGACTCCGAGGGCCCACAGATGGCGGGTCACGGTGGAACGCACGCGCGGGTCGGCCACGACGACCATGGCCGTCGGCTTGTTCGGGCGGTAGGCGACCAGGCTTGCGGGCTGCTCGAGAAGAACGGACACCTAGGCCTCCTGGGGGAGTGGCGGGACGGCCGGCTCGGGGAAGGAAGCCGGTGCGAACCGTGCGGATGGTCACTGACTCCTTCGGCACGTCACCCGCCCGGCTTTAGGGAATGATCACGATTTGGTGAGTAACAATTCGGGCAATTCGGACGCACGATCGATCATCGGGTGATCAGAAGCCCACAACGGGCGCCCGGTTCCGACACCCCGCCGCCGACGCTCGATCGGCCGTTCTACGGGGCCCGGTGCATTCGGACGGTGCGCGGAGCCTTTGGGCCGGCCGGGTGCAGCCGTACGGCCCTGCGGCTACGGGTGGTGCGGACCGCGCCGCTGTGGCAGGGAGACCACACCGGTCCCCGAGTCCGTCGGCCCGACCGGCGGCAGCCCCGCGATCTGGCAGAGCAGCTCGCACCACGCCGCCAGGTGCGCCGAGGTGTCCGGCACCCCGCCCACGCCCTCGCGCGGCGTCCACGAGGCTCTGATCTCGATCTGCGTCGCCGGCCGCCGCTCCGCGAGCCCGCCGAAGTAGTGCGAGCTCGCCATGGTCACGGTCCCGCTCGCCTCCCCGTACGCCAGGCCGCGCGCCTCCAGAGCCCCCGTCAGCCAGGACCAGCACACCTCGGGGAGGAGGGGGTCGGCGGCCATCTCGGGCTCGAGCTCGGCGCGAACGAGCGTCACCAGCCGGAAGGTCCCGTGCCAGGCGTCGTGCCCGGACGGATCGTGGAGCAGGATGAGCCGGCCGTCGGCCAGGTCGTCCTCGCCGTCCACGACCGCGGCCTCGAGTGCATAGGCGTGCGGGGCCAGGCGCTGGGGCGGTCTGGTGGGGTCGATCTCGATCCCCGGACGCAGGCGCGCCTTCTTCAAGCCGTCGACCGCGCGTCGGAACGGGAGCGGGACGGAGCTCTCCTTCGCGCTGTCCACACCGTCAGCGCCATCTGAAAATCGTCCCTGAGCCGCAGCCATGCGGGGAAGACTAGGCGGAACGAGCGTCCGTGCGGCGCAGGGACACCCGCGCCGGGCCGGGCACTTCTTCATACGTGCGAAGATTTGGCGCGTGAGCGCCAACGACCGCCCCAAGGGCCAGCCGACTCAGACGTACGATTCCGCCTTCCTGAAGGCGTGCCGGCGGGAGCCGGTGCCGCACACCCCGGTGTGGTTCATGCGGCAGGCCGGGCGCTCGCTCCCCGAGTACCGCAAGGTACGCGAGGGGACCCAGATGCTGGAGTCGTGCATGCGGCCCGACCTGGTCACGGAGATCACGCTCCAGCCGGTCCGCCGCCACAACGTGGACGCGGCGATCTTCTTCTCCGACATCGTCGTCCCGCTGAAGGCCATCGGCGTCGACCTGGACATCAAGCCGGGCATCGGCCCGGTCGTCGCCCAGCCGATCCGCCGCCGCGAGGACCTCGCACAGCTGCGCGACCTCACCCCGGAGGACGTCTCGTACGTCACCGAGGCGATCGGCATGCTCACGGGTGAACTGGGCGCCACGCCGTTGATCGGTTTCGCCGGTGCGCCTTTCACCCTCGCGAGCTACCTGGTCGAGGGCGGCCCGTCGAAGAACCACGAGCACACCAAGGCCCTGATGTACGGCGACCCGGAGCTCTGGGCCGACCTGCTGGACCGCCTCGCGGACATCACCTCGGCCTTCCTCAAGGTCCAGATCGAGGCCGGCGCCTCCGCGATCCAGCTCTTCGACTCCTGGGTCGGCGCGCTCGCCCCGGCGGACTACCGCCGCTCGGTGATGCCGGCGTCGGCCAAGGTCTTGGAGTCCGTCGCCTCGTACGGAGTCCCGCGCATCCACTTCGGCGTGGGTACGGGCGAGCTGCTCGGCCTGATGGGCGAGGCCGGAGCGGACGTCGTGGGCGTCGACTACCGGGTCGCGCTCGACGAGGCGGCCCGCCGGGTCGGCCCCGGCAAGGCGCTCCAGGGCAACCTGGACCCGGCGGTGCTCTTCTCCACCGAGGAGGCCGTGCGGGCGAAGACGGACGAGGTCCTCGCGGCGGCGTCGGGCCTGGAGGGCCACGTCTTCAACCTGGGCCACGGAGTCCTCCCCACCACGCCCCCCGACGCCCTGACCCGCCTGGTCGACTACGTCCACACCCGGACGGCCCGCTGAGCGAAGCCTCCGCCCCGTCACCGGGTGCGCAGCCGCCACAGCAGAGCGGGGGCGACCGCGCTGCCCAGCGCGGTCGAGGCGCCTCCGGGCGACTCCGAGGTCACGGGGGACGACCGCCTGCCCAGCACCTTCACGCACCATGTCGTGGGCTGAGACTTGCCGGTCAGGGGCTTCACTCGTTCGGGTGGTCCGGGCGGTGGTCCGGTCACCCAGGACGGGCGTTCAGCGCCTCGTCTCGTACCTGGTCAGGATCACGCCGCAGGGAAGCGTCCGCGTCTCCACGAGGTTGAGGTTCACCCAGTTGTCCAGTGCGGTGAAGAACGGCGTGCCGCCGCCCACCAGGACCGGCGCGGTGGCCAGCACGTACTCGTCGATCAGCCCGGCCCGCATGGCCGCCCCGGCGAGCGTCGCGCCGCCGATGTCCATCGGGCCGCCGTCCTCGGCCTTGAGCCGGGTGATCTCGGCGACCGCGTCGCCGGTGACCAGGCGGGTGTTCCAGTCGACCTCGTCGATCGTCGAGGAGAACACCACCTTCGACATGTCCCGCCAGCGGCGCGCGAACTCGATCTCCGCCGGGGTGGCGCCCGGCTGCTGGTCGCCGGTCGGCCAGTAGGAGCTCATCGTCTGCCACAGCTTGCGCCCGTACAGCGACAGGTCGGTCGCCGGCAACTGGTCGGACCAGAACTGGAAAAGCTCGTCGCTCGGCACGCTCCAGCCGATGTCGTCGCCGGGCGCGGCGATGTAGCCGTCCAGGCTCAGGTTCATGCCGTAGATCAGTTTCCGCATGGCGCCAGCCTTCCGTGAGTCGGTCCCACGCGTACGGACCGGCGCGCCGCGGGAAACCCATCGGCGCGCGATCTGAGCTCACACGGAGTCCTCGTGTTCGGCGGCGGGTCAGACGTCCGCCGAGCGGACGGCGCTCACCGCCTTGCGGGCCGCGACCAGGACCGGGTCCCAGACCGGGGAGAACGGTGGGGCGTAGCCCAGGTCCAGGCTGACCACCTGGTCCACCGTCATGCCGGCCGTCAAGGCCACCGCCGCGATGTCCACCCGCTTCGCGGAGCCCGCGCCGCCGACGATCTGTACGCCGAGCAGGCGGCCCGTGCGGCGTTCCGCCAGCATCTTGACCGTCATGTCCGCCGCCGTCGGGTAGTAGCCCGCCGTCGTCGTCGAGCTGATCGTCGCCGTGACGAAGCGCAGGCCCGCCGCCAGCGCGTCCTTCTCGCGCAGGCCCGTACGGGCGATCTCCAGGTCGCAGACCTTGCTCACCGCCGTGCCCACCACTCCCGGGAAGGTGGCGTAGCCGCCGCCCACGCCCGAACCGATCACCTGGCCGTGCTTGTTGGCGTGCGTGCCCAGCGGGATGTGCCGCATCCGGCCGGCCACCAGGTCCAGGACCTCCACGCAGTCGCCGCCCGACCAGATGTTCTCGTGGCCCCGGACCCGCATCGAGAGGTCCGTGAGGACGCCGCCGGACTCGCCCAGCGGCAGCCCCGCCGCGCGGGCCAGCGACGTACGGGGCTCCACGCCGATGCCGAGGACCACCACGTCCGCCGGGTACTCGTCCCCCGCCGCCGTGGCCACCGCGCGGACGGCGCCCTGATCGTCCGCGAGGATCTTCGTGACCTCGGCCCCGGACACCGTACGGATCCCCATCCGGTTCATCGCGGCGTGCACCAGAGCGCCCATGTCCGGGTCCAGGGTCGCCATCGGCTGCTGCCCGCGGTGCAGGACCGTGACCTCGTACCCCCGGGCGACCAGCGCCTCCGCCATCTCCACGCCGATGTAGCCCGCGCCGACGACGACCGCCCTGCGGCCCTGCGTCCGCTCCAGCGTGTCTGCCAGCCGCTGGCCGTCGTCCAGGGTCTGCACGCCGTGCACCCCGTGCGCGCCGATCCCGGGCAGCCGGGGGCGGATCGGCCGGGCCCCCGTGGCCAGGACGAGCTTGTCGTAGCCCGTCCAGGATTCGGATCCGGATTCCAGGTCCCGGGCACGGACCCGGCCCCCGGCCAGGTCGAGCTCCACCACCTCAGTGCGCATGCGCAGGTCGATGTCCCGGGCCCGGTGCTCCTCGGGCGTACGGGCGATCAGCTCGTCCCGCCCGGCGACCTGGCCGCCGATCCAGTACGGGATCCCGCACGCCGAGTACGACGTGAAGTGCCCGCGCTCGAAGGCGACGATCTCCAGCTCCGCCGGGCCCTTGAGCCGCCGGGCCTGTGACGCGGCGGACATTCCCGCCGCGTCACCGCCGACCACCACCAGTCGTTCCGTCGCCATCGTCCGCCCCGTCCTCCGCACCGCCATCTCGTACCGAACACGCTACGGCCGAATGCCTGTTCAGTCCCGGACGTCGGTCTTTTCCGTCGGGTCCGCGGACCGCGCCCCCGGTACGGCCGGGACCTTCTCCGGCGTCGGCCCCGCCTTCGGCTTCGCCGGGCGCAGCCGCCGGTACACGCGGAAGCACAGCAGCACGACCGCGGCCGTCACCGCGAACGGCAGCAGGACGGCGACCACCAGGGTCAGGTACCGCACGATCGCCGTGAAGACGTTCCAGCCGCCGCTCAGGGCGCCCAGGAAGCTCGGCTCCTCGTCCTTCGGCTTCTGAGCCGCCTTGGGCGCCGGCTCCGAGACCTCCATCGTGATCGTGCCCATCGAGGTCTGGTCCTTCAGCGCCGTCTGCTGCGCGAGCAGCGACTCCAGGTCCGACTGCCGCTTGCTCAGCTCGCTCTCCAGCATCACCACGTCGCTGAGCGCCGAGGCCTTGTCCATCATGTCCCGCACCCGGGCGACACTGGCCTGCTGCGACTTGACCCGGCTGTCGACGTCCGCGACCTTCTCGGTCACGTCCTGCGCCTCGACCTTGCGGCTGCGCAGCTTCCCGCTGCCCTCCATCGCGCCGAGCACCGCGTCGAAGCGGTCGCCCGGCACGCGCAGCGTCAGCGTGGACGTCATCCGGCCGTCCTCGCCGCGCCTGGTGGACTCGTTGCCCACGTACCCGCCCGCGCCCTCCGCCGCCGTGCGGGCCGCGGCCAGGGCCTTCTGCGCGTCCGCCGTCTCCAGGGCGATCGTCGCCGTACGGATGACGTGCGGACGTACGGCGGCCGGCTGCTGACCGTTCTTGGCCGCGTCGGAGCCCGCGGCCCCCGCGGCCGCCGGGGGAGCCGCCGCTGCCGCCCCCGGCTTGCCCTGGGCCGCGCCCTCCCGGGCGCCGGCCGCGGCCTTGTCGGCCGAGGCCGGGCCGGCGGTGTCCCGGTCGGCGCCGCAGCCCGTGAGCGCGAGGACTCCGGCCAGGGACAGGGCGGCCAGGGCGGCCGCGCCGCGGTGTCTCACGACGGTGCCTCTGGTGATGGTGCGCATCGGTGGTACCCCCCGGGGATCGGCTGATGTCGCCGTTGTGACGTACAGGGTCCCGTCGCGGGTTTCGCTCCGGCGGTCCCGACCCGGTCCCGATGCGGTCACGGTCCGGCCTCGGTGATCGGTACGGGAACGGTCTGAGACGATGTGTCCATGCACGAAGCGGACATGCGTACGGACGACGCGGCAGGCCCGGCGGGCCCGGCGGGCGCGTCGGCCCCGGCCCGGCACGCCGTCGTCATCGGCGGCGGCATCGCCGGCCTCGCCGCGGCCCACCGGCTGCTCGCCGACGGCCTGCGCGTCACGCTCCTCGAGGCGGGGCCGCGCCTCGGCGGCAAGCTGCTCGCCGGCGAGCTCGCCGGCGCCCCCGTCGACCTCGGCGCCGAGTCCGTGCTCGCCCGCCGCCCCGAAGCCCTCGAACTGGCCCGGGCCGTGGGCCTCGGCGAGGCCCTCCAGCCCCCCGCCACCGCCACCGCCCACCTGTGGACCCGCGGCGCGCTGCGGCCCATGCCCCGCGGCCATGTCATGGGCGTCCCCGGCGACCTGGCCCCGCTCGCCGCCTCCGGGGTGCTCTCCGCCGAGGGCCTGGCCCGGATCGAGGCCGAACGCGAGCTGCCGCCCGCCGAGATCGGCGAGGACGTCGCCGTCGGCGAGTACGTCGCCGCCCGCCTGGGCCACGAGGTGGTCGACCGCCTGGTGGAGCCGCTCCTCGGCGGGGTCTACGCCGGCAACGCCTACCGCATCTCCATGCGCGCCGCCGTTCCGCAGCTCTTCGAGGCCGCCCGTACGCACGCCTCGCTGGGCGACGGCGTACGCGCACTCCAGCACCGGGCCGCCGCGCAGCAGCCCGAGCAGGCCGGCCGTCCCGTCTTCTCCGGCATCGACGGCGGCATCGGACGGCTCCCGCAGGCCGTGGCCGAGGCGTGCCGGGCGGCCGGAGCGCGGATCAGCACCGGTACCGCCGTGCGCGAGCTCCTCCGTACGGCCGGGGGCTGGAGGGTCGTCACCGGCGCGGAGGTCATCGACGCCGATGCCGTGGTGCTGGCCGTCCCGGCCGGGCCCGCCGCCCGGCTGCTGGACGGGCACGCGCCGGCCGCGGCCGCCGAGCTGCGGACCGTCGAGTACGCCTCGATGGCCCTGGTGACGATGGCGTTCCGGCGCTCCGAGCTGCCCGCGGTGATCACCGGGGGCGGCGCCAGCGGGTTCCTCGTACCGCCCGTCGACGGCCGGACGATCAAGGCCTCCACGTTCTCCAGCAACAAGTGGGCCTGGGCCGGCGCCGACCCCGGGCTCTTCCTGCTGCGCACCTCGGTCGGCCGGTACGGCGACGAGGGCGACCTGGGGCGGGAGGACTCCGAGCTGGTCGAGGTCTCGCTGCGCGACCTCGGGGAGGCCGTGGGCCTCGCGGCCCGGCCGGTCGCCTCCACCGTCACCCGCTGGGACGGCGGCCTGCCCCAGTACCCGGTCGGCCACCTCGCCCGCGTGGCCCGGATCCGCGGCGCCGTCGCGGCCCTGCCGGGCCTCGCGGTGTGCGGCGCGCTGTACGACGGGGTGGGCATCCCGGCGTGCATCGCGAGCGCCGGCAAGGCCGCCGACGTGGTGAAGGCCACGTTGGGCACCCCTGGCACGGACCACTGATCAGCACACGGGACAATGGACACATGACTGCACCAGAGAAGATTCCCAACGCGGGGAAGAAGGCGAAGGACCTCAACGAGGTCATCCGCTACACCCTGTGGTCCGTCTTCAAGCTGAAGGACGTCCTGCCCGAGGACCGCACCGGCTACGCCGACGAGGTCCAGGAGCTGTTCGACCAGCTGGCCGCCAAGGACATCACCGTCCGCGGCACCTATGACGTCTCCGGCCTGCGCGCCGATGCGGACATCATGATCTGGTGGCACGCCGAGACCTCGGACGAGCTGCAGACCGCGTACAACCTGTTCCGCCGCACCAAGCTCGGCCGCGCGCTGGAGCCGGTGTGGTCGAACATGGCCCTGCACCGCCCGGCCGAGTTCAACAAGTCGCACATCCCGGCCTTCCTGGCCGACGAGGTCGCGCGCGACTACGTCAGCGTCTACCCGTTCGTGCGGTCGTACGACTGGTACCTGCTGCCCGACGAGGACCGCCGCCGCATGCTCGCGGACCACGGCAAGATGGCCCGCGGCTACCCCGACGTCCGCGCCAACACCGTCGCGTCCTTCTCGCTGGGCGACTACGAGTGGATGCTGGCCTTCGAGGCCGACGAGCTGTACCGCATCGTCGACCTCATGCGTCACCTGCGTGCCTCCGAGGCCCGTATGCACGTCCGTGAAGAAGTGCCCTTCTACACCGGACGCCGCAAGTCCGTCGCCGATCTGGTGGCCGGACTCGCCTGATACCTCCCCTGGGGGGAAGGAACCGGAAGACCGCTCTCTTGACTGGGGAGCGGCCTCCGGTGGATCGGGAGGCTGGTCCGGATGACGGCCTGACCCCCGAAACGACGCAGCCGGAGATCCCGCCCGGAAGTTCAGACGACTGGCGGCAGCACGGCCCTGGGTACCTTCCCGGGGGTTCGTGCTGCCCGGTCGTCCAACGACACCGGTGCGGGCTCCGGATGCGGCGCACACGTGACACGCCACCCCGAGGTGTCACCCGTCAGCAAGTACCGCTCCACGTGACGGTCCACGCAGTCATTGCGTCCGCCGACCACTCCGTGGGCCCCGGCCCCCTCCTCCGTGACCAGCGCGGCCCCGTCGCCGAGCCGCCGTTGCAGCTCCAGCGCGCCCGGGTACGGGGTCGCCCCGTCCCGCTCCGCCGCGACGACCAGCGTGCGGGGGATCGCCGCCGGCTGCGCGCCCACCGCCACCGGCTGCTGCCGCTCGGCGACCGGCCAGTACGCGCACGGCAGGTTGAGGAAGGCGTTGGCCCAGGTCTCGAAGGGCGCCCGGCGCGCCAGTTCGGTGTTGTCGCGGTCCCAGGTCTCCCAGTCCGCGGGCCAGGCCGCGTCGTTGCACAGCACCGCCGTGTACACCGCCCGCGCGTTCTCGCGCGCGGCCGCCGACTCCGGGTCCGGGCGGGCTTGTTCGGCCAGCGGGCCCGGATCGCCGGCCAAGAAGGCGCTGAGGGCGGCCGCCCGCTCCGGCCAGACGTCGTCGTAGTACGCGGCCTGCAGGAAGGCGGCCTGGAGCTCGCCGGTGCCGACGGTCCCGTCGGCCGGGGTGCGCGCCACCGCGTCCCGCACGCGCTCGTAGCTCGCCTGCACGGCAGCAGGGGTGGCGCCCAGCCGGTACGCGGCGTGGTGCCGGGCTGCCCAGGCGCGGAAGTCGTACCAGCGGCGCTCGAACCCCGGTGCCTGGTCGAGGTTGTTGAGGTACCAGATGCGGCGCGGGTCGGGGTCGACCGCGGAGTCGAGGACCATCCGGCGGACGTGGCCGGGGTGGAGCGTGGCGTAGACGGCGCCCAGGTAGGTGCCGTACGAGGCGCCCATGAAGGTCAGCTTCTCCTCGCCGAGCGCGGCACGGAGCACGTGCAGGTCGCGGACGTTGTCGAGGGTCGAGTAGTACCGCAGGGCCGCGCCGGCCCGCTGCGCACAGCCGCGGGCGTAGGCCCGGGCGGCGGCGATGCGCTGCTGCTTGTACGCGGCCGAGGGCTCCGCCGGGACCTGGGTGGGGCCCTTCGCCCGGACGGCGGGGTCCTCGCAGGACAGCGGGGCGGAACGGCCGACTCCGCGCGGGGCGTAGCCGACGAGGTCGTAGGCGGCGCCGATGCGCTCCCACTCGGGGAGGTCGCCGACCAGCGGGAAGAACATCCCGGAGGCGCCGGGGCCGCCGGGGTTGTAGACGAGCGCCCCCTGACGCGCGGCGCCACCGCTGCCGGTGGCGGCGACCCGGCTGACGGTGAGGGAGATCTGCGGCCCGTCGGGCCGGGCGTAGTCGAGCGGAACCCGCAGGCTCGCGCACTGCACGCTGGAGGGCAACTCCTCGACGGCGGGGCACGCCCGGAAGTCCAGTCCGCCGGAGCCTCCGGCGGTGGACGGACGGACGGATGCTTCGGTGGGACCGCTGCCTTCGGGCGCCCTGGCTGCGCTCGCGGCGGTCTTGGCCGCCTTCGCAGCACGGCTCGCGACGAGTTCGGCGCCCGCGTTCGCGGCGGCCGTCCGCGCCGCGGAGCCTGCGCGTGAGGCGGCCGCCCCCGCGGCGTGGCCGACGCCGTCCGGGCCGGGGGCGGCCGCATGGGCGTGCGGGGTCGGGATGCACAGGGTGAGGGAGAGGACCGCCGCGGCGACTCCGCAGCGGGCGAGCGGAGTCCGCATCATGGGCCACCTTCATCTCTTCGGATGAGCTGATGAGATGCGCTGGGCGGGGCCCTGTACAGGATCACCGCCGGGTGTCGGCCGCAATCCCCCCGTTGCCCGGGCCGATGCCGCCCGTAGGGCGGGACCCGCGAGCACCCGGACCCCGCCCGGCCCCACCGCCGTGGGGGACTCCGCGTCACCCGGGAATGCCGGTCAGGAGCTGCTGCTGCCGCAGCTCGAACCGGACGAACTGCTGCAACTCGAACTGCTGGAACAGCTGGAGCTGCTGCTCGCGCAGCTGCTGCCGCCGGAAGAGGACCCGCAGCCCGAGCCCGAGGAGGAACAGCTCGACCCAGAGGATCCGCAGCCGGATCCGGTGGATCCGCAGCCGGACCCAGAGCCTCCGCCGCCGTCGCTGCTGCCCGCGCACCACACGACGGGCAGGACCGCGGCGGAAGTCCCGCAGTAGTCCGACGAGGACGAGGACGAGTGCGACGAGGACGAGCCCCGGGGCGCGGAGCGCGACTGCGCGGCCGCCAGCCGGGTGCTGCGCGCGGCCGGCACCAGCTGCTCCCGCAGGTACGGGTCCCGCAGGCCGCGCAGCCCGTACAGGGCGGTCTGCACGTGCGGGGTCTGGTCGTTCAGGTACTGCGTGCGGATCTCGCGCAGCGCCGCCTGCCCCGCCGGGGTGAGCCGCTGCCTGGCCCGGGCGGCGAGGGCGCATCCCATGACGATCCCGCCCATCAGCGCGGGGAACACCTTGATGGCGAACGGCACCTGCGGGCCGGAATCGAGCGCCAGCGCCACGAATGTGAGGGGCAGCGAGAACACCACCCACACCGCGCACACCACGACCTGGGCGAGCGCCCAGCGCCGCCATTTCCGCCCGGAGCCGGGCGCGGCGAGCAGCCCGCGCGCGGCCAGCGCGTCCCCGGTCTCCTGGACGGCGGGGTCGATCATGGCGGCGTACCGCACCTGGTAGAGCCAGCCGGACGGAGCCTGCCGCAGGGCCTCGAGCACGGCCCGCTCGGCGGTGTCGCCGGCCCGCGCGCCGGGGCGGACCTGGACGATCCCGGGACCGCCGACCACCAGCCGGCCGTCCCCGAGCATCGAGACGAGCGCGCAGTCCACGACCGCGCCGGGGCCGCCGGCCATGAACGCGGCCTCGGACAGATCGTGCAGGCGCGGGGCCGGACCGGCCGACGGCGGGCGGGAGCGCCGGATTCCGCGGAGCAGCAGGACGGTGGAGACGACGACGGCGATCCAGATCGCGACGGCGAGTACGTTCATGCCGCACGCCCCACGAGGGTCCGGGCCCAGCGCACGATCCGGCGCGGCGGCCGCGCCCCGACCCGGTCCCGCCACCAGGAGGTGAGCCGGCGGCGGGCCGCGGGGTCGGCGGGCAGGTCCTGGATCAGCAGGTGCTCGGCGAAGTCGAGGGCGTCGCGCCGGTATCCGGCGGTCATGGGCCGGTTGCGGGCGTACGCGAGGAAGGCCTCGCGGTACGGGTCCTCACCCCCCAGGACCCCGGGCAGCTCGGGCGCGAGCTTCGCGACGACCCCGGCCCGCTTCGCGGCCAGAGCCCGCGCCTGCACCCGTACGCGCTGCCGGTCGAACCCCTCGGGCACGGGCGTCCCGGCCACGAGCGCCGACAACAGCGCCCCCTGCTCCAGCCCGACCCGGATCCGAGCCCGCTGATCCGGCCCGGCCGGCTCTTCACCCTCCAGCGTCGCCGGCGTTCGAGGCGCGGGGTCCGGGGCGGAGCCCCGGGTGGAGGTCCCTCCCGGACGGAGTCCGGGGGAGGCGGAAGGGCGGGCAGGGGACGGCCCCGCAGGGCCCACCACCCCCCGAATGGCGGCCAGTTCCCCGGCCAGCTCCGCCTCCGCCGGAAAATCGTCGTCCCGCTCCAGCAGCACGCCCGCCGGCTCCACCCGGTTCCGCAGCTCCGCCAGGATGTCCAGCACCACCGCCGGCACCGGATGGGCATGCGTGTCGTGCCACACCCCGCCCCGCTCCACGCCCCCGGCGACGTGCACGTACGCCAGCGCCTCCAGCGGGATCGCGTCCAGCACGGCGAACGGGTCCTCCCCCCGGTTCACCCGGTTCGTGTGCAGGTTGGCGACGTCGATCAGCAGCCGGACCCCCGTCCGCTCCACCAGCTCCGTCAGGAACCGGGCCTCCGTCAGCTCCTCCCCGGGCCACGGGATCAGCGCGGCGATGTTCTCCAGCGCCAGCGGCACCGGCAGCGCGTCCTGCGCGATCCGGACGTTCTCGCACAGCACGTCCAGCGCGTCCCGCGTCCGCTGCACGGGCAGCAGATGACCCGCCTCCAGCGCCGGCGATGCCGTCCGGACGAACGCGATGTGCTCGGTGACGAGCGGCGCCCCCAGCGCCACCGCCCGCTCCCCGAGTGCGGCCAGCTTCTGCGCGTCGGGCCGATCAGCGCCGCCGAGTCCCAGCGAGACCCCGTGCGGTACGACACGCACCCCGCGCTCGCGCAGCCGCAGCAGTGATGCGGGCAGGTGGCCGGGGCAGATGTTCTCGGCCACCACCTCGACCCAGTCCAGGCCCGGCAGCCGCTCCACCGCGTCAGCGATCTCCGGCCGCCAGCCGATGCCCACCCCCAGGTGCGCCATGGTCTCCATGTCCCCTCGCCCCCTCTCGTCGGTCGTGTGCCGATGTGATGGCCCCGACGGAGTCAGGCCAACCGCGGAGAGGGACGTTCAGAGCAACATTTGAGGTTCCGGGTCCGTGCTGTCGGGGCCGGCCGGGTCAGCGCGACACGCCGCCCGAGAGCCGCGCCCGCAGGGCCGGATGGTCTGCGACCACCGTCGCCGAACCGGGGGCGATCTCCGTGAAACCGGCATCCCGGACCACCGGCAGCCCGCTCCCGTTCAGCTCCGCCCACCGCTCGCGCGCCGCCGTCCGTACGGCCAGCCGGAAACCGGAGTCCTGCCAGGCGGTGCGCTCCGCACCGGTCAGCTCCCACCACGCCAGCTGCGCCGCGTGCCCGGCCTGGGCCATCGCCTTGCCGGCGGACATCTCCAGGTCCGGGTTGAGCCACAGCACCGCAGTCCCCGCGGCGGCCGGGGCGACCGGCTCGGGGTCGTCCAGGTCGGTCCCCGAGACCTGGAGCTTCGCGAGCTCCTTGGGCCAGCCGTCCAACGGCACCGGCGGGAAGACCCGTACCTCCACCGCGTCACCGTGCACCGTGACGCCGGGCAGGGTGCCGGCCTTGCGCCACTCCGCCCCGCGCGCCCGCCGCACCACCTTCCGGATCCGTGCGTCCTGCCAGTCCCGGACCGCCTCGGCCCACTCGCCCTCGCCGTGCGCCCGCTCGTCCGTCAGCAGGACCAGTACCGCCCGGGCCGCCGTCTCCAGCGCGTCCGTCCGGGCGGGCGGCTCGGCCTTCTCGATCCGCACCACCAGGGGCAGTACGAACTGCGGTGCCTCGTCGCGGGCGACGTGCTCCTGCCGGAACGGGCTGTCCGCCCCGACCGCAGGTACGTCTGAAGTGTGGTTCCGGTGCTGGCTGCTCATCCCGCCAAGGATGCCAGCCTCCGACTTGAGGATGATGCCGCGGGGTCCCGGGCCGGGTGAGGATCGGGGTCATGAAGAGCGATCTTTTTGCGTCCGAGAACCTGGCCCAGCCGTCGGCAGCTCCGGGCATGACCCTGCAGAACGCCAAGTCCGTGAAGTACACCGTCAACGGTGAAATGCTGGCCCGTCAGGGCTCGATGGTCGCCTTCCGGGGGAACCTCCAGTTCGAGCGCAAGGGCCAGGGCATAGGCGGCATGCTCAAGCGCGCCGTCACCGGCGAGGGCCTCGCGCTGATGTCCGTCCGCGGACAGGGCGAGGCCTGGTTCGCGCACCAGGCCGGCAACTGCTTCATCATCGACTTCGAACCCGGCGACGCGCTGACCATCAACGGCCGCAACGTGCTCTGCTTCGACCCCACGCTCTCGTACGAGATAAAGATGGTGAAGGGCGCCGGCATGACCGGCGGCGGCCTCTTCAACAGCCTCTTCACCGGCACCGGCAAGCTCGCCGTGGTCTGCGACGGCCACCCGATCATCATCCCGGTGACCGCGCAGAGCCCCGTGTACGTGGACACCGACGCGGTGGTCGGCTGGAGCGCCCAGCTGGAGACGGGCCTGCACCGCTCCCAGTCGGTCGGCTCGATGATCCGCGGCGGCTCCGGCGAGGCCGTCCAGCTGATGCTGCGCGGCGAGGGCTTCGTCATCGTCCGCCCCAGCGAGGTGACCGAGACGGCGGCGGCGCACTGAAGCTGACCGGTGTGGGCCGCCGCTACGGACTGCGGCGGCCCTGGGTGCTGCGCGGGGTCGCACTCGACCTGCCGCCCGGCGCCCTCGTCCGCATCGAAGGCCCCAACGGCGGCGGCAAGTCCACCCTGCTGCGGATCGTCGCCGGGATCGACACCCCGTCCGAGGGGCGGATCACCGGGCGGCCGCGGCGCACGGCCTACGTGCCCGAGCGCTTCCCGGCGGCGCTGCCGCTCACCGCGACGGCCTACCTGACCCACATGGGACGGGTGCACGGGCTGGCACGCGCCGAGGCGGCGGCCCGGGCGGCCGACTGGCTCGAGCGGTTCGGGGCGGCCGGGTACGCGCACACCCCGCTGGCCGAACTCTCCAAGGGCAGCAGCCAGAAGGTGGCCGTCGCGCAGGCGCTGCTCGCCGAGCCCGGGCTGCTCGTCCTCGACGAGGCCTGGACGGGGCTGGACGTGCCCGCCCGCACCGAGCTGGACCGTGCCGTCGCCGAGCGGACCGCAGCCGGTGGCACGGTGGTCTTCGTCGACCACGACCCGGCGCGGCTCGCCGGCTCGGCCGATGCGCACCACCGGGTCGAGGGGGCCGGGCTGGTTCCGGTACGGGAGGCTGCCGGCGCGGGGCCGTACGTACGGATCGAGGCCGCCGGACCGCCCGGCGCCGAGCCGCCCGCGGGCCTGGCCGCCGCGCCCGCGCCCGGCGGGGGCCTGCTGCTGACGGTGCCCGCCGCCCGGTCCGACGCCGTGCTGCGCGAGCTGCTCACCGCGCCCGCGCCCTGGCACATCAGAGCCGTGGAGGAACTGCCGTGACCGGCCTGCTGCGTTATCAGAGCGTGCTGCTGCTGCGCTCCCAGCGCTGGATCGCACCGCTGCTCGTGTACGCGGCGTTCCTGGCCGCAGGGGTCCGACCGGGCGATCCCCTGCTGGACTCGCTGGGCTTCGCGGCCGCCGGACTGGTGCCGGTGACGGCCTGGCTGGTCCGGGTCTGCGTGACCAACGAGCCCGACGCCGCCCGCGACTGTGCGGCCGCCGCGGCCGGTCCCGTACGGGTGCACGCGGCGGCCCTGCTCGTCGCGCTGGGCGGGGCGCTGCTGGCCGGGGCCGTGGGCACGGTGGTGGTGCTGCTGATCGGCAGCCCCGGGCGCACGGTGGAGCCGCAGGACGCCGCCCTGGCCGGGGTACTGGCCGCCCTCGCGTGCGCGCTGACCGGGGCGGCCGTGGGGGCGCTGTGCAGCCGGCCGCTGCTGCGTTCGACGGGCCTCGCGGTCCTGGCGGGCGGCCTGGGCTCCCTGCTGGCCTGGGGCATCGCCGGCTCCCCGGCGCGCAGCGCGGTGACCGCGCTGGTGGAGGGTTCCCGGGTGGAGGCCGTGACGCTGCCGCTGGCGGCTTTCGCGGGGGCGGTGGTGCTGGCCTGCGGGGCGGGCGCGGTGGCCTGCTTCGTCAGCGCGCGCCGGGGCTGAGTACGCTCGGAGGCATGGACGAAGTGGACGCGCCGACCGGAACCGAGTCGTACTGCCCCGCCCCGGCGGCGCCGGCCGGGCGGGTGGCCGGGCCGCCGTACGCGGACTGCGTGGAGTGCGGCAGGCCCACCGAGTACGGGGTCGCGACCCCGGGCCGGGTGCTGTGCCCGGTGTGCGAGTGGCAGGACGCGCAGCGCTCGGCCTGCTCCGGCTGAGGCCGCGCCACCCCGCCTACTTCCCGATGAGTTCGGACACCTTCACGAAGCGGTAGCCGCGCTTGCGCAGCTCCGGGACGATCTTCCGGATGGCCTCCTCGGTGACCGGGGCGGCGCTGCGCGTGCAGTGCATCACCACCACCGAGCCGGGCTTCACCCCGGTGAGGACCTGCTCGGCCACCGCGTCCGGGTCCTTGGCGAAGGCGTCCCCGCTGACCACGTCCCACTGGACGGCCGTGACCTTGGCCGTGGACACGGCGCGCAGCGCCTGGTCGTCGTAGCAGCCGCCGGGGAAGCGGAAGTACGGGACCGTGTTGACCGCGCCGGCCGTGCGGAAGGCGGCGAAGGCCCGGTCCACGTCGGCCCGCGCGGCGGCGGCGTCGAGCGCGGGGAGCCCGTAGCAGGGCGAGGTGAAGGCGTGGTGGCTGTACGAGTGGTTCGCGATCTCGAAGTTCGGGTCGGTGCCGATCGACTTGGCCTGGTCCGGGTACTCCTCGGCCCAGCGGCCCGTCATGAAGATCGTCGAGGGCACCTTCAGCCCCCGCAGGGTCGCGATCAGCTGGGGGTTGTCGAAGTGCTCCCCGTCCGCGGCGCGCTGCCCCTGGTCGGAGGTCATGTCGGCGTCGAAGGTCAGTGCGACGGTCTTGTCGGTCTGCTGCTTCGCCCGCTCGAAGACCGGGGTCAGGCCGTTCGGGCCGGGCGCCAGGGTCGGGGCCTTGGCGGGCGGCGGGGAGGCGGCCGGGGAGGAGCCGGCCGTGTGCGGCGAGGCGGGGGAGACCGGCGGCGCGGAGGCCCCGGGGGTTCCCATACGGGCCTGGCCGCCGGCACCGGAACCGGCACCGGAGCCGGAGGTGCCGCTGCCGCCTCCGCAGCCGGCGAGGGCGGCGCAGAGAGCGGCACTGAGGGCGGCCGCGACCGCCACATTGCGCACAGAAAGGGTCACGCAGGCAAAATATATGACCATCTGCCAAGCAGATCGCAGCGGCGCGGGGGCGGGCCCGCGAATCGCCCGCCCGCCACGTCCCCTCAGGTTTCGAGCAGCCGGGCGCGGCACGCCTCGACGTCGAAGTCGGCCGCGGGATAGCGCGGACCGATCTCCTCCAGATGCTCCAGCAGCAGCTTGCTGACCGCCCAGTTGCGGTACCACTTGCGGTCCGCGGGGACGACGTACCAGGGTGCGGTGTCTGCGGAGCAGCGCTCCAGGGCCAGCTCGTACGCGTGCCGGTACTCGGACCACAGGCCGCGCTCGTCGATGTCGGCCCGGCTGAACTTCCAGTGCTTGTCGGGGTTGTCGAGCCGCTCCAGGAGCCGCTTGCGCTGCTCCTCGTAGCCGATGTGGAGGAGCACCTTCACCACGGTCACGCCGTCCTGTGCGAGGGACTCCTCGAACCGGTTGATCTGGGCGTAGCGGCGGTTCAGCTCGCTGCGCGAGACCAGCTCGCGGACGCGGGCGACGAGGACGTCCTCGTAGTGCGAGCGGTCGAAGATGCCGATCTCGCCCGGCAGGGGGAGGGCCTGCTTGATGCGCCACAGGAAGGGGTGGCTGTGCTCCTCGGGGGTGGGCGCCTTGAAGGCCCGGATACGGCAGCCCGCGGGGTTGAAGAAGCCGATCACGTGTTTGACGGTGCCGCCCTTGCCGCTGGTGTCCGTGCCCTGGAGTACGAGCAGGACGCGGCGGCGGTCGCCGGCGGTGCTGGCCGCGTACAGCCGTTCCTGGAGGGAAGCGAGCGGCCCGGCCAGCTGCGCGGTGGCGGCCAGGCCGGCGGCCTTGCCGGCGGGGCCGCCGGGGGTCGCGGCGGGATCGAAGGCGCCGAGGTCGATGCGTTCGCCGGCGGGGACGCGGAGCAGCGGCCGCAGCGGGGCGTCGGGGGCGGGCGGCTCGGCCCGCCCGGCCTTCTCGGCCCGCTTCGGGGCCTTGCCGGCCTTTGCGCCCTTGGCGTCCTTGCCCTTCTCGTCCCTCTCGTCCTTCTTCTTGGTCTTCTTGGCCACCGCCACCTACCCCGATCCGGTCGATTCCCTCCGATCCTCCACCAGATCGGACGGGGTCGCGAGGACACGGCGGCCGGTCCTCAGCGCCAGGGACCCGTCACGGCGAAAGTGGTTCCCGGCGTGTAGGCGTTGACGTACATCGTCCGCCCGTCCGGGGAGAAGGTGACCCCGGCGAACTCCCCCCACTCGGGGGCGCCGGGGCGGCCGATGTCGTCGGCGTTGCGGGCCATCGGGTAGACCTCGCCGGCCGGGGTGACGCCGAAGACGTACTGCGCCCCGCCGCCGTCCTCGCACACCATCAGGCCGCCGTCCGGGGCCAGGCAGATGTTGTCGGGGGAGTCCCCGGGCAGCCGGATGTCGGCGGCCGGGCCGAAGAGCACGTCCAGGCGGATCGTGGCGCGCCGCGGGTCGTGGAACCACACCTGTCCGTGGTGGTCGGCGGCCGCGCCCTCGAGCGTGCGGGCGTAACTGGAGACGAAGTGGACGCCGCCGTCGCCCCAGTAGCAGCCCTCCAGCTTCTGCGCGTGGGTGATCCCGCCCGGCCCGAAGTCCTGGAACCGGATCGGGGTGCCGGCCGCGGAGGGATCCGGTACGGGGACCCACTCGACCGGGAACTCGGCGCCGGGCTCGTCCACGACGCAGAGGTCGGCCAGTCCCGGGACGCGCATGGCCTGGAGGGTGCCGCCGGCGCGGAGGGAGCCGGGGCCGCGGAGGGGCTGCGCGGGCAGGAACCGGTAGAAGAGCCCGAAGGGCTCGATGAAGGCGTCCTCGGTCTCGTAGACGGTCCCGCGGTACGGGTCCACGGCGACGGCCTCGTGCGCGAAGCGGCCCATCGCGGTGAGCGGGACGGCGCCGGAGCGGTGCGGGTCGGCGGGGTCGACCTCGAAGACGTAGCCGTGGTCCTTGGTGTACCCGGAGGTCCCGGCCCGGTCCTCGGTCTCCTCGCAGCTGAGCCAGGTGTTCCAGGGGGTGCGGCCGCCCGCGCAGTTGACGGCGGTGCCGGCGAGGGCGACGCGCTCGGCGGTGACGCTGCCGCCGGCGTCGAGATCGAGGAGGGTGCAGCCGCCGAGCGCGTGGGGGTCGTAGGTGAGGCCGTCGACGGCGGGGACGCGGAGGGCGGCGGTGGTCCGGTTCTCGTGGTTGCGGACGAGGCGGACGCGGCCGGAGCCCGCGTCGAAGGCGGCCATGCCGTCGCAGTTGGCCGGTACGGTGCCCTCGCCGGAGCGGAGGGGGCCGCCGGCGCGGGAGAGCACCCGGTAGCGGAAGCCGGCGGGGAGGTCGAGCAGCTGCCCGGGGTCGGGGAGCAGCGGCCCGTACCCCTGCAGGGGCGGGGTGGCCCGGGAGCTCCCGGCGAAGAGGGCGCCGAGGGCTCCGGTGAAGGCGATGCCGGTGCCGGCTCCGGCGGCGAGCAGGGTACGGCGGCTGACGGACATCGGCGGCTCCCGGGGCGAGGGGGTGACGGGGCCGTGTTACCACGCGGCCCCGCCCCCCGCGCCAGGACGCGCCGAGCCACGCCCCCGCTCCCGGCGGCCCGGCCCCGCGCCTCGAACGCCGGCGAGGCGGGATGCGGCCGGCCGGCGGCGCTGCCGGCCGGACCGTCAGATCAGCTCTGCGCTCAGGGTGATCGTCGTGCCCGTCAGGGCCTGGCTGACCGGGCAGTTCTTCTTCGCGTCCTCCGCGGCCGCGGCGAAGCCCTCGGCGTCCAGGCCGGGGACCTCGGCGCGTACCGTCAGGTGGATGCCCGTGATGCCCTCACCCGGCTGGAACGTCACATCGGCCTTGGTCTCCACCCGGGTGGGCGGGGTGCCGGCACCGTCCAGGCCGTGCGAGAGGGCCATCGAGTAGCAGCTGGAGTGCGCGGCGGCGATCAGCTCTTCCGGGCTGGTCTTGCCGTTCGCGGCCTCGGCGCGCGAGGGCCAGGAGACGTCGAACGAGCCCTGACCCGAGGAGTCGAGGGTGACGACACCGGCGCCCTTGAGCAGGTTGCCTTCCCAGTTGGTGTGCGCGGTACGCGTGGTGGCCATGGTGGATCCCTTCGGAGGATGGGGGTACGGCCGGACCGTCGTCCGTACGGAACGGCCGGCGCCTCCAAACCTACTGGGACACCAGGGGTTTCGCGTCGCGCGCCAGGGCAGTGAGCCTCGAGATGGCCCGGAAGTACTTCTTGCGGTAGCCGCCGTTCAGCATTTCTTCGCTGAAGAGCCTGTCGAAGGGGACGCCCGATGCCAGCACCGGTATCTCGCGGTCGTAGAGGCGGTCGGCGAGGACCACCAGCCGCAGCGCCGTCGACTGGTCCGGGACCGGGCCGACGTCGGTCAGGCAGACCGCCGTTATGCCGTCCGTGAGGGCGCCGTACCGGCTGGGGTGGACCCGGGCCAGGTGTTCGAGGAGGCCCGGGAAGTCGTCCAGGCTCGCGCCCTCGGTGGCGTACGCGGCCTTGGTGACCTGCTCGTCCGAGAGCGGCGCCGGCGCCTCCGGAAGGCCGCGGTGGCGGTAGTCCTGGCCGTCGATGCGCAGGGGGCGGAAGTGCGCGGAGAGCCCCTGGATCTCCCGCAGGAAGTCCGCGGCGGCGAACCGGCCCTCGCCGAGCTTGCCGGGCAGGGTGTTGGAGGTGGCGGCCAGCGCCACGCCCTGCTCGACGAGGCGGCTGAGCAGTGAGGAGACGAGGACGGTGTCGCCCGGGTCGTCCAGTTCGAACTCGTCGATGCACAGGAGGCGGTGGCCGCCCAGGGTCTGGACCGTCTGCTGGAAGCCGAGCGCGCCGACCAGGTTGGTCAGCTCCACGAACGTGCCGAAGGCCTTCAGTGCGGGCTCGGCCGGGGTGGCGTGCCACAGGGAGGCCAGCAGGTGGGTCTTGCCGACGCCGTAGCCGCCGTCGAGGTAGACCCCGCGCGGGCCGGTGGCGGCAGGGGCCTTCTTCGCGAACCAGCGGCGCTTGCCGCCGCCGCTCGCGTGGGCTCCGCCCAGCCCGGCGGCGAAGCCGCTGAGCACGGTGACGGCCTCGGACTGGCTCGGCTGACCGGGGTCCGGGTTGTACGTGTCGAAGCGCACCGAGTCGAAGCGGGGCGGCGGCACCATCTCGGCCACCAGCCGTTCGGCGGGCACCCGCGGCTCGCGGGCGCACAGGGCCTGCGGGCCGACGTCGGCCGGGCCGGCTATCGGGGGTCGCCCGTAGGTGGATCCGGAGGTGGAGAGTGATGTTGACACAGCTCTTAACTCTACGGGGCGTGGCACACTGCACCGATGCGACGCCTGTTCCCTGTGACCGATCAGACACCAGCCGACCACGGTGACCGCGAGTGGTCGCTGGACGAGCTGGCGGATGCGTACGCGTACCCCGAGCCCGGCCCGGAGGGCCACTGGCTGCGGGCCAACATGGTCTCCACCCTGGACGGCGCGGCCCAGCACGACGGGCGCTCGCAGCCGATCTCCGGCGAGACCGACATGCGGATCTTCGGCACCCTGCGGGCCCTGGCCGATGTGGTGGTCGTCGGCGCCGAAACGGTTCGCCAGGAGGGCTACCGCCCGGCCCGGGCCCGGGAGGCCTTCGCGGCCCGGCGCGAGGCCGCCGGGCAGGGTCCCGCGCCCGCCATCGCGGTGGTCACGGCCAGCCTCGACCTGGACTTCTCGCTCCCGCTCTTCACCTCCCCCCTGGTGCCCACCCTCGTGGTGACCGGGGCGACCGCGCCCGCCGACCGGGTGGCCGCCGCCGTCAAGGCCGGGGCCGAGGTCGTGGTGGCCGGCAGCGGGGCCGGCGCGGATCCGGCCCGGGTGGTGCGGGAGCTCGCGGACCGGGGGCTGCGCCGCCAGCTCACCGAGGGCGGGCCCCGGCTGCTGGGGCAGTTCGTGGCCGCGGACGCGCTGGACGAGCTGTGCCTGACGATCTCGCCGATGCTGGCGGCGGGCGGCGCCCAGCGCATCTCCGGAGGGCCCTCCGTCGCCGTGCCGCACCGGCTGGCGCCCGCCTCCGTACTGGAGGAGGCCGGGTTCCTCTTCACGAGCTACCGTCGGATCTGAGAAGGGGCGGAATTTCTTGTTCCGCTTAGCTTCCGGTGGGCACATACCTGGGCAGACATACCCCCGCAAGGCCCCGTGCGAGAGCGGGGCAGGATGGTTTCCGCAGGGGCCGGCCGACCGGCCCTGGCCCATGAAGGAGAGGGCGTCCGTGTTCACGAGCGTATTGATGATCGAGCAGCCGCTGACCAGCGTCGACGTGGACTTCGTCACCAGCCTGCACGGGGACGACCCGGTCTCCTTCCTCGTCCTCATGCAGCCCCGGGGCGACCAGGACCGGCTGCTGCGGGCCATCGACGACGTGGCGCTCGGCGAGCTCCCCGAGGCGCTCCGCGAGGCCGACGTACCCGAGGGCCACGCCGCACGCGGCCCGGCCGAGCAGGCGCTCGTCCACTCCCTGGAGGCCCTGCGCAGGAAGGGCGCCAAGGCCAGCGGACAGATCATCGAGGACCACCCGCTCGACAAGCTGAAGAGCGTCGTGGAGGAATCGAACGCCGACGAGGTGATCGTCCTGACCGCCCCGCACTTCGTCGAGGAGTTCTTCCACCGGGACTGGGCCTCCCGCGCGCGCCACAAGGTCGGGGTTCCGGTGCTCAAGCTCTTCGCCCACAACGAATAGGCTGGCGTCCGACACACGCGCCGGGACGGTCCGCACGCCGAGACCCCCGACGTACCGACCCGCACTCTGGGGAGATCCCGTATGACGCCGCCCGGCCTGCCGAACGCCATGGAACGCCCGCACTTCATCGGCATCGGCGGCGCCGGGATGTCCGGCATCGCGAAGATCCTCGCCCAGCGCGGCGCGCAGGTCGCCGGCAGTGACGCCAAGGACTCCGAGACGGCCGGGGCGCTGCGCGCCCACGGCGCCACGGTCCACATCGGGCACGCGGCCGGACACCTGGCCGATGACGCCACCTGCGTCGTCGTCTCCAGCGCCATCCGCGCCGACAACCCGGAGCTGGCCCGCGCCGCCGAGCTCGGCATCCCCGTCGTGCACCGCTCGGACGCCCTGGCGGGCCTGATGGACGGCCTGCGGCCCATCGCGGTCGCCGGTACGCACGGCAAGACCACCACCACCTCGATGCTGGCGGTGTCCCTGTCGGCCCTGGGCCTGGACCCCTCGTACGCCATCGGCGGGGACCTGGACGCCCCCGGCTCCAACGCCCACCACGGCGAGGGCGACATCTTCGTGGCCGAGGCGGACGAAAGCGACCGCAGCTTCCACAAGTACACCCCGCAGGTCGCGATCATCCTCAACGCGGAGCTCGACCACCACGCGAACTACGCGTCGATGGAGGAGATCTACGAGTCCTTCGAGACCTTCGTCGGCAAGATCGTGCCCGGCGGCACCCTGGTCGTCGCCCACGGCCAGGCGGGCGCCGCCGAGATCGCCGGCCGGGTCCGCGGCGCCGAGGGCCTGAACGTCGTCACGTACGGCGAGGAGGAGGGCGCCGACGTCCGGATCACGAAGATCACGCCGCGTGGTCTGACCAGCGAGGTCACCGTGGTCATCGGCGGCCGGATGCTCACCTTCACCGTCTCCGTGCCCGGCCGCCACTACGCGCACAACGCCGTCGCGGCCCTGGCCGCCGGTGTCGCCCTCGGCATCCCGGCGCACAACCTGGCCTCCGCCCTCGGCAAGTACACCGGCGTCAAGCGCCGGCTCCAGCTCAAGGGCGAGGCCGCCGGCGTCCAGGTCATCGACTCCTACGCGCACCACCCGACGGAGATGACCGCCGACCTGGAGGCCATCCGGGGCGCCGCCGGGGACTCCAGGATCCTGGTCGTCTTCCAGCCGCACCTCTTCTCCCGCACCCAGGAGCTGGGCAAGGAGATGGGCCAGGCCCTCTCCCTCGCCGACTCCGCGGTGGTCCTGGACATCTACCCGGCCCGAGAGGACCCGATCCCCGGCATCACCAGCGAGATCATCATCGCGGCGGCCCGGACCGCGGGCGCCGACGTCACCGCCGAGCACGACAAGGCGGCCGTCGCCGACGTCATCGCGGGAATGGCCAAGCCCGGTGATCTCGTTCTCACCATGGGCGCGGGCGACGTCACGGACCTCGGTCCGGCGATCCTCGCCCGGCTGACGGACTGAGTGAGACGAGGGAGCGGGAGAGTCATGTCGTACGAGGTCGAGAAGACGGACGAGCAGTGGCAGGCGGAGCTGACGCCGTCCGAGTACCAGGTGCTGCGCCTGGCCGGCACCGAGCCTGCCTTCCGCGGTGAGTACACCGACACGAAGACGGCCGGCGTCTACTCCTGTCGCGGCTGCGGTTCCGAGCTCTTCCGCTCCACGGAGAAGTTCGAGTCGCACTGCGGCTGGCCGTCCTTCTTCGACCCGAAGGACTCCGACGCCGTCGAGCTGAAGGCGGACGTCTCGCACGGGATGGTCCGTACCGAGGTGCTGTGCGCGAAGTGCGGCTCCCACCTGGGCCACGTCTTCGAGGGCGAGGGCTACCCCACGCCCACCGACCAGCGCTACTGCATCAACTCCATCTCGCTGCGGCTGACGCCCGACGAGAGCTGAGGTACCAGCGGGTCTGCGCCTGCGCCTGCGCCCCCGCTCTGCGCACGATGTCGCCCCGCCGGGCTGTTGCCCGGCGGGGCGACGGCTTCCGATCGGGTTGATCCGGTGGAAACCCTGCGCGGAACCGGGGGCCGGAGGTACTTTCCGACCACCTGTCAGACGGGCACCTGCCAGATCCGGCCGGTGGGCGAAAGCACGTGGAGGCGGGGCCGGGTGCCCCGGAGGGGGAAGTATGGCGTACCTCGTTGCGGATGCAGTGGAGCCCGGGGTGTCCGGGGAGTCCGCGCCGTGAGCGACGCAGCTCCGTTAGCAGGGGAGAGGCCCGGGCCCAAGGCCCTCGATGCGGCCCTGCTGCGGATCCGCGACGCCCGGGGCGAGCCCGTCGGCCTGGGCTTCCTGGTCTCTCCCGGACTCGCCCTCACCTGCGCTCATGTGGTCTCGGCCGCGCTCGGCACACCGCTCGGCGCCGAGCCGCCCGCCTCGGCCCGCCTCCACGTCGACCTGCCGCTGCTCCCCGGCGGGCAGCGCGGCGTGACGGCGAGCGTCGCGAACTGGGTGCCTCCGCAGCAGTCCGGCGCCGGCGACATGGCAGTGCTGCGGCTGAGCGCGCCGCTGCCCGGGGGCCGGCCGGTCAGGCTGGTCGAGACGCAGCACGAGGACCTGTGGGACGACCCGGTGCGGGCCTTCGGCTTCCCGGCGGGCCGCCCGGGCGGGGTGTGGCATTCAGCCGTCCTGCGGGAAGGACAGGCCACCGGATGGATCCAGGCCGATCCCGCGTCCAGGGAGGGCTATCGGGTCACCCGGGGATTCAGCGGCAGCCCGGTGTGGGACGACCGGCTCGGGGGCGTGATCGGCATGATGGTGCAGGCCGAGGCCGGAGAGCCCCAGGTGAGCTATCTGATCCCCACGACCGGTCTGCTGGCCGCCTGGCCCGGACTGAGCGAGCTGGCCCTGCCGCCCTCACCGTTCCGTAGCCTCGCCGCGTTCCAGGAGTCCGACGCCGCCGTCTTCCACGGCAGGGGGCCCGAGAGCCGGGACCTGGCCGCGGAACTCACCGTCCGGCGGTGGGTCACCGTCGTGGGGCCCTCCGGCTCGGGCAAGTCCTCACTGGCCCTGGCCGGGATCGTGCCGCGCCGACGGGCGGCGGGCGACGCGGTGGTCGTCCTGCGCCCCGGGTCCGGCAGCACCCCGCTGACGGCCTTCGCCGCCGTGCTGCTGCCCCTGCTGGAGCCCGGTCTGTCCGAGACCGAGCGCCTCACCCGGCTGCCGGCCGTGGCCGGGATGCTGGCCGGGGGCGGCCTGGCCGACATCGCGGCCGGGCTGACGGCCGGGCGGCCCGGCCGGCGGCTGCTCGTCGTGGTCGACCAGTTCGAGGAACTGCTCGCACGCGGCGCGGCGGCCGTGGACCAGCTGGCCGCCGTGCTCTACCACGAGGCGCTGCCGTCGGACGTCCGCGTGCTGACCACGCTGCGCGCGGACTTCCTGGAGGCCGCACTCGACCACGCGAGCCTGGGGGAGGTGCTCCGGAACGGCATACGCTACCTGGGCCCGCTCGGACCCCGGCAGCTCCGCGAGGCCGTGACCGCTCCCGTCGCCGCCGTCCCCGGCGTGCGGTACGAGGCGGACCTCGCCGACCGCATCCTGGCCGACACCGGCACCGGGCACGGGGCTCTGCCCCTGCTCGGGTTCACCCTCGACCAGCTGTGGCAGCGCCAGAGCGGCGGACTGCTGACCCACGGGGCGTACGGGGCCCTCGGCGGTGTCACCGGCGCCCTGTCCGCCTACGCCGAGGAGATGTGGGCCGAGTACGTACCGGATGCGGACGCCGTGGCGGCCCGGACGCTGTTCACCCGGCTGATCCGGGTACCGATCGGCTCGGCGGCCGCGACCCGCCGCACCGCGGCGCGCCGCGAGCTGGGCGACGACGAAGCGCGCATCGCCCAGGCCCTCGCCGCCACCCGGCTGCTGGTCGCCGGCACCGATGCCGAGGGCACCGAGACCGTCGAACTCGCCCACGAGGCACTGATCACCGGCTGGACGAGGCTGGCGGGTTGGGCGGCGGCGGACCGGTCCTTCCTCGACTGGCGGGAGTCCCTGCGGCACGACATGGACCGCTGGGAGTCCGGCGGCCGTGCCCCCGAGCTCCTGCCGTCCGCCTCCGCGCTGGCCGGAGCCCGGCAATGGCTCGACGCGCGCGGCGCCGAACTGACCGATGCGGAGCGCGACTACCTGGAGCGGGGCCGCACCCACCACCGCTCCCGCACCCGCATCCGCCGGACCCTCTTCTCCGGCGGCGCGATCGTCCTGGTCCTGGCCCTGCTCTTCGGTGGGATGTTCGCGTACGCCAGCGGCCAGAGCCGCGACCGCCAGGCGCTGGCCGGTTCCCGCGCCCTGGCACAGGTCGCGCAGGACGAGGCGGTCAACGACCCGGTCCGGGGCGTCATGCTGGCGATCGCGGCGTACGACACCGCGCCGACGGAGGAGGCGCGCAACCAGCTGCTGCGCCAGTACCTGACGTACGCGGACGCGGACCGGGTGCTGTCCGGACCGTCGGGACCGATCGCGCAGTTCGACACCAGCCGGGACGGCGAGGTGGTGTTCGCGCGGTCGACCGTGGGCCGCGCCGTGGTCATCGTGCACGCCGTCTCGGGCACGGTGCGCAGCGAAATGCTCGACGCGAAGCAGGTGGTCACCGCGGTGGTCTCGCCGGACGGCAGCCGGGCCGCGTTCGTTGCCGACGACGGAAGCGGCGGCTGGTTCGAGGTGCACGCCGACGGGGACCGGGTCATCGGCCAGGTGCACCGGCTGCCCAAGGTGGCGGGGGCGCAGCAATTCGGAGACCCGGCACGGGGGGTGGCGATGTCGGCCGACGGCCGCCGGGTCGCCGTGACGACGGAAAACAGCCTGGTCTGGTGGGACCTGGACACGGGTGCGCAGGGCGGATCGGTGGCGCTGCCCGGCCGTCCGAACGGCAGCCTGTGGTTCGCGCCGGACAACCGGACCCTGCTGGCGGGGCTCTGGCGTGGCGAGGACCTGGACCAGGGGCATCGCCTCGTCGCCCTCGACCCGGCCGGCGGCCCGGCCCGTGAGGTGGTGGGCGAGGCGTACGCGTTCGTGCCTTCCGGCGACCGGACCAGGGTCATCGTCTGCCGGAAGCAGGGTGACGGTTCCGTCTTCAGCCGGCTCCGGCTCTCCGACGGCGTCCAGGAGGGCGGCCAGTACCTCTCGGAGAGCTTGTGCCCCGACGGGGTCGCCGACGGGACCGGGCGCAGGGTCGCCCTCAAGAACAGCGACGGCCTGGCCCTGGTCGACCTGGACGAGCAGAAGGAGATCGCCCGCGCGACGGCCCGCGACGGGACCAGTTCCAACTCCCTGCACCTGGTGTCCCGGGAGGGGAAGCTGTCCGTCGCGACGATGAGCAACAGCACCCCGTGGATCGCCCACACCCGGATCTGGCCCGCGCCGCAAAGGCTCGAGGTGAGCGAGCAGCGGCTGACCCCCGACGGCAGCAGGACGATCACCATGCTCAAGGGCGGCGCGTCCCTGCAGCTGAGGCCCGCGGCGGTGGACGACGACCGGCTGCTCGCCGAGGCGCCGCGGCCGCAGCCGTACTTCGCACCCAAGGTCCCCAGAATCCCGCTGCGCCGGGACGGCAGGCTCCTCGCCGACCGGGACGGGAAGAACACGGTCTCCGTCCGCGAGGTGTCCACCCTGCGGCAGACGGTCCGGATATCCACCGCGATGCCACCGTCCGACGACGCGTTCGGCTACTACTTCCACCGGGACGGGAAGCTGGTGACCTACGCGGGTACGAAGGTGCAGCAGTGGGACCCGGAGACCGGGAAGGAGCTTGCGCACTTCGATGCCAAGGACCTGCTCCCCGGGAGCGGCGCTGCGGACAGGGCGCCTGCCCTGAGCGTCGTCCCCTACCCGGTCGCGAACCAGGTGTTCGTGCTCGTCCCCGGCGATCCGATCGTGCGCATCGCCGACGTCACCACGGGCCGCACGGTCGCTACGGTTCAGGTCGCCGAGGACGCGATCGGTGTCCAGTTCGAGCCCAGCGGCCGCTACTTCGCGCTGATGAGGAGCGGCGGGATCATCGAGCTGTGGCGAAGGGACCCGCTGCGCAGGGAGCTGGGACCGCTGCCCAGCGTCGGGGACTCCGCCGGCACGCAGTACGTCGCATGGTTCGTCGACAGTGACGGCCGCTACGTGGTGGCCGCCAACAGCACCATCCGCACCTTCCGGATCGGGGCCCAGGCCTCTCTGGACTCCTACGATTTCGGCCAGACCAAAGACCGCTTCGGCGGCCGGGGCGGGTACGAGTTCATGGATCTCTCGAACGACGGCAAAACGGTGATCTACCTCGACCCGAAGGGCAACGGCGGCCCGCTGCGCCTCGACCCCGGCCTCTGGCAGCGCGAACTGTGCAAGGTCACGGGCGGCCGGGAGTTCACCGCCGAGGAGCGACGGACCCTGCCCGTCCACGTGCCGACCCGGCCCGTCTGCGCAGGGCGGTAGCCGGGGCGGCCGCGCGGGGGTCCCCGGTCAGACCGCGACGCGGTCCACGGCGGGGAGGAACTGGTCGTAGAAACGGGTCTTGAGGTGGAGGGCGCGCTCCTCCAGTTCGCGGAAGCAGTCGGTCGACTCCTCCTGGGCGAGGAGTTCGGTCACCCGCGTGGCCAGGCGGTCGGAGTGGGAGCCGGACAGCAGGGAGAGCGTCGCCAGGGAGTGCGTCTTCGCGTCGTGGAGGTGGTGCGGGTAGTAGAAGCGGGAGCGGTTCCTGCCGTCCTCGGTCAGCAGGGGCGCCATCCGCTCCCACAGCTGCCCGTACTCGACGGAGACCAGCACCTCGCCCCAGAACCGCAGGATCGTCAGCAGCCGCAGGTCGGCATTCGCGTGGCCGCCCGCGTCGGCGATCAGCTCCAGGGTGTCCCGGATGGCCTGCTGCGTCTCGGCCGTGGGCCGCGAGGCCGCGAGGGCCGGGCGGGAAACCCCCAGCCGGCGCATGTCCTGCGTCATGTCCTCGCGGTGCGAGGGCGTGAGGCCGTGGCCGTCCGGATACTCCTCGCGCAGGATGACCCGGGCGATCCGCAGCCCCTCCTCGTCCCGTAGCAGGTCGATCGCGAGGTCGTAGGAGGGCGTGAAGGCGAGGGAGACGAAGCGCCGCTGGAGCAGGAGCGCGGCGAAGTCCTCGTCCTGGAGCCCGGCGGCGTTCGCCAGGACCGGATGAGCCCTGAACTCCTCGATCAGTGAGTCCTCGAACGCGTCCAGAGCGTGCAGATCGTGCATGGCCGTACCTTTCCGTGGATCACAGGCTGATGCTTGCCACCGACGTGCGCCAGTCGAGGAGGTCCACGTCCTTGCCGATGCTCCACAGCGTGCGCAGCTCCTGCTGGACCTCCTCGCCCATGACGGTGTCGCCGCCGTCGATCTCGATCTGGGTGGAGTCGATGGCGAGTTGGCCGTGCAGGAAGGAGCTGACCAGAAAATGCTGGTCGACTTTGAACACGGCGAGGGAGGGCAGGGAGTTGTAGAGCCGCACCTGCAGGCGCGCCCGGCTCCCGGCGGGAAGGTCCCCGTTCAGCTGGGCGAGTCCCGCGAGGCAGGATTCGACGCCGGCCCTCACGTTGACCGCCAGCGCGGGGTCCCGCACGGCTCGCAGCGCCTCGTCGCGCAGCCCCGCCACCGGCGAGGAGGGGTGCAGCAGCAGGATGCGTACGTGGATCTGCTGATCGACGAGCGCCTTGCGCAGGGCGGCCCTGAGATGGTGCAGGTTGGGGATCCAGGTCTGCAGGATCACCAGCTCCTCCCCCGCCCGCTCGAGCAACCCCGTGAACTCTTCTTCGGGGAAGCGGCTGTGCACCCCGACCACGCCGCCGTAGTGCTGCCGCTTGAGGCGCTGGGCGATGGCGTCGATGTCCAGTTTGGACAGGTGTGCCTCGACGTTGTCGTTCAGGGCGTCGATCTTCGTCCGGACGCTGGTGTCCAGGGCCTTGACGTCGTCCTGCACCTCGTCGAGCCGTTTCAGGCGGTCGAGTTCCAGCAACAGGAACACCGTGACCGTGCTCAGGATGAGCAGCGTGACTTTGGGGAGCGCGCCTCCGGGGGCGAGTGCGTCGAGCCAGCCGAAGAGGTCCGCCAGCAGGACCACCACGCCCGACGTGGCCAGCAGGCCGAGTGCGATCTGCTCCACCCTCCGGCGCACGTCCGCGCTCCGACGGCGAATTCCGTTGCTCATGTCACCCCAACCCCCGCCCTGATCAGCCTACTTGAGCGCCGACGGTACACCCGCGGCGCGATCGGCAAGTGCGCCTTTCCGGCCAACACCTCAGATGAGGCTGTGCCGTACCGCACAGGCCACCGCGTGGGCGCGGTTGCGGGCCTGGAGGCGGGACATCAGCTCGTAGATCACGTTCTTGATCGTGTGCTCGGAGCAGGACAGGGTGCGGGCGATCACCGCATTGCCGTGGCCCTCCGCCATCAGCGTGAGCACCGCGGTCTGGCGGACCGTGAGCCGGGGGGCGTCCGGCGGGGCCGCGGACCGGAGCCCCGGCGCGGTCGCGGCGGAGGTGCCGGCGACGGCGGCCGGGCCAGCGGTCGTGCCGGCGGTCGTGGCCGCGCCGAGCAGGCGGACCAGGGCCGGGTACGGCATCAGGCCGTCCCCCGCCTGGCGCAGCAGGCTCAGCCGGTCCGGCGCCGCCGGGACCCGTACGGGCGCGCTCTCGCGCGTGAGTTCGGCGACGGCGCTCACAGCAGGCCCACCCGGAGGGCGTAGGCGACCGCGTGCGCACGGTTGCGCAGCCGGAACCGCTGGGTGATGTCGTGGACGACGCTCGTCACGGTGCGCGGCGAGTAGCACAGCTGCTTCGCTATCTCGTTCGTCTCGTGGCCGTCCGCGACCAGGCGCAGCACGCTGCGCTCACGGTCGCTCAGGCCGGCCGCCGCCCACGGGTCCGTACCCCCGTCGGACCCGCTGCCCGTCCTGCCTCCGGCGCCGGAGCGCTCCAGCAGCCGGTCCAGCAGGTCCGGCGGCAGCGTGCAGTCGCCGCGGGAGGCGGCCAGTACGGCGCGCGAGAGTCCCGCGACGTCCGCCTCGCGCCGCCGCAGCAGACCGCGGGCGCCGGCCGCTATGGCGTGCAGGGCGCCGTCGGGCGCCAACTCGCCCGCCACCAGCACCACATCGGGGCGGGCCGGGGCCTCGCGGACGGTGCGCAGGACGTCGAGCTCGGGCCGGCCGACCTGGTCCACGGTCATGACCACGACCCGCGGCGCGCCGCCCGGCGCCGTCAGGCACACCTCCGGGCAGGCGAACAGGGTGCTCTTGGTTCCGGCTTCCAGCACGGGGTCGAACGCGACGACGTCGACAGGCACGGGTACTCCCACCAGGTCCTCCGATGATCATCCGCCGGCCGGGGTAGCCGGACGGGCGGAAGGGGCACTGGACCCAGGCTGCGGGGCACCGGCCGGGTGGGGCATCGGGCTCCGGCCCCCACATTTCCTGAACGGGCCCCTCCGCAGGCACGGGCCCCGCGCAGCCAGCCCTCGAGCGGCCCGCGACCTGCCGGAACCCGTGCGGAACCGGTGCGCCGCCGGCCTGCCCGACGGCCTCCGCACCACCCCGTACGGCGGGCCC
This sequence comes from Streptomyces sp. R33, assembly GCF_041200175.1. Classification (NCBI taxonomy): domain Bacteria; kingdom Bacillati; phylum Actinomycetota; class Actinomycetes; order Kitasatosporales; family Streptomycetaceae; genus Streptomyces; species Streptomyces sp. R33. Next base: position 2,441,168 of record NZ_CP165727.1, on the reverse strand, counting down.
CCGGGGTCCATGGGGGCGGGTCCGCGGAATATGGGGGATCGGCCCCCATGTGCGCGGCGCCGCGCTCTGCGAGGTTTCTCCTGTGACTGACACCGCCACCACCGCCGAAGAAACCCAGGTCGGCGGCCTGGCCCCCTCCTGGTGGGCCCGGGCCCTGAACCTGCGGGAGCGGCTCGCCGCCCCGGGTACCCCGGTACCCGCACCGGCCGACGCCCCCCACGGCCGGCCGGCTTCGTGGTCCCTGGGGGACACGGAGGGCTTCGCGGCCCGGCTGGCGGGCCTGGGAGCCGGCGAGGACGTGGCGTACGCCCTCGCGGCGGAGGCCCCCGGCCGGCTGGCCGCCCGTACGGCCAAGCCGCAGTGGGCCCGGTACATCGAGCAGATGGTGGCCGCGGCCCCCGCAGAGGCAGGCAGGCCGGTCCCCGCGGCGGCGGACGCGGACGGCGCCGCGGTGTTCCTGCCCGCGCTGCGCCCCCTGATCGCGGCCGCCTGGGCGGAGGCGGCCGGACGCATCGACCTCGCCGAGGGCGAACTCGGCGCCGTGCGCGCCGCGTTCGAGGAGAGGCTCGGTGACCGGCTGATCCGGCAGTCGGCCCGCACCCTGGTCCGGGAACTCCACCGGGCCCGTACGGAGGGCCTGCTGGCGGGGGAGACCCCGCGGGAGCGGTTCGCGGCCTTCCTGGCGCGGCTCGGCACCCGGCAGGGCCTCGCCGAACTCTTCACACGCTACCCGGTGCTGGCGCGGATGCTGGGCCAGGCCTGCGGCCTCGCCGCCTCGGCCACGGTGGAGCTGCTGGACCGTTTCACCGCCGACCGGGCGGCGATCGTCGAGGGGCTGCTGCACGGCTGCGACCCGGGCGCCCTCGTACGGGTGGACCTCGGCCGGGGTGACGTCCACCAGGGCAACCGGTCCGTGGCCCTGCTGGGCTTCGCCGACGGGGCGACCGTCGTCTACAAGCCCCGGCCGCTGGACCAGCACGTCCTGCTGGACCAGGCGGTGGGCTGGGCCAACGGCAAGGTGCCGGGCCTGGGCCTCAGGACCCCGCGCTCGGTGCGCGGCGACGGGTACGGCTGGCTGGAGTTCATCGAGCACGGCTGGTGCGCCACGCCCACCGAACTGGACCGGTTCTACCGGCGCCAGGGCGCGCTCCTCGCCCTCCTCTACGCGGTCGACGGCGTGGACATGCACTACGAGAACGTCATCGCCTGCGGTGACCAGCCGGTGCTGGTGGACGCCGAGACCCTGCTGCACGCCGGTCTGCCGGCCGCGGTGACCTGCGGGTCGGACCCGGCTGCGGAGGCCCTGGCCTCCTCGGTGTACCGCACCTGCCTGCTGCCGAGCCTGCTGATCGGCGAGAACGGCGCCATGGACATCTCGGCGCTGGGCGGCGGGGACGGCGGCTCGTACCCCAGCGACGGGCTGCGCTGGGAGGCCGCCGGGACGGACGGGATGCGGCTGCTGCGCGGCCCGGTGGCCAGCGCTGCCGGGCAGAACCGGCCGGCGCCGCAGGGCCGGGCGGCCGGCCACGCCGACCACCGGGCCGCGCTGCTGGAGGGGTTCCGCGCCGGGTACGACGCGATCGCCGAGCACCGGGCCGAACTCCTGGGCAGTGACGCCCAGGGTGAGGAAGGCGGCGCCGACGGCGGTCTGCTGGCCCGCTGGGCCACCAGCCCCGGGCGCCTGATCGCCCGCTCGACCCGCCTCTACACGACCCTGCTGGACGAGTCCACGCACCCCGACGTGCTGCGCGACGCCCTGACGCGTGACGCGGTGCTCGCCGTGCTCTGGGCGGAGTCCGAGCACGACCCGGCCCGCCAGCGGCTGATCGAGGACGAGATCGCCGACCTGTGGTCCGGGGACGTGCCGCTCTTCTTCCACCACCCCGCCGACACCGCGCTGCGCACCTCCCGGGGCACCCGCCTCGACGGTGTGCTGCCGGCCCCGAGCCTGCGCTCCGCCCGCGACAAGATCGCCGCCATGGGGGAGGTGGACCGCCACGACCAGGAGTGGATCATCTCGGCGACGCTGGCCGTCACCGGGGCCAACCTCAGCGTCGGCGGCCCCCGTTCGACCCTCGCCGGACCCGCCGCGCCGGCCGTGGTACCCGAGCCGTCCCGGCTGCTGGCCGCGGCCTGCGGGATCGCGGACGAGATCGCGGCCCGGGCGGTGCACGGCGGCGGGCGGGTCAACTGGCTCGGCCTGGAGCAGGTGGCCGGCGAGCACTGGGCCGTCCTGCCGATGGGCGGCGGGCTCGCCCAGGGCTACTGCGGGGTGGCGCTGTTCCTGGCCCAGCTCGGCGCCCTGACCGGCGCGGAGCGGTACACCGCGCTGGCCCGGCAGGCCGTACGGCCGCTGCCCGCGCTGCTGGCGACGCTGGCCGGGGACCCCGGGCTGGGCGCCGCGGTGGGACCCGGCGCGCTGCACGGACTCGGCGGCATCGTCTACACCGTGGCCCGGCTGGCCCCGCTGCTCGGCGAGGGCCTGGGCGACTGCCTGCCCGACGCCCTCGCCGCCCTGGAACGCGTGGCCGAGGCCGATGCCGAGGAAGGCGCTGAAGGGCCGGCCGATCTGGCCGACGGCCTCGCCGGAGCCCTGGCCGCCGCGGTCGCCGCGCAGCGCACGTACGGGGCCGGCGCGGAGGCGGTGACCCGGCGGCTCGCCGCCCGGCTGCTGGGACGGGCCGAGAAGCGGCTCGCCGAACAGCGCCCGGCGGCCCCCGGCTTCGCCCACGGCGACGCCGGAATCGGCTGGGCCCTGCTGCGCCACGCCGCCGCCTCGCAGGAGGCGGGGCAGCCGGACGCCGCGTACGCCCGCACCGGTGCCGCGCTGCTGCGCCCGGCGCTGGACGAGGCCCTGCGCCGTCCCGCGGACCTCGGCTGGCACACGGGCCTCGCGGGCACCGCGCTGGCCGCCGCCGACGTACTCGGCCCCGACGCACTCGGCGCCGAAGCACTCGGCTCCGGCGTGCCCGTGGCAGAACTCGACCGGTGCGCCGCCCTGCTGGGCGCGCCCTTCGAATCCTGCGACCTCAGCCTGCACCACGGCGCCCTCGGCTCCCTGGAGCTGCTCGGCGTCCTCGCCGGTCAGGGCCACGAGGGGGCCCGGGCCGCACTCGGCCACCGCGCCGGGGAGGTCCTCGGCCGGCTGGAGGACCACGGCCACCGCTGCGGCACCCCCGACCACGTACCGTCCCCCGGTTTCCTCACCGGGCTCTCCGGGATCGGATACGCCCTGCTCAGGCTGGGCTTCCCGGAGGCCGTCCCGTCCGTCCTGCTCCTCGAACCCGATCGGCACCTCGGCACCGCAGCACGTCAGCACTGAGCACCACTCCCCGTCAGGCAACGAGAAAGGTACTCACCACCATGCAGAAGCCCCAGGTCAACGCCCAGTCCGTCACCGCCGCCGACGAGGCCGCCGCCACCGCGGCCGAGGCGCGGATCGAGGACCCGGCCGGCGGGATCACCCTGTCGGGTCGGAACAAGGCGTGCGCCCGGGCCCGTGCTCTGGCCGGTGTGGTGCTCACCAGCGGCATCGTGATCACCCTGAGCTCGATCGACACCAGCGTCTCGGCCCCGAACGTCACCTGGTAGCCCGTCTCCCGTCGCCTGGTGGTCCGTGTCCGATCTTCTCCGGATCTTTCCCGGATCTCCACGCCGCCTCTGTTCGGAACGGCCAACTTTCGTCGCACAATGAGCCGTTCACATGAACTAGATTGCGGACATGCGTTCCCGTTCGCGGTACATCGTCGGTCGTGACTCGCAACTGCGCGAGATCAAGCAGGCACTGACCGACGCGGGCGAAGGGCGCGGCGGGGTCGTCTTCCTGGTCGGCGAAGCCGGAATCGGAAAGTCCCGGCTCGCCGCCGAAGCCGTGGGCATGGCCTTCGGCGCGGGCATGCGGGCCTTACGGGGCCGGAGCAGCACCACCGGCCCCACCGTCCCTTTCCGGCCACTCACCGAAGCGCTGATGTCGCTCTTCCGCAGCGGCCCGCTCGACGGCACCTCCCTGGACGACCTGCCGCTGGGCCCCTACCGGCCCGCGCTCGGCAGGATCATCCCGGACTGGAGCAGCGACGCCCAGAACAACAGCTCCATGGTCGTCCTCGGTGAGGCCGTGCTGCGGCTGCTCATCGCCACCGGCAAGGAGCACGGCCAGCTCCTGTTGCTGGAGGACCTGCACGACGCCGACCCCGAGACGCTCGCGGTCGTCGAATACCTGGTGGACAACCTGGAGTACACGAACGTGGTGCTCCTGGCCACGATCCGTACGGAGCCCTGCGACGCGCTCGACATGGCCGACTCGGCCCGTCGGCGCGGCGTGGGGACCGTACTGGAACTCGCCCCGCTCACCCGCCCCGAGGTCCGGGCGGTCATCGCCGCCCAGCTGGACACCGAACCCGAACGGGTGCCGCAGGCGGCCCTGGACCGGCTCTGGGACGACAGCGCCGGCAGCCCCTTCCTCGTCGAGGAACTCCTCCAGGGCATGATCGGCAGCGGCGCCCTCGTCCGCTTCGAAGACGGCTGGCGCGTGGTCGGCGACCTGCGCAGCGATGTGTCCACCGCCCTCGCGCGCGGGATCCTGCGCCGCATCGACCGGCTCGGCCCGCAGGGGCTGACCCTGCTGTCCGCGGCCGCCGTGATCGGCCGCCGCTTCCCGCTGACCGTGCTCCAGCGGATGACCGGCATCGACGACCGCGGACTGCTCAGCCACCTGCACGCCGGCGTCGCGGCGCAGCTCGTCGTCCCCGACGAACCCGCCCCCGACTGGTACGCGTTCCGCCACTCGCTGACCGCCGAGGCCCTGCTCACCCAGCTCACACCGGGCAACCGGGCCACGATGTCCGGTCGTGCCGCGGACGCGGTGCAGGCGCTCTACCCGGACCTCGAGGGCGACTGGTGCCCCCTCGTCGCCGAGCTGCGCTCCCAGGCGGGCGACGAGGCCGAGGCCGGCCGCCTGTTCACCGACGCAGGCCTGCGCGCCCTCGCGGCCGGCGCGATCGGCTCCGCGATCACCCTGCTCAGCCGCGCCGAACGGCTGCTCGCCGCCAGCCAGGACCCCGCAGGGCGCACCGACGCCCTGGAGGCCCTGCTCCCCGCGCTCGCCGAAGCCGGTGACTTCGCCCGGGCCTTCGGTTTCGCGGAGAACCTGCACACCCTCGGCGGCAGCGGCCTGAGCGCCTCCCGGCTCGCCGCGCTGCACACCCGGCTCGCCAAGGTGGCCCACACCGCGGGCCGCTGGGAGGACGGCAACAGACAGATATCCCAGGCCAGAGCCCTCCTGGGTCCCCGGCCCGACGAAAGCTGCACCGCCTCGATCGACGTCACCGCCGCGTACCTCGCACTCGACACCCCCGGCCCGGACCGCACCCAACTGGCCGAGAAACTCGCCCACTCCGCGCTCCAGGCGGCGCAGCGCCACGGCCTGGCGACCGTCGCCTGCCAGTCCCTGGAACTCCTCGCCACCCTCGCCCGCGAACGGGACTTCGACGAGGCCACCGCCCTGCTGGAATCCGCCCTGCAGACCGCCGAACAGCACCAGCTCCCGCTCCAGCGCATGTACGCGCTCACCCGGATCGGCGGGAACTACTGGCTCACCGAGGGCGCCACCGCCCCGCTGCTGGCGGCCCGCAGCGAAGCCCAGCGGCTCGGCTCGGCCACCATCGTCTACACCATCGACGGCATCATGATCCTCGACGCCGTCCTGCGCGCCGAGTTCACCGCCGCGCAGCAGTCCGCCGAGGAGTGCCTGGCCGTCGTACAGCGCCTGCGGCTGGCTCCCGCCACCCGCTACGTCCTGATGGCCCGGGCGGCGATGGCGGCCCACCGGGGCGACCGCCCCGCGATGGAGAGCGCCCTCGCCGCGTTCGCCGACTGCGACGGGGCCGGCTCCCAGGAGGAACCGCTGACCCGGGGCCTCGCCCGGGCCTTCTGCGCACTGACGGAGGAGGACCGGCCCGGCGCCGTCCGCGAACTGCGCGCCGTCGCCGACCTCGAGGACACCAACCCCACCACGTACTACCTCAGCGGGCGGTACGGCATCGGCCTGCTCCTGGACGTGCTGTCCGGGGAGGCCGACCGCGCCGCGTACGAGGAGATCGCCGCCACCGCACCCGGGCGGATGCGCTGGAACCGGCAGTTCGTCCTCTTCGCCGGCGCCGTCCTGCTGGGCCGCGAACGCCGCCCCGAGGAGGCTGCGGCCGCCGCGGCCGAGGCCCTGCGCGCCGCAGCCCCGTACGCCACCGCACTCCACCTGGGCCTGCGGCTGATCGCCGAAGCGGCGTACGAGGACGGCTGGGGCGAGCCGGTAGCCTGGCTGCGCCGCGTCGAGGAGCACTTCCACCAGGGCGGCGTGGCCGCGGTCGCGGGCGCCTGCCGCGCGGCCCTGCGCCGGATGGGCGCCCCGGTCCAGCAGCGCCGCACGGGATCGAGCACGATCCCGGACGTCCTGCGCTCCCAGGGCGTCACGGTCCGCGAGTACGAGGTCTTCCGGCTGCTCGCGGAGCGCCTGGGCAACAAGGACATCGCCGACCGCCTCTACATCTCCCCGCGCACGGTCGAGAAGCACATCGCCGCCCTGGGCACCAAGACGGGCCGCACCAACCGGGCCGCCCTCTGCGAACTCTCCGCGTCCCTGGCCCCGTCGGCGCCGTGACGCGCCGGCCCCGCGCCCCGGCCCCGCGCCGGGACGACGCCGGGCCGGCCGGTGCAGGGGCCGGTCAGCGCATCTCGCGGACCGTCCGCGAGCCGAGGATCCCGAGGGCGGTCACCGCGAGGATCACCGCGGAGAGGGCGAACATCGGGCCGGTGCCCGAGCCGGCCAGGGCTCCGCAGGCGATCAGGGAGAGCGGGGCGACGGCGTAGCCGATGACCATGTCCACCGCGATGACGCGGCTCAGTACGGAGCCGGGGATGTTGCGCTGGATCCAGCTGAGGCCGAACACCCCCTGGAAGCCCATGCCGAAGCCCATCGCCAGGACCGTGGCGAGGGCCGCCCCGGTGTTGCCGACCAGGGCGAGCGCCGCGGTGCCGACGGCGAGCCAGCCGGCCAGCGCGGCGATCAGCAGACCCACCCGGGGGCGGCTGCTCAGGGAGCCTCCGACGAGCGTGCCCAGCATCGCCCCGCCGGCCAGCGCGCCGTTGAGCAGGCCGAGGGTGGTCGAGCCGCCGTGCAGGTCGACCTTGGCCAGGGTGGCGAAGCCGACGGTGAACGGGCCCGACTGGCAGAACGTGACCGCCGCGTCGACGACCAGGATCGTCCGGATGCGGGGGTCCTCCAAGGCGTACCGCAGCCCCGCGCGCATCCGGGCGGCCAGCGAGTCCCCGGCCGCAGGCGCCGGCGCGGGCCGCTCACCGTCCGCCTGCGGCGCACCCGGCTCCTGCTCCTGCTCCTGCTCCGGCGCCGCGGGCCGGGCCAGGGGCCGTATTCCGGCGACGCACAGCCCGCACAGCGCGAAGCACACCGCGTCGACGAGGAAGGCGATGGAGGCGTCGCTGAACGCCACCACCATGCCGCCGACGGCCGGGCCGAGCACCGCCGCGACCTTGGCGGCCACCGTGAGCAGGGCGTTGGCCGGTGCCAGCAGCTCCTTGTCCACCACCGACGGCAGGATCGACGCCCTGGCGGGCTGGAAGAACGCGTCGACGGCGCCGAAGGCCGCGGCGGCGCAGCACAGCATCCAGAGCGTCAGGGCGCCGCCCGTCCCGGCCAGTCCCACGGCCGCCATCAGGGCGGCCCGGGCCCAGCTGGAGAACTTCATCAGCGTCCGGGAGGACCACTTGTCGCTGAGCGAGCCGCCCACCAGGGTGAGCAGGGCCCGCGGCACCGCCTGGAAGGCGAGTACGTAGCCCAGGGCCAGGGTGGACCCGGTCAGGCCGAGCGTGATCCAGGCGAAGGCGATGTAGCTGAACCCGTCACCGAGGAGCGACAGGGACTGCCCGAGCCACAGCAGGCGGAACGACGGCAGCCGGGCGGGGGCGCGCAGCCGTGATCCCGCGTCCGCCAGAGTGGTAGCCATGAGGGAAAACCCTTCGAGGAGCCGGAAGAGGAGCAGGAAGAGAAGCCGGAGGGGGAGCAGGAGGGCGGAGCCGCCGGGCGGCGGCTCCGCCGGTCGGTCAGTAGCGGACGGGCAGGGCGGTCAGAGCGCGGTTGAGCAGCGAGAGCTGCCAGGTGTGCTGCTGCCGGTCGAGCAGCTCCAGGCCCGGGTACTCGCGTACGAGTACGTCGACCACCGCCCCGGCCACCAGCCGTGCCAGCGCCGCCCCGATGCAGAAGTGCGCGCCGAAGCCGAAGCCGAGGTGCGAGGCGCTGCCGCGCCGGACGCTGAACAGGTCAGGGTCCGCGAAGCGCGCCGGGTCCCGGTTGGCCGCCGCCGTGACCAGGAACAGCCGGTCCTCCGCGCGGACGGACCGCCCGTCGAGGTCGAAGTCCCGGGCGGCGGTGCGGATCGACATCTTCGACGGGCCGTCGAAGCGCATGGCCTCCTCCACCGCCATCGGCACCAGCTGCGGGTCCTCCCGTACGGCCGCCAGCTGCTCGGGGTGTTCCAGCAGGGCCAGCACGGCGTTGACGATGAGGTTGCTGGTGGTCTCGCCGCCGGCGAACGCCATCTGCGTCAGCATCCCGACGAACTCCTCCTCGCTGACCGACTTCCCGATCTGGCCGCCCGCCAGCACGGCGCTGATCAGGTCGTCCTTGGGGTCGGCGCGGCGCTGCTGCACCAGGTCGGCGAGGTAGTCGTCCAGGTTGACCAGGGACTGGAGCGAGGTGCGGTACTCGCGCTCCTCCTGGGCCGCACCCAGGACGAGGTCGCCGACCCGGGCGTTCCAGTACCAGAAGGACGGGCCGTGCGCCTGGGGGACGCCCAGCCAGCGGGCGAAGACGAGGGCGGGCAGCGGCCGGGCGATGTCGGCCACCAGGTCCCCGATCCGGCCGGGGACGGCGCGGCGGGCGAGCATGGCGCGGGTGGCGCGCTCGACGAAGGCCCGGTAGCGGCCGATCGAGCGGGCCGCGAACTGCTCCTGGAACACCTGGCGCAGCCGCCGGTGCTGGGGCGGGTCGTTGAACACCATCCAGCGGGACAGGATCGCGAAGGCCCGCTCGGCGTCCTCGCGGGCGCCCTCCGGCACGGCGTCCATCAGCGGGCGCACCCGCTCGGCGGAGACCGCCGGTTCGCGCAGGCAGTGCATCAGCTGGGCGTGGCCGGTGACGAGCCAGGCCCGGTGCATGGCGGACCAGTACACGGGGTCGTGGTCGCGCAGGGAGCCCAGGTACCCGTACGGGTCGGCGTTCACGGCGGGGTCGAGCAGGTACCGCTCGGTGAATCCGGCCGGTGCGCAGACAGGTGCCGGCGCCGGGCCGGTCGCAGTGGCAGTGGCAGTCGTAGTCGTAGTCGTAGTCGTAGTCTCAGTCGCGGTCGCAGTCATCGCCGGGCCTCCGTCCGGATGGAGTGCAGAAGGGCCGCGGTCGTGCCGATCAGGGGCTCGGACATCAGCGACATGTGGTCTCCCTCGGTCACATGGACGGTCAGCCCGCCCAGGGCCAGCCCGCGCCAGCGTTCGACGTACTCCCGGAAGCCCACGTCCAGACCGGGCATCGGCTCGCCGTCGGGCAGCCCGGCGGCCTGCGAGCCCACCACGAGGTGGATGTGGCCGGGGTAGGGCCGGAGCTCGTAGCCGGCCAGGGCGGTGAGCAGCGAGTGCCACACCTCGATCGGGGCGTTCTCCACCAGGGCCGCCTCGCCGGGGCTCATGCCCGCATCCAGCAGCAGCGCGGTGAGCTCGGCGGTCGTCGCCTCCCTTTCGGCCGACGGCGGCAGGGCGCGCACCCGGTCGCGCAGCCGCAGCCCCTCCTCCATGTGCCGGCCGACGGTGGCGAGCTGCTCCCGGGAGGCGGGGCAGGGCAGGTACGGCTCGATCAGCGTCAGGGGCGCCACGGTGTGGCCGGCCCCGTGCAGCTGTGTCGCCATCTCCAGGGCCAGATTGGCGCCCATGGACCAGCCGAACAGGTCGTGCGGGCCGGTCCCCCCATGGGCGGCGATCTCGGCTGCGTAGTTCGCCGCGATGCCGGCCACCGTGGTCGGATCGACCCCGCCGAGCAGCCCGCGGGCCTGGAAGGCCCGGACCGGCACTCCGGCGGGCAGGGCCCGGGCGAGCCCGACGTACCAGGCAGCGCTGCCGCCCGTGGGGTGGACGCACCACATCGGATCGCCCGCGCCCTCGCGGAGCCGGACCTCGGACCTGACGTCCTGCGCGTCGTCCTGCGCCGTGTCCGCCGACCGCCCGGCACGGGCGGCGAGCTGGGCGATCGTGGGTGCCTCGATCAGGTCGCGGACCGAGACCGCCAGCCCCCGGGCCGCGGCCCGCGCGGCCACCCGGACCGTCGACAGGGAGCTGCCGCCGATGCGGAAGAAGTCGTCGTGGACGCCGACCCGCGGCAGGCCGAGCACCGTACGCCACACCTCCGCCAGCGCCTTCTCGGCCGGCGTGCGCGGTGCGACGTAGGCGGTGTCGAGGTCGGAGCGCTCCTGCGGCAGCGGCAGCGCGCCCCGGTCCACTTTCCGGCTGGTGTTCAGCGGCAGCTCGTCCAGGAACACGAACCGCGCGGGCACCATGTACTGGGGCAGCCGGGAGCGCAGCTCCAGTCGCAGGGCCTCCGCGTCCGGGGCGCAGTCCGGCGCGGGGACCACGTACGCGACCAGAGCCGGGTCGCCCGGCAGGTCGCGGCGGAGCAGGACCACCGCCTTGTGCACCGCGGGCAGCTCCCGCAGCGTGTGTTCGAGCTCGCCCAGTTCGATGCGGAAGCCGCGCAGTTTGACCTGGGTGTCGCGGCGCCCGAGGCATTCGATGCTGCCGTCGGCGTGGTAGCGGCCGAGGTCGCCGGTGCGGAACAGCCGCCCGCCGGGGGTCGTTCCGTACGGGTCGGGCACGAAGGTGGCGGCGGTGAGCTCGGGCCGGTTCAGGTAGTACAGGCCGACGGCGTCGCCGCCGAGGCAGATCTCGCCGGGTACCCCGACCGGCAACGGCTGGAGCGCGTCGTCGAGCACGTACACCTGCGTATTGCGGATCGGCGGGCCGATCGGCGGCAGGCCGCCGCCCACCCGGCAGATCTCACCGCAGGACCACACCGAGGTCTCCGTCAGACCGTAGGAGTTGACGAAGCGCCGACCGCGGGACCACACATCGGCCATCTCCGCCGTGGGCGCCTCGCCGCCGGTCACGATGGTGCGCAGCGTGGGCAGCTCGTCCCGTTCCTCCGCCAGAACCGCGAGCGAGCTCGGCGGCAGTGCGGCGGCGGTGATCCCCTGGGCGTTGATCGTGGCCGCCAGGTCGGGGCCGGGCAAGAGCGCCTCCTTCGGCGCCGTGCACAGCCGCGCCCCGTTCGCGAGGGCCCAGGTCAGTTCGCTGACGAACACGTCGAAGCTGAACGAGGCGAACTGCAGCACCCGGTCGGTCCCGGTGGGCCGGCACACGTCCCGCTGGCCGTGGATCAGGTTCGTCAGCCCGCGGTGGGGCACCGCGGCACCCTTGGGCCGGCCGGTCGAACCGGAGGTGTACAGCACGTACGCGGTGTTGTCGGCGCCGGTCCCGGCCGCGGGCGGGGGCCCTGCGGAGTCCGGAAGGGGCGCATCCAGCAGCACCGTCTCCCCTTCGAACGGTACGGTCCCCGCCAGCGCGGACTGGGTGAGCAGCACCCGCATCCCGCTGTCACCGGCCACGAACGCGAGGCGCTCGGCGGGGTGCTGGGGATCGAGCGGCAGGAACGCGCCGCCCGCCTTGAGCACGGCGACCACCGCCCGCACCATGTCCGGGCCCCGGTCGGCGCAGATCCCGACGATCACCTCGGGTCCCACGCCGAGTTCCCGCAGCCGGACGGCCAGTGCCTGTGCCGACGTGTCGAGTTCGGCGTACGTCACCTCGCGGGTGCCGTGGGCGACGGCCACCGATTGCGGGCTGCGCCGGGCGTGCTCGCCGATCCACTCGTGGAACAGCTGCGGCGGGTTCGCCACCACCGGGCCCCGCGCCCAGTCCACCAGGGCGCGCCGGCGCGCGTCCGCCGCCAGCAGCGGCGCCGTGACCGGCCCCTCGGGGTCGGCGACCATCGTCTCCAGCAGCTTGCACACCACGTCGGAGAGCTGTTCGGCGGCGGCCGGATCCACCCGCGTCGTGTCGACGTCGACGCTGAACCCCTCCACGCTCACATTGATGTTGAGGGGGAACATGGTCTGCGCGATTTCCTCGGACTCGTCCCAGCTGTCCCCGGCGAGCCGGTGGAAGTTGACGTAGTTGAAGAGGACGTCGACCAGGCCCGGCTCGTTCGGCCGCAGCCGGCCGATCCGCGCCAGCGGCACCCTGCGGTGCGGCATCAGATCCTGCTCGGCCGCGAAGACGGTGCGCAGCAGATCCAGCCAGCTCTGCCCCGGGCCGGGCCTTCTGATACCGAACGGGACGCTGTTGAGGAACAGCCCGCGCATCCGGTCGGCGCCCGGCAGCTCCGGACGGCCGTTGGTGACGAGGCCGATCGAGTGGCCTGCGGCCGGATGGCCGGTGTCCGGCTCGGCGAACAGGCCCATCGTGTGGTGGAAGGCGGCGAGCAGGACGGTCCGCCGCGGTACCCCGGCGAGCCGGGCGAGGCGGCCGATCGGCCCGGCCAGCGCCGCGTACGAGCGCCGGATCTCCACGATGTCCGAACTCCCCGCGCAGGGGGACCCGCTGCCGCGCCGCGGGAACCGTACGGGCCGCAGCTCGGCCAGCCGGCCGCTCCAAAAGGCGAGCCCCTCCTCGGACTCGGCCGCCGACCGCTCCAGCGCCACGTACTCGGCGAACCGGGGGGACGGGGGCAGGCTCGGCTCCCGCCCGAGGGCCACGGCCCGGCGGTGCAGGTCGAGCAGGTCCGCGATGAGCGAGGTCAGGCTCCAGCCGTCCAGGACCACATGGCAGTCCGTGATCGTGAACCGCAGCTCGTGGTCGGTGAGCTGGTGCAGGTGGAGGCGCACCAGCGGCGCGGCGGCCAGGTCGAACCGGCGGGAGAACTCCTCCTTGACGTAGGCCTTCACGGCCGCGCGCTGCTCCTCACGGCTCAGAGCGCGCAGATCGCTGTAGCCGACGGGGAGTTCGGCGGTCCGGTGCACCAGCTGCAGCGGCTCGCCGTACGAGACGAGGTCGATGGAGGAGCGCAGGATGTCCTGGCTGCGCACGGCGGTGTCCACCGCCGCCTGGAAGGCGGACAGGTCGAAGCCCTCCGGCACGGTGATCTTGAGGTCGGTGACGTTGTGGTAGGCGCCGCGCCGCTCGTCGGCCAGCATCTCGTGCAGCATGCCGGTCTGCAGGAGGGTGAGGGGGTAGGCGTCCTCGAGCCCCTCCGGCAGCCGGGCCGCGTCGGCCGGGTCGAGCTGGGAGAACGGCTCCACGGGCGCGGGGCCGGTGTCGTCGGCGGCCTGTGTCGCCAGCGCCGCGAGGTCGCCCAGGGTGCGGGCGCGGAACAGGTCCGGGACGCTCAGGCCCAGCCCGGCGGAGCGGGCCTGGCCGATCACCCGCAGGGCCAGCATCGAGTCGCCGCCCAGGTCGAAGAAGTTCGCCGTACGGCTGATCCGCTCGGCGCCCAGCACGTCCGACCAGATGCGGGCCAGTGCCTCCTCCGTCGCGCCGGCCGGCGGGACGTGCCCGGAGGGAGCGGCGGCCCCTTCGGCGGCCACCGCCACCAGGGACGTGCGGTCCACCTTGCCGTTGGCGGTGATCGGCAGCTTCGGGTGCCGGACGAACAGCGCGGGCACCATGTAGTCGGGCAGCGTGAGCCGCAGCCGGTCGCGCAGGTCCGGCGCGTCCAGCGGCCGGCCCTCGGTCAGCACCACGTGGGCGACCAGGCGGGCGCCGCCGTGCGCATCGGGCCGGGCCACCACCGCGGCGTCCCGTACGCCGGGCAGGGCGCGCAGCGCGGTCTCGATCTCGCCGGGCTCGATGCGGAACCCGCGGATCTTCACCTGGTGGTCGGCCCGGCCGGCGTACGCCAACTGCCCGTCGGGCAGCACCCGTACCAGGTCGCCGGTGCGGTACATGCGGGTCCCGGCCGGACCGAACGGGTCGAGGGGGAAGCGCTCGGCGGACAGCTCCGGCCGGTTGCGGTAGCCGCGGGCGACGCCGCCGCCGGCCACGTACAGCTCTCCGACCGTGCCGTGCGGCACCAGCCGGCCCGCCCGGTCCAGGACGTAGCCGTGCTGGCCGGCCAGGGGACGGCCGATCGGCGAGTACACGGGGGAGACCGTGTCCTCCTCGGTGATCAGCCGGTAGGTGACGTGCACGGTGGTCTCGGTGATCCCGTACATGTTCACCAGAGCGGGCCGCTCACCCTCGGGTACGGCGAACCAGTCGCGGTAGTCGCGGGCGTCGAAGGCGTCCCCGCCGAAGACCACGGTGCGCAGCGCGAGCGCACCGAACTCCTCGCCCTGCTGGGCCAGATGGGCCCGCAGCCCCTTGAAGGCGGCCGGGGTCTGGTTGAGCACGGTGACGCGCTCGTCGCGCAGGACGGCGTGCACCGCGGCGGGGTCGCGGACCTCGTCCTCGGTCAGCACCACGACGCGGCCGCCGGAGGTCAGCGGCCCCCACAGCTCCCAGACGGAGAAGTCGAACGCGGGGGAGTGCAGGAGCGTCCACACGTCGTCGGTGCCGAAGTCGAAGTGGCGGTCGGCGGCGCCGAGCAGCCAGGCCAGGTTGCCGTGGGTGATCTCGACGCCCTTGGGCTGCCCTGTCGATCCCGAGGTGTAGATGACGTACGCGAGCGTCTGCGGCCCGCAGGACACGGCGGAGAGCGGCTCCCCGGTGTCGTCGGCCGAGCCGCCGGCCGTGTCGGCGCCCGTGCCCTCTGCGGGGTCCTCGAGCGGGATCACGCCCACCGGCAGCCCCTCCACCGCGGCGCGGCCGACGGCGTCCGCGACCACCCACTCCACCCCGGCGTCACCGACCGTGAACTCCCGCCGGGCCCGCGGATGGGCGGGGTCCAGCGGCAGGTACGCCGCACCCGCCCGCCATACGCCGAGCAGGGCCACGGCCAGGTCGACCGAACGGCCCAGGCAGACCCCGACCAGGGATTCCGGGCCGATGCCCGCGGCCCGCAGCCGCCGGGCCAGGGCCAGGGAGGCCGCGTCGAGTTCGGCGTACGTCAGGCTGCGGCCGCCGCCGGAGACGGCCACGGCGGTGGGGGCCAGCCGGATCCGCTCGGCCAGGCGCTCCGGCGCGAGCCGGGGTGCCGGCTCGGGTACGGCGGCCGCCGACGGGCGGTTCGCCGGGCCGTCGGGGCCGAGCAGTGCGGCCCGCTCGTCGGCGCTGAGCAGGTCGGCCATCCCGAGCGGGACGTCCGGGGCCTCGGCGAACGCCTGCAGCACCGCGAGGGTGTGCTCGGCCAGCCGCGCCACCGAAGCCGCGTCGAACAGGTCGGGGCGGTAGACGAACCGGAGCCGGATGCGGTCCGCGTCCTCGCCGACGTCCAGCGTCAGGTCGAACTTCGCGGTGGTCAGGTCGATGGGGAAGGCCGTTCCCGTTGCGTCGCCGAGGGCGTACGCGCCCTGCTTCGCGGCGGCGGAGTGCGAGAACAGCACCTGGAACAGCGGGTTGCGCGACAGGTCCCGCTCGGGGCTCAGCTCGTCGACGACCCGCTCGAAGGGCAGGCTCTGGTGGGAGAGGGCGCCCAGGACGCTCTCCCGGGTCCGGGCGAGGAGCTGCGCCGAGGTCGGGTCGCCCGACAGGTCGGTACGGATCACCAGGGTGTTCACGAAGAACCCGACCAGCTGCTCGGTCTCCGGGCGTTCCCGGTTGGCGACGACGGTGCCGATCGCGATGTCGTCCTGGCCGCTGTGGAAGGCCAGCGCCGCCTGGAAGGCCGACATGAGGGTCATGTACGAGGTGGTGTCGGCCCGGCGGCCGAGCTCGGCCAGGGCCGCCGTCAGCGGCTGGGGGAGCTCGACCGTGTGCACGGCGCCGGCGCAGGTGCGCACGGCCGGCCGCGGGTGGTCGGTGGGCAGTTCGAGCGGGGTCAGCCCGGCCAGGGCCGTACGCCAGTAGTCCAGCTCCGTGCTCTCGTCGGCCCCGCGCTGCCAGTGTGCGTAGTCGGTGTACTCGACCGGTGGCGCGGCGAGGTGCGGGGGCCGGCCCTGGGTTCTGGCGCGGTAGCAGGCGCTCAGGTCGCCGGTCAGGATGTCCAGCGACCAGCCGTCCGAGACGATGTGGTGCATGGCCAGGACGAGGACGTGGTCCTCGGTGGAGATCCGCAGCAGGGTGGCCCGGAACGGGGGCGCGGCGGCCAGGTCGAAGGGGCGCAGCGCCACCTCCCGTACGGCCTCGGCGATCGCCCCGGGGCCGCCGCCCCGCACCGCCGGGGGCAGGTCGACCACGTCCAGGCCGGGTGCGTCGGCGGCGGCGAGCACGTGCTGGGCCGGTACGCCGTCCTCCTGGGTGAACACCACCCGCAGCTGTTCGTGGCGGGCGACGAGGTCCCCGATCGCGGCGCTCAGCGCGGCCGCGTCCAGGGGGCCGGTGAACCGCCAGGCCGCGGGCATCAGGTACTCGACGCCGCCGGGGTCGAGCTGGTCGAGGAAGTACAGCCGCTGCTGGGCGGCCGACAGCGGGGCCTGCGCGGGGCGCGGGTCGAGCCGGGGGATGCCCGCGGGCGCGGCGGCGGCCTTGCCGCGCAGGCGCATTTCGAGGAGCCGGCGGGCCGCCGGGGAGAGACCGCCGGGGTTCGTGGAAGAGGTGGTGGAGGGTTCGACCTGTGCAGTGGTCATCGGAAGTGCCGTCCAATCAAGGCTGGGACCGGGGCGGGGATCGCTGCGGCGATCAGAAGTCGGAGGTCAGGGACAGGTCGATCTCGTCGTCGCTCATCGAGGAGATCTGGTCGATGAGCTGTCGTTCCACTTCCATGGCGAGCAGTTCGACCGTCGGGTGGTCGAACAGGTCGCGTACCTGGATCGGGCAGTCGAACGCGGTGCGCAGGCGGGACGCGGCCGCCACGGCGCGCAGCGAGTGGCCGCCGAGGGCGAAGAAGTCCTCCCGGATCCCGACCTCGGGCAGGCCCAGGACCTCGGCCCAGATCTGGGCCGTCACGACCTCGGTCGGGGTGCGCGGCGCCACGGACGCGGCGGGCGCGGCCAGGACCGGGTCGGGCAGTGCGGCGGTGTCGGTCTTGCCCTGCACGGTCCGCGGCAGGGCGTCGAGCAGGACGAACGCGGCGGGCACCATGTAGCCGGGCAGCAGCGTCCGGCACCAGGCGGCCAGCACCTCGGCGTCGAGCCCCTGGCCGGCCGCGTAGCCGACGAGGGCGCGCTCGCCGCGCAGTTCCCGGACCAGTACGGCTGCGCCGTGCACGCCCGGGTGTTGTTCCAGGACGGCTTCGATCTCGGCCGGTTCGATGCGGAACCCGCGGATCTTGACCTGGTCGTCGGTGCGGCCGAGGAACTCCAGTTCCCCGGAGGGCAGTCGGCGGACCAGGTCGCCGGTGCGGTAGAGCCGGCCGCCGTCGCCGCCGTCGCCGCCGTACGGGTCGGGTACGAACCTCTCGGCGGTCAGGGCGGGCTGCCCCAGGTAGCCGCGGGCCAGCTCCGGGCCGCCGATCAGCAGCTCGCCCGGCACCCCGACGGGTACGAGCTGCCCGAGCGCGTCCACGACGTACGCCCGGCGGGAGCCCAGCGGCCTGCCGATCGCCACCCGGCCCTCGACGGGTGCGGTGACCGTGTGCGCGGTGGCCGAGATGACCGACTCGGTCGGGCCGTACGTGTTGACGACCGGAACGTCGGGGAGGTGCGCGAACCAGCGGGCCAGCGGCGCCGAGGGCAGTGCCTCGCCGCCGGTGACGAGCAGGCGCAGGCTCTTGAGGTCCCCGGCGACCGTGTCGAGCCGGGCGACGATCTCCTCCCAGTAGGCGGGGGTGGCCTCCATGACCGTGACGCCCTGGGTGCGGACCGCCTCGGCGAGCTCCTCCACCGCCCACACCCCGTCCGGCCGGACCACCACCGAGGCTCCCGCGCCGAGGGCGGGCAGCACCTGCTCCAGCGAGGCGTCGAAGGAGAAGGAGGCGAAGGCGAGGACGCGGTCGTCCGCCGTGATGCCGAAGAGCTCGCGGGCCGCGGCGGCGTGCGCGCCGAGCGCATGGTGTTCGACGCCGACGGCCTTGGGGCGGCCGGTGGAGCCCGAGGTGAAGATGACGTAGGCGACGTCGTCGGGAGCGGGGGTGTGGTGCGGGGCGTCCGGGTCGGGCACGACGGTGTCGACGGGGACGGTCCGCGGCCCGAGCGCGGCGGCCAGGGCGTGGGTCGAGGCGTCGCTGAAGACGCTGTGCACGCCCGCCTCGGCGCACATGAACCGCAGCCGGTCCTCGGGCAGCCGGGGGTCGAGGGGTACGTAGACCCCTCCGGCCCGCCAGATCGCGGCCATCGCGGCGACGGAGCGGACGCCGCGGCGCAGGCACACGCCGACGGGTGTGCCCGGCCGTACTCCGGCGCCGGTCAGGGCGCGGGCCAGCCCGCCGGTCAGGCCGTCCAGTTCGCGGTACGTCAGGCTCTCGTCCCCGCAGAGCAGCGCCACCGCGTCCGGCGCACCCGACACCGTGAACGGCGCCGCCGGGGCGGCCGCTGCGCAGCCCGCTGCCTTCGCCAGCTCCTCGTGCTCCGCGGCGGACAGCAGCTCCAGCCGCCCGACGGCCTGCTCCGGATCGGCGACGACCGACTCCAGCACCCGGCCCACGTGCCCGGCGAACCGGGTGACCGTGGCGGCATCGAAGAGATCGCTCGCGTATTCCACGTTCAGCGCGAACCGGTCGGGATAGAGCAGGAAGGTGGCGGTCAGGTCGAACTTGGCCGAGCCCCACGGCAGGACGAAGTGCTCCACGTCGAGGCCCTCGACCCGCGGCCCGCCGGCGGCGCTCTCCTGTACGTCGAACATCACCTGGAACAAGGGGTTGCGCGACGGATCCCGCTCCGGCCGCAGCTGTTCCACCAGCCGCTCGAACGGCAGCTCCTGGTGGTCGAAGGCCCCGAGCACCGTCTCCCGGACCCGGCCCAGGAACTTCGTGAACGAGGGCTCGCCGGACAGGTCCCCGCGCAGCACCACCGTGTTCACCAGCAGCCCCACCAGCCGCTCCAGCTCCACCTGGCCGCGGCCCGCGACCGGCGTGCCCACCGCTACGTCCTGCTGCCCGGACCAGCGGCCCAGCACGATCTGCACCACGGCCAGCAGCACCGTGAACCGGGTCACCCCGTGCCGCCGGGCCAGCTCGCCGAGGGCGGCCTCCAGCTCCTTCGGCAGGTCGATCTCGACCGCGCCGCCCCGGCCCGACCAGCCCGCCGGGCGCGGCCGGTCCGTCGGCAGCTCCAGTACGGGCACGCCGGCCAGGGCCCGCTCCCAGTACGCCAGCTGCCGGTCCAGTTCCTCGCCGGCCATCCGGTCGCGCTGCCAGACCGCGAAGTCCCCGTACTGGATGGGCACGGGCGGCAGTCCGGCCGGGCGCCCGGCCACGCGGGCGGCGTACGCCTGCGCCAGCTCCCCGATGATCACGTCCTTGGACCAGCCGTCGGTCGCCACGTGGTGGAAGGAGATGACGGCGACGTGGTCCTGCGGGTCCAGCTCCCACACCCCGGCCCGCAGCAGCGGCGGCCCGGCCAGGTCGAAACGGCGGGTGGCGTAAGGGACGGCCACCTCCCGGAGCCGGGCCAGCCGTGAGGCTTCGTCGTCGCCGGACGGGGCCGACTGCCACACGAGCGGTACGCGGACCCCGTCGACCACCCGCTGCGCGGGCCGGCCGTCCACCTCGACGAGGGCGGTCCGCAGCGCCTCGTGCCGGGCCACCACCTCGTCGAGGGCGCCCTGCCAGGCATCCCGGTCGAGCCCGCCGCGCATCCGCCACGAGAACCAGAGCACGTACTCGTCGCCGACGTCGGACATGCGGTCCAGGAACCACATCCGCTCCTGGGCGAAGGACAGCGGCAGCAGCCCCGAACGGTCCACCGGGACGACGGTCGCCGCGCCCGCCTGCCGGGCGGCGGCCACCAGCGGCCCGAACTCGCGGATCCGGGGGTTCTCGAACAGGGTGCGCAGCTCCACCTCGCGGCCGAGCCGCTCCGCTATCCGGGAGACGGCCATCGTGGCGAGCAGGGAGTGGCCGCCCAGGTCGAAGAAGCCGTCGTCGACGCCGACGCGGTCGACCCCCAGGACCTCGGCCCAGATCTCGGCGACCACCTGCTCGGTGGCGTCGCGCGGCGCGATGAACTCGGGGCCGCCCGCGGCCGCCCGGTCCCGTTCCGCCCGCCCCCCGTCCGGCCGGGCGGCGGGCAGGGCGGCCCGGTCCAGCTTGCCCGAGGTGTTCACGGGCAGCGCGTCGAGCGACACGAAGTCCGCGGGCACGGCGTAGTGCGGCAGCCGGCCGGCGCAGAAGGACCGCAGTACGGCGGGCTCCACCGGGCCGCCGGGGCCGGCCACCACGTAGCCGGTCAGGCTCTTGCCGCCCTGGGCGTCCGCGCCGACGGCCACCGCGGCGGCCACCACGCCCGGGCACTGCGCCAAGACCGCCTCCACCTCGCCGAGTTCGATGCGGAAGCCCCGGATCTTGACCTGGTCGTCGGTGCGGCCGAGGAACTCCAGTTCCCCGGAGGGCAGCCGGCGCACCAGGTCTCCGGTGCGGTACAGCCGGCCCCCGCCGCCGCCGTCGCCGTCTTCGCCGTACGGGTCCGGTACGAACTTCCGGGCTGTGAGGGCCGGTTGGCCGAGGTAGCCGCGGGCCAGTTCCGGGCCGCCGATCAGCAGCTCGCCGGGCTCGCCGACCGGTACGAGCTCGTCGTGCCCGTCGACCACGTACATCCGGCGGGAGCCCAGCGGCCGCCCGATCGGCACCCTGCCGGAATCTCCCTCCGCGCCGATCTCGTGTGTGGTGGCGGTGACGGTGGTCTCGGTCGGGCCGTACGCGTTGAGCACCCGTACGTGCGGGGCCCGCGCCCGCCAGGCGGCCAGCGCCGCGGCCGGGACGGATTCCCCGCCGAGGACCAGCAGGCGCAGCGGGGCCAGCGAGGCCGCGGTGCGGCCGGTGAGCGAGAACGCCAGCTCGGCCCAGTAGGTGGGCGGCAGGTTCAGGACCGTGATCCCGTGCCGCTCGACCACCGAGGGGAGCTGCGCGGGCAGCCACTGCTCGTCCGGCCGGACCACCAGGGTGGCCCCGCAGCCGAGGGCGGTCAGCAGCTGGTCCAGCGAGGCGTCGAACGAGAAGGACGAGAAGGCGAGCACCCGGTCCCCGGCGGTGATCCCGAACTCTTCGCGGACGGCGGCCACATGGGCGGCGATCGCCCCGTGCTCGATGCCGACGGCCTTCGGCCGGCCGGTGGAGCCCGAGGTGAAGATGACGTACGCGAGGTCCTGCGGGTCGGGGGTGTGGTGCGCGGCGCCCGCATCGGCCCCGGCGTCCTCCACCCGGAGCACCTGCGGGCCGAGCGCGGCGGCCAGTCCGCCGGTCGCGGCATCGGTGAGCACGCAGTGCAGCCCGGCCTCTTCGGCCATGAACCGCAGCCGCTCCTCG
The DNA here is from genome assembly GCF_041200175.1 of Streptomyces sp. R33. Taxonomy (NCBI): domain Bacteria; kingdom Bacillati; phylum Actinomycetota; class Actinomycetes; order Kitasatosporales; family Streptomycetaceae; genus Streptomyces; species Streptomyces sp. R33. Next base: position 2,419,627 of record NZ_CP165727.1, on the reverse strand, counting down.
GGGAGCGCGGGATCCAGCGGTACGTAGACCCCGCCGGCCCGCCAGATCGCCGTCATCGCGGCCACGGACCGGATCCCGCGCCGCAGGCACACGCCCACCGGCGTCCCGGGGCCCACGCCCGCCGCCCGCAGGGCCGTGGCCAGGCCGCCGCCGAGCGCGTCCAGTTCGCCGTAGCGCAGGGTCTCCTCCCCGCAGACCAGGGCCACCGCGTCGGGCGCGCCCGTGACGGTGAACGGCGCCGCGGCCGTCGGCGCGGGGCGCCCCGAGCCCGCCATGGCGAGCAGGCGGCGCCGCTCCTTGCCGGGCAACGGCGCGAGCCGCCCGGCGAGTTCGGCCACCGGGGTGTCAGGCGAGGCCGTCACCGCGCGCAGGAGCTCGACGTAGCCCTCGGTGAAGCGGACCATCGTGCTCTCGTCGAACAGGGCCGTGGAGTACTGGAGCCGCGCGGCGATGTCACCGTTGGCGCGCAGGCTCAGGTCGAGGAACACGTCCAGCGGCGTGCCCGTCAGCGGGGTCCGGACCAGCGCCACGTCCAGCTCGTCCAGCCGGGCCGCCGACGGAACGGTGTTGAGCAGCGTGAAGGAGGCCTGCGCGAGCGGGTGGCGGGACAGGTCGCGCTCGGTGACCACCTCGCCGACCACCCGGTCGAACGGGGCCTCGGAGTGCGAGAAGTCCCGCAGGGCCCCCGACCGCACCCGGCTCAGCAGGGCGGCGAAGGTCGGATCGCCGGACAGATCGGTTCGCAGCACGATCGTGTTGACGAACGGGCCGATCAGGCCCGCCACTTCGGCGCGACCGCGGTCGGCCAGGGTGGTGCACACGGCGATGTCGCAGCGGCCGGAGTAGTGCCCCAGCAGGGCCTGGTACACGGCGAGCAGCAGCATGTAACGGGTCGCACGCTGCTCGCGGGCCACCCGGTCGACCTCGGCGACCAGCTCGGCCGGCAGCTCGAAGCGGACCACGTCCCCGGAGCCGTCCCAGAACGCCGGCCGGGGCCGGTCCGCGGGCAGCGCGAGTGGGGCGACGCCGGCCAGCCGCTCGCGCCAGTACCCGAGCAGCCGCTCCATGCGCGGCCCGCCCAGCCGTTCGGCCTCGGTGCGGGCCACGTCGGTGTACTGCAGCGGCGGCGCGTCCACCGCCTCGCCCCGGTATCCGGCGTCCAGTTCGCGCAGCAGCACGTCCCACGACCAGCCGTCCACGGCGATGTGGTGCACCACCAGCAGCAGGACGTGCTCCTCGGGCCCGAGGCGGGTGAGCGTGGCCCGCAGCGGGTGCTCCTTCGCAAGGTCGAGCGGGCGCGCCAGCTCCCGGTCGAAGAGCTCGGCGGTGCTGCCCGCCTCCACCCGCGCCAGCCGGGTGCGGCCCGCCGGGTCCACCACGGGTACGGGCTCTCCGTCGACGGCCGTGAACCGGGTGCGCAGCACCTCGTGCCGGTCCACGATCCCCGTCAGCGACCGCTCCAGGGCAGGGACGTCGAGGGCGCCGCGGATGCGCAGGGCCAGCGGGAGCAGGGACTCGGCGGAGCCTCCGGTGAGCTGGTCGAGGAACCACAGCCTGCGCTGCGCGAACGACACTCCGGCACCGTCACGTACGGCGTCGCCGGCTTCGCTGCCGTGCCTCGCCGCTCCGCCGTGCGCTGCGACAACCTTCACTGTGGGCCTCCAAGCGGTGTTTTCCTCAACACTGCTGTCTGCGGAGATCCGTCAGTAGGGAAGAAGACGCAGCCGCGCACGCAGCCGCCGGGGGGTAGAACGCGCAACGGCGGCCCCGCACGGCCTGGTGCTCCGCCGTGCGCGCCGCCGTCGAAAGCGTCGCCGTGCTCTTTCGGTCAGCCCTCGTCCACCGCCACGAAGCGCAGCTCCGAGGTGTACACCTCGCCCTGGTCGTCGGTCAGCCAGGCCTGTTCCGGGCTCGGCAGCATCTCGGTGAACACGGCCCGGCCGTCGGGCTCCTTGCGGGCCATCCTGCGGACCGCCTTGGCGAGGATGTTGACGTACACCGGGCTGTCGAAGTCCACGTAGAACGGGCGGGTCTCGGTCGGCAGCACGACGAACACGAACCGCGGCAGCTCGCGCCGCTCCCGCCACTGCCGGGCCCGTACGAACCGGCGGGCCTCGTCCTTCTCCTCGGCGAAGTCCATGTCCGACGGGGCCGGCCGCCAGGTCTCGCGGGCCACGACGAGGCGGTCCACCGTGACCCGGGGGGAGTGGTCGGCCGCGTCCGGCAGGATCTGGAACAGGTCCATCGCCAGGGTGGTCAGTACGTGCGAGAACACGTCCACCGCGGGGAACTCGGACCCGTCGGGCAGGACCACCGCCAGCTCGCCGTCCGTCCGTTCGGTCACCGTCACGTCGGCGCTGAGCACCGTACGGGGCCGGCCCGGATCGGCGGTGAAGTCGACCAGGGCGACGTAGTAGTCCTCGGGGCGGACCAGGGAGTGCCGGATCCGCGCCGACAGCCGCGAGCGGTGCTCCTTGGGCAGCAGCGGCATCAGCCGGGGGCCGGGATGGTCCCGGTCGGTGAGCCGGAGCAGCTCCTCGGCGTCCGGATGCTGGTTGACGAACAGCGAGGCGCCCAACGTGTTGGCGGCGACGTGCAGTTCACCCAGGACGAGCTCGAAGTCACCCCGAGCCACGGCCTGTTCACCGGTCGCGGCGATCATGATGTCGGGGCTGAGGTAGCGGGCGGCGGTCCAGCCGCCGCCCGGGCCGCCGAACTGCTCGGCCACGGGCCCCGCGACGGCCTCCAGCGGCAGCCTGACCCGGCGGGTGCCCGGCGGGGGCGCCAGGATCGCGCCCCAGCGCCGGCGGAACTCCTGCTGGAGCTCGGCGGACTCCGCGCGGGCGGCGCCGTGCAGGACGGGCATGCAGGCGAACCAGAACGCGGCCAGGTCGACCGGGCCCTGCCCGGCCAGCCGGCGGTACACCTCCCGGGCCCGGGCCATCACCGCGTCGGCGAGCCGCGCCGTGAGCCAGCCGGCACTCGTCAGCAGCGGGTCCAGCGGGGCGAGGGCCTCGTGCACGGTCCGCCCGAGGGTGGCGGTCGCCGCCCGCCGGCAGTCGGAGTACACCAGGGCCCGGCACGGCGCCGTACCGGCCGCCTTCTCGCGCACGGCGGCTGTCTCGGTCAGCGCGACGAACTCGCCCTCCAGCTCCGTCAGTGCGGCCACCAGGGACTCGGGCCCGTCCGCCGACCGTACGCGCTCCCGGCCCCGCTCCAGGACGTCCAGGGCGGCCAGGCCGGGCTCGCGCAGCTCCGCGTCCCCGACCCGGTCCAGCCAGGCCCGCAGGTGCCGCTCCGGGCGGGCATCGGCGGGCACCTCCAGCTTCCACACCACCCACCGGCGGGCGACCAGGTCGGCCAGGACCGCGGACACGTCCACGTCCGGCAGCGCGGCGCGGATGTCCCGCGCGGGGCGTACGCCGTCGCACAGTGCGAGCACGGCACGCGCTTCCTCGCCGAGGGCCTGGCCCGGGCGGCCCGGCACCGTCACGTCCATGCCGGTCTGGCGGACGAACGGCACGCGCCGGGGCGCCACCCACTCCCGTACCGCCGGATCGGTGTCGATCCGCGCGGCCAGGGCGTCGATCGCCCAGCTGGCGAAGTACACCTCCGATCCGGCGATCAGGCCGGTGCCGGGGGCGCCGGCGTGGACGCGGACGCCCTCCGCGGACAGGTCCCAGCGGCCCCAGCCGACGGGGCCGAAGAACCCGATGGTGTCGTTCTTGACGCAGAACCGCTGCCAGTAGTGGGCCACCAGCTCCTCGCGCTGGCGCGGCATGCTGGTACGGCCCGCGGCGGTCGGCGTCCAGTTCAGGAAGGGTGTGATCCCGGAGCCGAGGACCGGGCGGTTCTGCCAGGCCACCGCCTCCCGGAAGGCGGGCGTCCGGGCGATCTCCTGGAGCGTGTGCGCGACCTCCACCTGGGCTTCGGCGAACAGGGCGGTGAACTCCCCCCACCGCTCGCCGGCCAGGGCGCCCGGGCCCTCGGCGGGCTCGAACTTGTCGGCGGCCGCGGCCAGCCCGTCCGGGGCCAGCCGCAGCACGCCCCCGGCCGGGAAACCCGCCCCGCGCAGGGCGAACTGGTCCCACAGCCGCCAGCGGCCGCCGGGCACGTAGGTATCGGTCATGGCCGGCCCCTCATGCCTGGACGAAGTCGGCGTGGACGACGTCGGCGAGGTCCGCGGGCGAGGGGTAGGCGAAGACCAGGGCCACCGGGACCTCCGCCCCGAGTGCCTCCTCGAGCCGTGCGGTGATCCGGAACGCGGTCAGCGAGTCGCCGCCCCATTCGTAGAAGTCGCTCTGCTCGTCGAGGTCGGCCACCCCCAGCGTCTCGCGGTAGATGGAGACGACCAGCTCGGTCAGGGCGGCGCCGGTCAGCTGCGCGGTCGGGTTCTGGGTCTCGGTCGCGGTCGCGGTCATGAGGTCTCCTCCAGGAGCGAACGGGTGGTGTGAGGGGTGGGGGTGGTGCAGGTGGTGCGAGTCGCGTGCGTGGTGCGGTGGGTACGGGAAGCGGCGGCGGACGTGGCGGCCGCTGCGGCCGACGCCAGGGCCGCCGTGGTGTTGCCGCCGGAGACGACGGCGACGGCGCGGCCGGTGCCGCGCCCCGCCCGCATCGCCCCGGCCAGCGCGACCGCGCCGGACGGCTCGGCCTCGATCCCGCGCCGCCGCAGCAGCGCGGCCGAGGCGAGGATCTCCGCGTCGGACACGGTGACCAGGTCGTCGACCCGGTCCCGGATGACCGGGTACGGCACCGCCCCCGGCTGCTGGCCGCGCAGCCCGTCGGCGACGGTGTCACCGGGCGCCAGCCGTACGGGGTGCCCCGCGGCCAGGGACCGGGCGTAGCGGGGGGTGCCGGCGGGCTCGACGCCCACCACCCGCACCGGGTGCCCGTACGCGGCGAGGCAGACCCCCGCGAGCAGCCCGCCCCCGCCGGTCGGCACGTACACGGTCTCGACGTCGGGCGCCTCGGCGAGGATCTCCAGGCCGACCGTGCCCTGCCCGGCGACCACGAGTTCGTGGTCGGAGGAGGGCACGAGGACCGCGCCCGTCTCCTCGGCCAGCGCCCGGGCCCGGGCATCGCGCTCGGCGACGCCGCCCGGCACACCGACCGTCCGCCCGCCGAGGGCCCGGATCAGGGCGATCTTCGCGGGGTGCGCCCCGCCGGCCAGCACCACGGTCACCTCGGCGCCGAGCGCGGCCGCCAGCCGGGCCAGCGCGATGCCGTGGTTGCCCGAGGAGCCGGTGACGATCCGCCGGGCCCCCAGCGTCAGGACCGCGTTGGCGGCCCCGCGCAGCTTGAACGATCCGCCGTACTGGAGGTGTTCGGCCTTCAGCAGCAGCCGCGCGCCCGTCCGGTGGCGGTCAGGCGCGGGCAGCAGCGGCAGCAGCGGGGTACGCCGGACCTGCCCGGCGATCCGTGCGGCGGCGGCCTCCACGTCGGCCGGGCCGAGCTGGCCGCGCGGGCCGCGCACGGCGCCGGCCGGTCCGCCGGAGGCGGCGGAGCCGGCGGACATGACGGGTGCGGCGGACATGACGGGTGCGGCGGGCGCGGCGGGTGCCGCGGGTGCGGTGGTCATGACCGGCCTCCTGTCTGCGAGAGGGCACGGCGGTCGGCCTTCCCGCCGCGGGTGGTGGGCAGCTGCGCCAGCCGCACGAACCGCCGCGGCATCAGGTGCGGGGGCAGGCCGGCGGCCAGGTGGGCGCGCAGCGCGGCGTCGGTGGTGCCCGCCAGGTCGCCCGTGACGTGGGCGACGAGGAACACCCGGCCCTGCGCGTCGGTCTCGCTGGTGACGACCGCCCCCGTCACCCCGGCGTGCGACAGCAGCGCCCCCTCGACCTCGGCCGGGTCCACCCGGTAGCCGCGGATCTTCACCTGCCGGTCGCCGCGCCCCAGGTACTCCAGCCCGTCGGGACCCGTCCGCGCCAGGTCACCGGTGCGGTACAGCCGCGCACCCGGCGGACCGAACGGGTCCGGTACGAAGCGCTCGGCCGTACGGGCGGCCCGCCCGCGGTAACCGCGGGCCACGCCCGCCCCGCCGATGTAGACCTCCCCGACGTCCCCGTCGGGCACCGGGGCCATCCCGGCATCCAGGAGCCGTACGACCACCCCGTCGATCGGAGTGCCGACGGTGTCGGTCAGGACGTCAGGCCGGGTCGGCACGGCGTACCGGGTCGAGGTCATCGTGCACTCGGTCGGGCCGTACTGGTTGACCAGGCTGCCCCGTACCAGCGGCCGCCCTCCGGCCGCCAGGAACGGCCGCAGCGACTCGCCGCTGGAGACCACCAGACGGACCCCGGCGAGCAGCCGGGCCCCGTCCGGCTGTCCGGCCAGGAACGACAGGAACGACGGGGTCGTGCTCAGCAGCGCGCTCACCCCGTGCTCCCGGACCACGGCCCCGAACTCCTCGGGCCGCAGCAGCGCCGAGCGCGGCACCACCACCAGCCGTCCGCCCGCCAGCAGCGGGGCGAAGGTGTCCCGCAGGGACGCGTCGTAGCCGAGCGGGGCGAGCTGGAGGGCCACGGTCTCGGGCCCCAGCCCGTAGTCGCGGGCGATGCAACGCAGGTACGAGTCCAGCCCGCGGTGCTCGACCAGGACGGCGCTGGGCTCCCCGGTGCTCCCGGAGGTGTGGCTGACGTACGCGAGCGAGCGCTCGCCGAGCGGTCCGCCCGGCCGCCCGTCCGCACCGGCCGTGCTGCCGGGCCGGTCCAGGAGGACGGGCGGCCCCGGGACCGGCAGGTCGAGCCCGCCCACCAGTGCCGAGGTGGTCACCAGCAGCTCCGCGCCGCCGCTGCGGGCCAGCGCCGCCAGCCGGGCCGGCGGCTGCTCCGGGTCCAGGCCGAGGAAGGCCGCGCCGCAGCGCACCACGGCGGCCGGTGCCACCACGGCGTCCACGCCGCGCTCCACGGCCACCGCGCACACCGTCTCCGGGCGGGCGCCGCGGGCCCGCAGCACCGCCGCGAGGGCGTCGATGCGGGCGGTGAGCTCCGCGTACGTCACCTCGCCGGCGGGAGTGGTGACCGCGACCCGGTCCGGGGCGACGGAGGCGTGCGCGGCGATGTCGTCGACGAAGGTCCGCATCACGCGCTCCCGTCCGCGGCGCGCTCCTGCGCGGGCCGCGAGACGTCCGTGACCGTCTGGTCGACGGCGACGAAGCGCAGCTCCGAGGTGAACGTGTCGCCCCGGTCGTCGGTCAGCCAGGCCTGCTCCGGGGTCGGCAGCATCTCGCTGATCTTCAGCTTGGCCCCGGGGTCCTTGCGGGCCAGCCTGCGCGCGGCCTTCGCGAGGATGGTCAGGTACACCGGGCTGTCGAAGTCCACGTAGAACGGCCGGGGTTCGCTCGGCGAGACCACGAACACGAACCGGGGCAAGTCGTGTTCCTCGCGCCAGTGCCGGGCCCGTACGTACCGCCTGGCCTCGGACTTCTCGTCGGCGAAGGCCAGTTCGGAGGCCGGGAAGGACCAGGTCTCGCGCGCCACCACCATCTTGTCGATGCTGATCCGCGGGGTGTGGTCGCCCTCGGGGCGCAGCGTGAACCGGTCCATGACGCGCTGCGTCAGGGTGTTCGCGTACACGTCGAGCAGATCGAACGCGGCCCCGTCGGGCAGTACGGCCATCAGCCGGCCGTCCCGGTCCTCCACCACGACGTCGGCGCACAGGACGGTGCGCGGGCGGTGCGGATCGCCGGTGTCGTCGACCAGCGAGACGTAGTAGTCCTGCGGCCGGTCCAGCGAAGGCCTGCTGCGCGTCGACCACTTCAGCGGCAGTTCCTTGGGCAGCATCGGCAGCAGCCGCGGCCCGGGGAAGTCGCGGGTGGTCTCCGCGATCAACTCGTCGCGGTCGGGATGCTGGTGGACGAAGAGGGAGGCGCCCATCGTGTTGAGCGCGCTGTGCATCTCGCCCAGCACCATCTCGAAGTCGCCGCGTGCCACGGCGTCCGGGTCCTCGGCGAGCAGCAGCACGTCCGGGCTGAAGTAGCGGGCCAGCGACCAGCCCGCGCCGGGCTCCTCGAACTCGGCCCGCACCTGCTCGGCGATGTCCGCCGACGACACCCGTACCCGGCGCGCCCCCTCGGGCACCGCCAGGATCCGCGCCCATTTCGCCCGCAGCTCCGCCTGGACGGCGTCGAGGTCCCGGCCCGCCTCCGGGTACGGGGAGGGCAGGCAGCCCAGCCACATCGACCCCAGGTCCACCGGGCCGGCCGCCCGCAGCCGCTCGTACACCTCGCGGAGCCGTGCCCCGACCCGCTCGGCGAAGCGGTTGGTCAGCCAGCGCGCCGCCGTCAGGCACTGCGCGAGGGGGGTCAGCTCGTCCAGCAGGGCGGTGCCGAGGGTCGCCGTCGCCGCGCGCCGGGCGTCCGAGTACACGAGCCCCCGGCAGGGGGCGGTCCGCTCGCCCTTGGAGCGCTGGGCGTCGGTGGCGGTCAGCGCCGCGAAGTCGGCCTCCAGGGCGCCGATCGCCGAGGTCAGCGCCTCGGCGTCCAGACCGGCCGCCTGGACGGCGTCCCGCCCGCGCTCCAGGACGGCCAGCTTCTCCAGGGCCGGCTCCCGCAGGGCCGGATCGCCGATCCGCTCCAGGACGGCTCGCAGCTCCCGCTCCGGGTAGGTGCCCGTCGGCACGTCGAGGCGCCAGTGCACCCACCGCTTGGCCAGCAGCCACTGCAAGGCCTCGGTCGCCTCCGCCACCGGGATCCCCAGCGCCGCGGCGATCGCGGCCACGGGCCGGGTCCCGTCGCACAGGTCCAGTACGGCCCGGGCGGTCTCGCCGATGGGCTGCGGCGGCCGGCCCGGCAGATGCACCGACAGGCCCTCGGCCCGTACGAAGGACACCCGGCGCGGGGGTATCCAGGCCCGCAGCGCGGGGTCTGCGTTCAGCGACTTGGCCAGGGCGTCGATGGCCCAGCTGGCGAAGTAGACCCGCGAGTCGGCGAGGAACCCACCGGAGCCGGGGTCGACCTGCACCCCGTCCGTGGCGAGGTCCCAGCGCCCCCACCCGACGGGGCCGAAGAACCCGATGGTGTCGTTCTTGACGCAGAACCGCTGCCAGTAGTGGGCGACCAGCTCCTCGCGCTGGCGCGGCATGCTGGTACGACTCGCCGCGGTCGGCGTCCAGTTCAGGAACGGCGCGATGCCGGTGCGCAGCACGGCCGGGTTCTGCCAGGCCACGGCGGCCCGGAAGCGCGGCGAGGCCGCGATGTCCTGGAGCAGCTCGGCGGTGCGGACGGCGCCGGTGTCGAAGGCCCCGGTGAACGCATCCCAGTCCGGGCCGGCGAGGGCGTCGCCCGGCCCGAACTTGTCGGCGGCGAGGGCGAGTCCGGGCGGAGCCATGCGCAGGACCCCCTCAGCCGGGAAACCCGGACCGCGGAGTGCGAAGTGCTCCCACAACCGCCACCCGCCGGTGGGCAGGTGCACGGTCTCTGGGGTGTCCGACATGGCGGAGCTCCTTCCAGCCTGATGGGGTGGCGTGGCCGGCGGCGCTGTACCTCGGACGCCACCCTGGCTGCCCCGAACACTGCCGCCGCGCCGGCCGGCGCCACCAGGGAAGGAGCGGCAGCACCGACCGCCGGTCCTTCTGCGCGTTTGTCCCTATGGCGGGCCGGATCCCGGCATCACGCTGTGACCCATCGAGACCGAAGAACTGCGGGAGGACCGAAGCCATGAGCGACACCGACGAGAGCGGCTACCGGGTCGTGCACAACGACGAGGAGCAGTACTCCCTCTGGCGTGCGGACCGCGAACTGCCGGCGGGCTGGCACGCCGAGGGCACGGAGGGCACCCGGCAGGAATGCCTTGACCACATCGCCGCGGTGTGGACGGACATGCGCCCGCTGAGCCTGCGCCGCAGGATGGCGACGGCCTGAACAGCGGCCGGAACGGGGGTCTGAACGGGGGCCTGAACGCCGGTCGGCGAGGCTGAGGCGCGGGGGGACCGAGCCCCGCCGACCGGTTCCGCCGGAGATCCTGTCCCGCCGCGGGCACCTCGGGTGGTCCGCCCCCGTCCGGCCGCGGAGCCAGCCTGCGTGACGCGGGCCCCGTGCCGGCTCAGGACAGCGGGTGTGCGGGCAGCAGCCCCCGGCGGGCGGGGCCGAGCGTGGCCAGGTGGTCGTCCAGTGTGCGGTGCGGGGTCCAGCCCTGGGACCGGGCCCGGGTCAGGTCCAGGACGACCGGGTGGGCCAGCTGGTCCACCGCGTAGCGGCTGAGGGCCGGTTCGCCGCCGCGCGCGAGCAGCTCCGCGGCGCGGGCCGCCGTACGGGCCACCGCCGGCGGGAGGTGCCGGATCCGGGCGGTGACGCCGTGCGCGTGCAGGACCCTGCGTACGGCCGCATCGCGCGCGTAGGGCGCCGCGTCGGCCACGTTGTACGCGCCCGGGGCCCACCCGGCGGCCGCCGCGAGGGCGGCATCGGCGAGGTTCTCCACCGCCGTCAGGCTGAGCGGTACGTCCGGCCCCGGCAGCAGCAGGGTCCCGGCCCGGACCCGGGAGAGCAGCCTCGGCAGCAGGGTGCCGTCGCCGGGGCCGTAGACGGCCCGCGGCCGCAGCACCACCGCCCCCGCGGCCAGCGCGAGGGCCTCGCCCGCCGCCTTGGTGCGGCCGTAGGCGTTCAACTGCCCGGTACGCGGATGGTCCTCGCGGACCAGGGTGCGGTCGCGCCGGGGGTCGTAGACGCTGGCACTGCTGACCCAGACCACGGGCCGGTCTCCGGCGGCCCGCAGCAGCCGCTCGGTCCCGGTGACGTTGACCGCGTACATCTCCGCCTCCGCGGGGGAACCGGGGGCCGGGTCGCCGACCGCCGCCGCGCAGTGCACGACGACGTCGATCCCGGCCAGGTCCGGCAGTTCGCGGGCCGCATCCCAGAACCGGTGCTCCCCGACGGGCCCGGGCCGCCGCCCCGGACACACCACCTCGGCCCCGCCGGCCACCGCAGCCCGCGCCACGTGCCCCCCCGCAGAACCCGCTCGCCCCGGTGACGGCGACCCGCAACCCCCTCAGGCGCGCCCCAGCCGCTCCGGCGGCACCGGCCGTGCGGTGCGTATCGGCGTTCATGAGGTGGCCTTCACGGTCAGTACGCGCCAGCCCGGCAGGGCGGCTCGGCGGTCGACCCGGGCGCGGGTCACCACCGGGCGGTGGGGGGCCAGGGCCGCCAGGGTGTCGGCGAGTTGGATGCGGGCCAGGCGGGCACCGGGGCAGGCATGCGAGCCGGCGCCGAACACCAGGTGGGCCAGGGCCGGGTCGGCCGGGGCGAGGGCGTCCGGGTCGCGGCGGTGCGCCTGCGCGGCATGCCGGGCGACCAGCAGCAGCCGGTCGCCGCTGCGGACCGGGCAGCCGCCGACCGTCCCGTCGGCCGCCGCCACCCGGGGCAGCAGGGGCGAGGCCGCAGTGACCCGCAGCAGCTCGTCGGCCAGCCGGAGCCGCAGCACCGGGTCCGCGGCCTGGTCCCACAGACCGGCGTCGGCACACCACGCCACCGCCCGCGGCAGCGCGGCCACGGTGGTGTTGACGGCGGCCACCGCCACCATCGCGGCCAGCGCATCGCCCAGTGGCGGCATGGAGCCGTGCGGGGCGTGAGGGCATCCGGGCAAGGGTGTCGGGGGCGGCGTGGCGAGGGGGCGGGTCAGGAGGGACCGGAGCGTGCGGGCCGTGCGGGCGGCAGCTGCCTGCGTGGCCGGGCGGTGCGGCCCGGGCAGGTGGGTGCGCACCGACGCGGCCGCGGCGTCCGCAGCGGCCCGGGCCACCACCACCGGGTCGGCATCCGTGCCCAGCAGCCGGCAGACCACCGACCCGGCCAGCTCCCGCGCGAGCGCGACCATGTCGACCTCGCCGCCCTGCGCGAGCGCTGCCAGCCGGCCGGCGAGCAACTGCTGCCACACCGGGCGCAGTCGTTCCACGCCGGCCGCACCGAGCTCCTCCGCGAGCCCCCGCCGGTCCGCCCGGTGCCCGCCGCCCTCCTGATCGAACAGCACGCCGCCGGTTGCGCCGGCCACCGTACGGTCGGGCTGCGCCTGTTCCGCCAGGGCCGTGCGGGCTGCGGCCCCCGTGGTGCCGGGGGCCGTGCGGTTCAGGGGGAGGCGGGTCAGGGCTTCCCGGTAGGCCGTGGCGTCGTGGACCAGCAGCGTGCGCCCGAGGCGTCGTACGGGGCGGCCTCGGGTGGCGGCGAGCAGGGCGAACAGCAGCGGGTGGCTGCGTACGTACACCCGGCGGTCGCGCCGACGGGCCCGGGACGGGGTCATCGGGTCCCCCTCAGGCGGGCCGCCGCCAGCGCCGCGGCCGCCGCGCGGTCGGGTTTGCGGGAGCGTCCCGCGAGCGGGATCCGCGCGAACAGCACGGCGTCGGGCCGGGCGGAGCCCATCCGCCCCAGCGGTCCCGCCAATGCGGCGCGCAGCCCCGGCTCGGCGGCCCCGGGCTGCGGCTGTACGAGGGCCACGAGCCGCTCGTCGCCCGCGGACTCGGCGCCGCGGCCCGCCGGGATGCCGACCAGCACGGCCAGCTCCACCCCCGGCACGTGCAGCGCCGGCTCGTACAGCCCCGGGTAGATGTTCTCGGCCCTGCGCAGCACCATGTCCTTGCTCCTGCCCTCGAGGACGAGCCGCCCCGCCCCGTCCAGCCGCGCCCGGTCTCCCGTACGCACCCACGGCTCGGGCTCCTCGCCCAGGTAGCGGTCCCGGGCCGCGGCCCCCGCCAGCAGCAGCTGGCCGTCCTCGTCCGGCTTCGCCGTGACGCCGGGCAGCGGGGCCCCGACCAGGTCGCCGGGACCCTCGTACGCCGCCTTCTCGCGCGCCTCGACCGCGGCGGCCGGGAACAGTTCCGTCAGGGCGTACACGCCCCACGCCTCCTCGGCGCCCGCACCGCGCACCCGGGACAGCAGCTCGGCGCTCGCCGGCGCCGAGCCCGTCCACACCCGCCCCCGGAAACGCGCCCCCGCGCCCAGCGCGTCCCGCAGCTGCGGCGGGGTCAGATAGGTGTCCCGCGGCCGCAGCCGGCGCAGCTGCCGGGCCAGGACCGCCGGCGACCGGGCCGGGAGCGCCACCGGTGCGCCGTGCGCGAGGGAGGGCACGAGCACGAAGAACGTGCCGCCGAGCACCGGATCGCCCGCCCGGGCCGGGTCCGCGGCGCCGAACAGCGCGGAGACGGAAGCCATCCCGGCGGCCAGGCTCGCCCGGGTGTGCACCACGGCCCGGGGCCGCGAGGTGGTCCCGGAAGTGAAGACGATCACCGCATCGGCGTCGGAGTCCCCGTACGCCGGGCGGCGCCCCTGCCCGGGCACCCCGGAGCGCGCCGCGCCCAGCTCCAGCGCGGGCGCGCAGCCGGGCAGCCGGCGCCCGACGGTGGCCACGGGGGCGCCCAGCGAGGCCAGGTCCGGCAGGGCGAGCCGGGCCCGGCTCGCCAGCGGGCGGGCCCAGCCCGCGACGGCCTGCGCGGCCGCGTCGGCGAGGACGAGCGAGGGTCCGGCCAGCGCGAGCCGGGCGCGCAGTACGTCGGGCCCCGCCCCGGGGTCGAGCACGGCCCCGCGCAGCCCGAGCCGCCACAGCGCGAGCAGCACGGCCAGTGCCCGCGGCCCGGGCCGGACGGCGACCCCGACGGTGTCCCCGGCGCGCAGCCCGCGCGCGTGCAGGCCCGCGGCGAACGCATCGGCCAGGTCGGCGAGTTCGCCGCGCGTGGCACGGACCCGGGTGGCGCCGGTCCGGCCGGCGGTGAGTACGGCGGCCCGCTCGGGGCGGGCGCGCAGCGCGTGGTCGAGTCGGTCGAGCATCAGCGGGGGTCCGTTCCGTGGGTGCCGCTGCCCTGGTCGAGGTACCAGCGGGCCGTGCCGGCGATTCCGTACGCCTTCAGCCGGCGCGTGGAGTTCTCCACGACCATCCTCCGGCAGTGCGTGATCCGGTCGGTGTGCCGGCGTACGGCGTTGAGGAAGAGCCGGTCGGTGGGCGAGGGACGTCGCGGCATCCCGCCGACGGCGAGGTACAGCTCGGCGGTGATGGCCATGTTGTTCCCCGCGTGCATCCGGTACGGGGCCTTGAAGCCGCCCCGCCGGGCGGCGTGCTGCGGCCGCAGCCGCCCGAACAGCGCGGCCAGCCGGACCAGCCCCGCGAAACCGGCCCGGCCGAGCGGCCCGTGCTCGTCGCGCCGGGCGGTGATCCGCCCGCACACCAGGCCAGGGCGGGCCGTGAGCGCGGCCCGTGCCGCCCCCGTCCAGCCGGGCCGCGGCAGGCAGTCGGCGTCCGTCCGCGCGAGCAGGGTCGCGCCCCGGCCGATGGCGTACCGGAAGCCGGTGTCCACGGCGGAGCCGACCCCCTTCTCCGGCTCCTCGATCACCTCCACCTCGAACGGCGCGCTCGCGGCGAACTCCCGTGCGACCGCGGCCGTGTCGTCCGACGAGGCGTTGTCGACGACCAGCAGGGTGAAGTCCCGGTCGCGCTGGGCCGCGAGCGCCCGCAGGGTGTCGCCCAGCCGGGCCTCTTCCTGATGGGCCGGCACGACCACCCACAGCCGCCCGGTCACGACTTCTCCCAGACCATCGTCATGATGCTGATCCCGCCGCCCAGCCCCACGAACAACACCTTTTCCCCCGGCTCCAGTTCCCCGAACACCCGGTCCAGCTGCACGCCGGTGCTGGCGCTCGCGACGTTCCCCAGCTCGGGCACGGTGACCACCAGCTTCCCGGCCGGCACCCCGGTGAGCTCCGCGAACCGTTCCAGGTACGGCACCGTCACCTGGTGCACCAGTACCTTGGCGAAGTCGTCCCAGTCCATCCCCGTACGGTGCAGCGTCCGGTCGATGACCGCCGTGCCCACCTTCTCGAAGACCCCCCGCAGTTCGTGCCCGTCCCCGCGGAAGTACGTGTACGCATCCCCGCGCGGGTGCCGCGAACCGCCGCCCGGGATGCCCCCGACCTCCCAGTGCTCGGAATGCGTCTCGGTGTCCACGTCGAGGATCCCGCCGCGCTCCACCGCCTCCACGACGACGGCCGCCCCCGCGTCGCCGAACGTGTACCCGGCGAAGCCTTCGCGAAGCTCCGCGAGCCCGGCCGGCGCGTACTGCACCGCCCGGCTCGGCGTCTCCCCGGTCACGACCAGCGCCCGCCGGACCCGCCCGGCCAGGATCATCGCCCGGGCCAGGTCGATGCCGTTCACGAAGCTGTTGCAGGCGTTGGTGACGTCCAAGGCGTGGGCCCGGGAGCCGAGTTCCGCCTGCACGATGTGCGCGGTCGCGGGCTCGACCATGTCGCGCGACGCCGAGGCGAACACCAGCAGGTCGATGTCCATCGGGGTGAGCCCGCCGGCGGCCAGCGCCCGGCGCGCGGCGCCCACCGCGAGCGTCGAGGCGTACACGCCCTCGCCCGCGACCCGGCGCGAGACGATCCCGGTGGCCTGCGTCAGCAGCCTCGGCGGCAGGACGAGGCCGCTGCGGCGGGCCACCTCCTGCTGGAGGTCCTCCGAGGAGCGGACCTCCTCGGGCAACAGGCTGCCGACGGCGGTTATCCCGGCGCGCGGCGAGGGATCAGACGACTGAATGAGCATGCCCCCACCCTGCGGCCCCGCGAGCGTCGGGACCTGAGTACGGATGCTCAGATCGCCCCCGCGCGCTGCACGTCCGCCATGAGTACGTACGCATCCCCCGGGCCGGGAGCGGTCACGCCCAACGGCCGGACAGCCGGGGCCCGTTTCCGTAGGGTGTCCCGAAGGCCGATGGCCGAAGGGCACACGGGGGATACGGGGGAGAGGCACATGGCAGCACGCCGGTTACCGGCGCTGGCGCAGTACCGCACCGATGCGGTGACCCGCCGACTGTGCGCAGGGGCGCACCTGGACGAGGACTTCGCCCGCGACGTGGACGTGGAGCTCACCGCGGACGGGCTGCGCGCCACCGGCCTCTCGCTCGGCATCGACCTGGTGGCGCTGGCCCGCCACGCGCGCGCCGCGGTCCGGCGGACCGACCTACGGGACCGGCGCCTGGCCTGGATCTGTGCCGTCGGCGTGTGGGCGGCGGTGCCGCTGCTGCTGTACGCGATGGTCACCGCCCGGTGGGGACTCGCGTACGCAGCCGCCGCACTGGTGGTCCTCGCGTACGGGAGCGCCTGGTGGCTCGTCCACCAGGCCGAGAGCCGCTCCCGTACGGCGGCGCTCGCCGTGGAGCACGGCGCGGACCGCCCGGCGGACCTGGCCCCGGCGGTCGAACCGGAGGCGGAGCAGCGGCTGCTGGAGACGAAGCGGGCCAACGTGGTCCCGTACACGGCGAGCGCCGAGCGCACCAACCCCTTCGTCGGGAGCGGCTCCAAGCTCAAGGAGATGGTCTGGCAGCCCATCGACGTCAGCCGCCCCGCCGAGGACCCGGCGGGCAACGGCGGCAAGCTGCCCGTCAAGCCGTTCGACGCGGTCGACCTGCACACCTACGTGGCCCGCGAGATGGAGCACATCGCCGGCCTCAAGGGCCTCCAGGTCCGCAACCGGCTCTACGTCATGGGGACCAACGTCCCGTACGTGGGACCGGAGCTGCTGCCGGACCGGCTGCGCCGGCCGCGCGCCCAGATCCCCAAGCAGCTGGTCCAGGCGGGCCTGATGCAGTCCGGCGCCGGCATGCGCACCTACCTCAGCCTGGTCCGGGCCGGCGAGGGCGGCCGGGCCATCGTCTCCATGCACCTGCGAGCCCGCCTCCACCACCCCAGCCTCACCTGGGAGGTGTCGGCGTACGGGATCCCGCCGCTGCAGGCGCGCTTCGACCGGGTGAACCGGCTGCCGCTGGACGGGTTCGAGCGCTGGTGGAGCCTGGTCTCCTTCGCCACGTCCCGGACCGGGACCGCCCTGCTCAAGGCCTCCTCCCGGCGCATGCAGCGGGCCTCCGAGCAGCGCAGGCGCGCCCGCGCCCTGGAGAAGGTACGGCGCGAGATCGACAAACGGCACGCGCTCTACGACTACGGCGCGGTCGACAGCATCCGCGAACGCGTCGCGGACTGGGAGCAGTTGGGATTCAGTGAACGCACCGACTCCCAGGACTTCCTGCAGCGCCTCCAGCAGGGTGTGCTGATAGCGACGGAGCGCTTTCTGAAGGACCACAACATCGACACCAGCTCCTACGACCAGGCGCAGCAGGTCATCAACACGCACACCTACACCTTCCAGGGCAGCGTGCAGGCGGGCGTCATCGGCGACAACGGCACCGTCAACCACCACAACGGACCCGGTGCGCAGGCCGGGCACTCCGGGCAGGGCCGAGGGACGCCCTGACCGCCATCACCACCGGGAGAGACAGATGGGCACCTTCAACTTCAACGAGAACGTCACCGCCGGCATCATCGGCGACAACGGCACCCTCAACATCGGACGGCAGGACACCGCCGCCGAGACCCTGCGGCTGGCCGCCGAACTCGCGCAGTGGCTCCGGGACCAGGGCGCGGCCCAGGAACGCATCGCCGCGGCCGAGACCCTGCGCGGTGAACTGGACCGGGCCGCGCAGGAGCGGCGCGCCGCCGAGCCGGGGGTGATCCGCCGCTCCCTGGAGACGATCACCCTCGGTCTCGGCGCCGGCAGCGGCGGACTCGCCCTCGCCCAGGAGATCGGCCGCCTCCTGGCGACCTGACCCCGGCCCGGATCCGGGCGGGGGCCCCGGTCCCGGCCCGGTGGCCCCGCCCCGCCTACTTCGCTCGTACGACGGCCCGCGCGCCGCCGAAGTCCAGCTCCAGGCCCGAGCGCAGCGGAACCGTCTGCCCCGGGTCGATGCGCTGGGTGGAGCCGTCCGCGCGGGTCCCGGTCCACGTCGAGGCGGACCGGTTCGCCAGCCCGAACCGGCCCGGCTTCTGGGGGTGCTCGGTCAGCTGCGCCACCAGCGTCGCATCGCCGTAGTCGTGCCGGGCCGGCTCCGCGGCCAGATGGTGCGCCTGCACCCGGGAGGACCGGTGCAGCAGGATGTGGTGCTCGGTGCGCGGCGGCGGAGTGGTCAGCACCAGCCGCGGCGGCAGCACCAGCGTGCTGCCGCAGCTCCAGCACGTCCCCGGATCGGCGGCCCGCGGCTCGGTCATGTTCTGCTTCCCGCACTGCGCGCACTCCACCACCGCGTCGAGCACGGCCCGCAGGGTGTCCCGCCACTGCGACTCCCGGACCCGGGTCGTAGGGTCGTGCAGGCCCGTCGTGAAGTTCTTGGTGAACAGGTCCCGCAGGGAGTCCGGGGCCGCCGCCCAGGTGGCCAGTACCGTCGCCTGCTCGGTGGGGTCGGGCGCGTTGGACCGGTCCTGCGGGTCGAAGACGAACAGCGGCTGCTTCCCGTACAGCTTGCGCTCCGCCGCCTCGTCGAGGCAGTGGATCGCCAACTCGCGCCTGCCCTTGAGCGGATGATGGTTCATCAGCAGCATGAACAGCAGCACCGACAGCGAGTGCAGATCGCTCTGGGTGCCGGGGGAGACCCCCGGATCACCCCGCACCAGCTCGGGCGCCATGAACTCCATGGTCCCCGAGATGCCGGTGCTGTCGCCCTCCACCACCGCGTTGTCGTTGTCGCAGACCAGCACGTCGCCGGTGGCCGGGTCGAAGAAGATGTTGCCCCAGGAGATGTCCCGGTACGCGATCCCGCGCGAATGCAGGGCCTGGTACGCCTCGACGGTGTACAGGCAGGCCGTCAGCAGGGCCCGCGGCGTCGTGCGCAGCTGCCGCCGGAACAGCAGGGGCAGGCCCTTGAACCGGTCCGGGCGGATGTCCATCAGGTACCCGAACCCGCCGCGCCCGTCGGCCACGAAGTCCAGGGGCCACAGGAAGCGGTCGTCGTCGAAGCCGCGGCCCACCAGCTGGCGGACGATGTCCTCCTGCGCGGGGGTCGCGCAGGCCGAGTAGTACCACTTGAGCGCCTGGTCCCCGGCGGGGGTCCGCACCCGGTAGACCTCCCCCTGGCCGCCGGCGCCGAGCAGGTCGAAGACCTCCACGCCCATGCCGCTGTCGGTCGTCAGCAGGCTTCCGCTGTCGAGCATGCCGCTCATTCGTCTCTCCCGTGCGGGTCGGTCGGTGGTGCCGCGTCTGTGGTCCTCGCCCCGGTGGCCGTGGCCGGTGCCGGATGCCAGGCCGCCACCAGGGTCGTGTCGTCCCCGGAGTGCTGCGAGGCCTTGGCCAGCCATTCCGGCAGGACGGCCCGGACGGTGTCCGCACCCTCCGCCGACAGCCGGTCGTCCAGCCCGGCCATGAACTGCAGGAAGCCCCGGTCCGAGGCGAAGCTCTTGGACAGCCCGTCGGTGGAGACCGCGACCAGCCGGGGCGCCCGCCAGGGTGCCGTCACAGGCGCCCAGTGCGTCCGTACGCGCAGCCACGCCGCCGGGCTGCACAGCGACTCCGTCTCGTCCCCCAGGTCCGCCTCGGCGGGCGCGAGCGGTACGGTCACCCGCCCGTCGTCGTCCACCACCGTCAGCTCGCCGTCGCCGAGCTGCCAGGCCGCGAACACCCGGGGCGTGAGCACCGCACCGACCAGCGTGCTCCCGTACAGCAGCAGCTTGTGCTCCTCGGACAGGCCGGGCTCCTCGTGGGAGCTGGTCCGCTCCCAGTTGCCGAGGACCTGCTCCCGCCATGCGCTGACCAGCTGGCGGGGGAAGGCGTGCCCGGCGTAGTGCATCAGCCAGGCCAGGCTCGGCGGCCGCTCCTCGCCGGGGGGCCGGGCGAGCGCCGCGAACCGCCGGGCCTCCTCGACGAAGAGGTC
Source organism: Streptomyces sp. R33 (assembly GCF_041200175.1). Taxonomy (NCBI): domain Bacteria; kingdom Bacillati; phylum Actinomycetota; class Actinomycetes; order Kitasatosporales; family Streptomycetaceae; genus Streptomyces; species Streptomyces sp. R33. Next base: position 2,399,968 of record NZ_CP165727.1, on the reverse strand, counting down.
CACGGCGAAGCGGGAGCCCAGATGGCTGCGGGCGTGCACCGCGGAGCCGTGGCCGTCGGCCACCGCCATGATCAGCGGCTCCTCGGCGGTACCACGCCCCGAGACCTCGCAGTAGTCCTGGTTGCGGGTCTTGTTCACGCCCTGGACGCTCTCCCGGAACGTGGCCCAGAGCGGTACCGGCCCCGGCGCTTGCGGCGGTACCGGCGGTGGCTGCGGTGACACGGGCCCGCTCACCACACGTCGTCATCGTCGTCGTCGAGCACCGGCGGGGCGTACGGCTGCTTCGCCATCGCGTCCGCGGAACCCGCCACCGGCTGCGAGGCGGCCTTGACCGCGGCCGTCGAGGCCCAGCGGATCGCCGCCGCCAGCTGCTTGGGGCTGTTCGCGTCCAGCGGCTGGAGCTCCGGATTGCCGAGGAACTCCTGCAGCACGGTGCGGTCGGCGTCCGCACCGATCGCGATGGCCACCCGTACGGCCTTGCGCCCCCACGGGGTCGCGTCGACGGCCCGCAGCCCCGCCTTCCAGTCGTCCGTCGGCACTCCGTCCGAGACCAGCGCCAGCACCGGCTTCAGCGCCCGCTGCGGCATCGGCGGGGTGTCCAGCTCCCGGGCCACCAGGTGCAGGGCGTCGCCCAGATTGGTCATGCCGTCCACCTGGACGTCCTGCCAGGTGAAGTCCTCCACCGGAACCGGGTCCTGGTGGTGCCAGCGGGCCGTGGTGGAGAACGTCATCGTGCGCAGCAGCAGCTGGGCCGCCGGATTGTCCTGCGCCACCGAGCGCATCTCCGGAACGGCCTCTCTGATCGCGTAGTTGAGCTGGCCGATCTTCTCGCCCTGCATCGAGTACGAGCAGTCGAGCAGCCAGATGAAGTGGACGGGCCGGTTCGCCATCGGCCCGCCGGGGATGTCACTCACCGCTAATCTCCTTCAAATCCCGAGCCATTGCGGCACGTACCGCACGAGCGCCGCCAGCCCGGCGGCCGCCGTCATCACGACCGCCACCACGAACAGGACCAGCATCAGCAGCCGCCCCCGCGCGATCTGCGGTGTCACCATGGGGTGTTGCTCCTCTTCTGAATGACTCCTGGACCCTAGCCTCCGGTCCGGCCCACGTCACAGGCTTGATCGATCCGGTGCCGTCCGGCCGCTGCGCCCCCGCGGCCGGGGCAGCCGCGGCAGGCGCGGGGACTGGGCCCCGGCCGCCGGCCCGCCGATCCGCAGCCCCGTACGGGACAGCAGCCACAGCACCGGTTCCGCCGCCCGCCGCTGCTCGGACGCGAGGGCGCCCGCCCCGGTGGCGGCATGGGCGCTGACCGCCCAGTAGCGGGCCGCCGCGAAGTCGTGGCCCAGGGCGCGGACCAGCTCGCCCAGTCCGATCTCGGCCAGCCAGGCGTCGACCGCGCCCTCCGGCCGCGGCAGCGAGTCCAGCCGGTCCAGCACGTCCCGCTTCGTCACCACCGCCGCCACGCCGAGGCGCCGCCGCCGGCCACCGAGGCCCTGGAGCTCCCCGGTGAACCCCGCGTACGTCTCCACCGGGCCGAGGTCGGCGGGCCGGGCGGCCACCGCCAGCTGCCCGTCGCCCCCGCGCAGGGTGCGCCGTACGGCGGGCGAGGCCAGCACGTCCGCGACCAGCAGGACCCCGTCCGCGTGCGCGAGGTACTCCTGGCGCCGGGTGGTGTCCGCATCGCGCAGCGACTCGCCCATCGGGTCGTACAGGTACAGCAGCCGCTGCCGCCGCAGTCGCAGCCGGCCGCTCCCGCGCCCGACGAGCAGCATCAGCGCCCGGGGCTGCCCGCCCTGCGTCTTCAGCGCCCACCCCGTCGTCTCCACCTGCCGGCCCAGCGTGTTGGCCTCCCGCCGGTCGGCGGGGGACGCGAACTCGACCGTCAGCGCCGACTCGTGCGACCAGGCCCGCAGCCCGTCGAGCAGCGCCGCCATCAGCATCGTCTTCCCCGCCGAGGTGCCCCCGATCAGCGGCAGGTGCACCACCCGCGTGGTGCCCACGGCCGGCGGCAGCCCCTGGTCGCAGTGCGGGCAGCGGGCGGTGAGCCCCCGCCTCCCGGCGAGCGCGGTGGTGGGCAGCGCCCGCTCGCAGCGGCAGACGTGCCGCAGCGCCCCGTACCGGCCCGGCCGCAGCTCGCGGTGCGCTGCGCCGCAGCCCGGGCAGACGTGCACGGCCAGCGGGAACGGCCGGTAGCAGCCGGGGTACGGGCACTTCATGCGGATGCCGCGGGCCAGCTTCCACAGCCGCTCCACGCTCCGCCCCGCCAGCACCCCGGCCAGCGCCACCGCCGAGACCAGCAGCAGCTGGGCGGCGAACGCCAGCGCGACGCCGACGAGCAGGGCGCAGGACAGCAGGGCGGACAGCAGCGCGGCCAGCGCCGTCGCCGGTGCGAGCAGCCGCAGCAGGAGCCGTCCGAGGGCGTGCTCGGCGCGGTCCCCGGTCGAACCGTTGCGGCCGCTCAGCAGCCGGTGGCGGACGATCTCGTCGAGCCAGTGGTGGACCAGCAGGTACCGGACGGTGTGCGCGGCCGCCTGCGCCGCGGCCACGGCGTCGATCCACATCTGCCGTGCCCAGTACGCGGGTTGCCCCGGCTCCGTGCCGGCGTACGGGCTGACCCGCGGGTCGGGGGCCCCGGGCGTGCGCGGCCCGAGGGCCGCCCAGGCGGCACCCAGCGCCAGCGCCAGGAACCGCCACAGCCCGTACCCGAGGCACACGGCCGCCCCGATCACACCGGTGGCCACCCCGAGGACCTGCAGGACGAGCGCGGCGTTCACCTCCACCGCCCCTCCTCGGCGGATTCGCCGGGGGCGATGGGCCCGCCGGAGCCGCCCCGCAGCGGCGGGCCGCCGGGCGGGGGCTTCGCACCGCGGCGCCCGGAGCCGCCGAAGCGGTCGCGGAGCCGGCCGAAGGCGCCGGGCCGCTGCCAGCCGCGGAAGTCCTCCGCCCAGCGGCCGCCGAGCCGGGCCAGGGCCTCCTCGAGCGCCTTGAGCTCCGACGGTGCCAGGCCCCGTACGACCGGGCGCAGTACGCCGTCGAGCAGGTCGGTGCGGGCCTCCTGCCACACCGGGCCCGCCTGCGGCTGGGAGGACCAGGTGGCGAAGCACTGCGCCGCGTACTCCGGTTCGCGCCTCAGCCGGTCCGAGACCTGCGGCTGCCGGGCGGCCCGCCGGTACGCGGCCAGCAGCTCGGCGTCGTTGCTCTCGACCAGGGCCCGCACCTCGCTCCCGGGCCGGTCCTCGGCGAGCAGCCGGGCGGCCGCCGCCGCGTAGGCATGCTCCCGCGCCGTCGGCGTGGGGTCCAGCGTCCGCAGGTCCAGGGCCTGGCGGACCCAGCCCGCCCCCGTCTCCCCGGCCCGCAGGTTCCGGGCCAGCTCCAGCAGCAGCAGCGAGGACCGCAGCGGGGCGGGGAGTTGCGCGGAGAACCGCCGCAGCAGCTCCACCGCCAGCTCCTCCGCGTACCGGTCGTCGGCCGGAGCGCAGACCGCCGCCTGCGCGAGCAGCTCCCAGGTGCCGGCCTCCCGGTGGGCCCGGTCGCCCAGCGCAGACAGGACCAGCCAGGCCTCGCCCGCGGTCGGCGGCTCCGCGCCCCACACGAGCCGCATCGCCGTGCGGAGCACCAGCGGTTCCTCCTCCAGGGAGGCGCCGGAGTGCTCCACGAGCCCGGTCAGCGCCTTCACCCGGTCGCCGCCCGCCCCGCCCGCCGCTCGTGCGCACATCCGCAGATGCGGCAGTGGCTCGGCCCCGGTCAGCCGCAGCGGGGTCAGGGCGAACAGCCGGGCCCCCGCGGCCGGATCGCCCGCCGCGAGCGCGTCGAGCCGGTCGAGTACGAGGCCCCGCAGCTCGGCCTGCTCGGCCGGCTCCGCCAGCGCGGCCCGCACCGCCTCCCCGTACGCCCGCTCCGGATCGGCGATCAGGGCGCGCGCCAACTGCCCTGCCACATCGGGCAGAAGATCCGCGATGCCCACTCCGAGCTCGGCGGCGACCCGCAACAGCCCGGCCCGGTCGGCCGGTCCGCGCTCCGGGTCGGTGAGCGCCGCCCGCAGCTCCGGGCCCAGTTCGGCCGCGAGCCGGGCCCGGGCGGCCTCGCCCAGCACCCCCGCGGGCGGGACGGCCCCGCCCGAGCGGACCGCCCCGGCCAGGGCCAGCTCCACCAGCGGCTCGCTCACCGCCGGGGGTGCCCAGCCGGCCAGGGCCGTCAGCAGCCGCCCGCTCGCGGCGGCCTCCTCGGGCCCCCGGTCCCCGGCCGGGCCGCCCAGCGCCCGGGCCAGCGCGTGCAGCCGTGCGCCGTCCAGCGCCTCCCGGTGTCCGGCGGCCCAGTCGGCGGCCGCGGTCCGGCCCGCCGAGTCCAGGCCGATGCCCGCGGCGAGGGCGAGCGCGGCCAGCGGGCCGGCCTCGTACGGGCCGGACCGCCCGCCGGGCAGCCGCCGGACGTCCGCGAAGAGGTCCTGCCGCTGCGCCCGCCAGATCAGCGCGGCGGTCTGCGCCCACGGGTCGGGATCCGGCGCGGGGGCCGCCGCGCGAGCGGCGTCGTACACCCGGTAGCGGTGCTCCTGCCCGGCCAGGCTCTGGCCGTCCTCCGGCACCACGCCGATGATCTGCTGCCGGGCGAGCTGCGGCCGCCGGGTGTACGTGGTGAAGGTGAGCCACTGGCCGCGCCGGTGCGGCAGCACACTGCAGGCGAGCAGGATCCACCAGGCCACGGCCTCGCTGTCCTGCTCCACCAGGACGAGCTGCGGGGCGGCCGGGTCCTCGACGAGCCGGCGCACATCGGCGAAGAACCTGGCGAGCCAGGGCCCCCGGGCGGCCACGAAGGCCGTGAGCGCGCCGACGTCGAGCGGGCCCGGGGCCGGCACCGACGCGAGCGGCGGTACGGGCGCTCCGGCCGGCGGGGAGTCGGCCGCCCACTGCCGGGAGCCCCAGGAGGTGATCGGCAGCGGCCATTCGGCGGGCCGGTCCGGGTCGGCGGGCTGCGGCAGATGGACGGCGTGGGCGTGGAAGTTGCCCCAGCGGCCGCTGTAGTCGGCGCCCGTGTACACGGAGCGGGCCAGCAGCCGGCTGCCGTCGGCGAGCACGTTCAGGCTCAAGGCCTGTGGGAAGGCGCCCAGTTGGTCCGCGCTCGGGCGCGGCGGCGCGTCCCGGGGCGGCTCGTACCCGATCAGCTGCTCGGCCTCGCGCAGCAGGGAGGCGGGCACCCCGGGGCTGACGGCGGTGAACCGGAAGCCCGATCCGTCGGGACCCGGAGGCGCCGAGGTGTAGTGCATCTGGGCGAGGTTCATGCCGCTCCTCCCGGCGTGTGCGACCGGTCCGCCGTCGCGCCGGCAGCCGGCGGCGGTGCCGGTGTCGGTGTCGGTACCGGACCGGCCACCGCCGTACGACGGCCCGCTCCGCCGGTCCCGGTGCGCGGCAGCAGCCCGCCCAGCCCCAGCAGCCACAGCAGCGGGTCCTCGACCCGCAGCGGCTGCGGTCCCGACTTGGGGGCGTCCGCCGGTGCGTGCGCGGGCGGCGGGGAGCCCAGCGCCGAGAGCCCGAACAGCGACAGCCGGGCGAAATCCCGGTCCAGCTGCCGGAACAGCGCGCCCGAGTCCCAGCCGTCGAGGAGCCCCCGCATCTCCTCGTGCACCGCCAGCCGGTCCTCGTCGTCCACCGCGCCGCCCGCATGCCCGGCATTGCGCCGCAGCGGGGAGTGCGGCCCCACCAGCGAGAACAGGGAGTCCGTCTTGGTCACCGCCACCGCCAACGGCGTGGTGACCCGGCCGCGCGAGGTGCCCCGCCCGTGGGCCCGCAGCTGCGCCGCCAGGTCGGCCGCGATCTGCTGGGGCGGGGTCTCCACGGTGGGCAGCGGCAGCCCGGCGTCCACCGGCAGCTGGTCCCGTACGGCCCGCATCTGGAGGGGGTCCACCAGCAGGATGATCCCGTCGGCGGCGGCCAGGTAGTGCGTGTACCGGTCCATGGCCTCGGCGCTGCCGAGGTCCTCGCCCGCCGCGTCGAAGAACACCAGCGCGGTGTGCCGGCTGCCGTCCCCGCGCAGCCGGCGGCGCAGCGGCAGGCTCAGCCGGTACAGCAGCGGGTCGTTGAAACCGAGCGCCGCCGGTCTCGTCGCCTCCGGCAGCCGCAGCCGGTCGTACAGGTCCTCCGCCATCTCCCGGTCCCGGCGCTGGGTCTCGCCGCCCATCGCCGTGATGGAGGCGCCGTACGCCCGGCCCACCCGGTTGCGCAGCTCGTTGATCAGGACGGAGACGTAGGTGCTCTTGCCCGAGGCCTTGGGGCCCAGCAGGGCGATGATCCGGGTGTCCTGGTCGGTGTAGTCGCTCGGGAAGTCGCTGTGGCAGCGCAGACAGACCCGCACCGGGGTGGAGACCCCGCAGTGCGGGCAGTCCGCCCGCGCGGCGCCCCCGCTCCCGAGACGGCCCGCGAGGCCGCGCGGAGCGGTGAACACCGGGCCGCGCATCTTCAGCGCGGGCGGCACGCTCGGCCCCATGAACTCCGCCCATATGCCGTCGAGTTCCGCAGTGCACGGCTTGCCGCCGCGCACCCCGGTGGCGGACATCTGGCAGCGGAACGGCAGCCGGGCGGCGGCCGAGCGGTCGAAGCAGTAGGGGCAGACGACGGAGGTCATGTCAGCGGACCACCAGGGAGGTGAGGGAGGGCTCGTCGAGCCGGACGGAGGCGGCACGGCCGCCGAGGAGGAAACCGCGCACGGCGTACGGGCCGCCGGGCGCGCGGGGGTCGATCTCGCGCTCGACGGTCCCCGAGGCCGCGAGCTCGGCGCCGGTCACCCGGCACAACTCGGCGCCGTCGGCGGGCCGGTGGGGACGGGCCGCACCGCCGCCCGCTCCGGCGACGAGGACGAAGTCGGGCAGCCCGGAGCCGGGATCCCCACCGGGCGCGTGGAGGGTCACCCGGAGCACGGCGGGACCGCGGCGCAGCATCCGCCGGGGCCCGGGCAGGAGTCGGTACGCGATGGCCACGTCGGCCGGGAGGACGGCCTGCTCGGCGTCGCGCGGGGCGGCCGCGGTCGCGAGCGCGCTGCGCGGGGCGGCGTACGCCGTGACGCGGACGGCGCCGGGGCCGACCGGCAGCTCCAGTCCCTCGCGCAGGAACACGGCTCGCACGACGGGGTGTTCGGCGCGCTCGCCGCCCGGCTCGGGGGTCACCGCGACCGTGACCCGGCCGGCGCCGTCGGGCCAGTCGAAGCTGATCCGGGCCCGCCCGGCGGTGGTCCGCCGGACCGTGAGCCCCGTGACCGGCTCCGGAGCCTCGACCACCACGCCCGGTCCGGCCAGCGCCCGTTCGCCGAGGACGGCCACGGCGCTGACGGTGGCCAGCGTGCCGGGCGGCGGCTGCGCGATCCCGTCGCAGTCCACCCAGGGCAGCGCTTCAGGCAGCGCGGAGGCCGCCAGCTCGGCCCCCTCGGCGGGAGCCGTCCCCGGCCACTGCACGAACCGTACGCGGCCCCCGCCGCCCCCCGTCCACCGGAACTCCAGCCCTCCGGCGTCCCGGGCCACGGCGCCGAGCCCGACCACCGGCTCCGGCCAGGGATGGACGGCGGTGGGCGCCTCGACCCCGCCGGACCACACCTCGCCGCCCACGCCCGCGTACCGGCACCGCACCCGCAGCACGTACGCCCCGGGCTCCAGCCCCTCGGCCCGTACGGCTTCCCGTCCGTCCGCAGGGCCGGGGGCGACCGGTGGCCCGAGTTCCACGGTGCGCCCCTCGGGGCCGGTCAGGGTCGCCCGTACGCCCGTCGAGCCGGGCGGGCGGAGCCAGGAGGCTTCGATGCGGGCCCGGCCGTCGGTGACGCGGAGCTCCGTCGCCTCGGGGGCCACGAGCAGCGGGGCGCTGATCAGGGGCGTGCCGCCTTCGGCGGGAAGGGCCACGTACCGGACCTCGCGCCCGAGCGGGGCCCGGCGGTCCGTCAGCGGCTCCGCGCCGAGCGGGCCGGGCACCTCCGGCAGCGGCGTGGTGAGCGGCTCGCGCCGGGTCAGCCGGACCACCCGCCGGCTCCCGTCCGGGTCGGCACCGGGCGGTCTGCGCAGGGCCACCCCGCCGGGCAGGGGCCACGCCTCCAGCGGCCCGGGGTCCCCGTCGGCCGGGCGGTGGGTGCGGACCAGCCCCCGCACCGCGCGCGGGCAGTCCCAGGCCAGCCGGGCCGCCTGCCCGTACGCCGCCGCGGCCCGCTCCGGATCCTCGCGGTCCTCGTACTCCCGGGCCTCGTCCAGCAGGGCGTCGGCGGCCCGTACCCGCCCGGCCAGCTCGGCGAGCCGCCGCGCCAGCAGCGGGTCCCCGGCGGCCACCGACGGCGGCAGTACGGCGGCGCTCCAGGCGGCGGCACGCACCCGCCCGGCCAGCCACGCGTCCTCCAGCCCCTCGGCGGCGGCCCGCTGCGCCGGGTCCAGCCGGGGGCTCCCCGCGGCCGCGTGCACCAGGGCCGCAGCCTCGTCGGGGTCGACCCCGAACCCGGCGGCCGTGTCCGGCAGATCCCCCCTGGGGTGGTCGTGCAGCAGCTGCACCAGCTGGTACAGCAGGATCCGCCGCAGCGCGGCCGGATCCCGCTCCTGGATCGCGGCCAGCTGCTCCAGCAGGGCACCGGCACCGGGATCCGCCCCGGCCGCCGCCCCGGCGGCCCCCCGGGCAGCCCGCAGCCCTCGCAGGGCCCCGGCCCCCACATGGCGCCTGCGCCCCGGCCCTTCGACGGCGAAGATCCCGTCGAGCACCCGGAACCGCCCGCCGGCAGGGACCAGCAACTCGCCCAAGTGGCGTAAGCCCAAGGCCTGTTGCGCCGCCACGAGTTCCCCGTACCGTGCCACCAGCGGAACAGCAGGCAGGCCGGAAAGCGCGCGGGAACGCCCCAGGGCATGCCCGAACTCGGTCCCCGCCATCTGCTCCGCGCCCCCCGTGCAGTGTGTTTCGGAGGTCATTCCAGCAGATGCGCGGACCGTCCGGGAGGTCTTTCCGTTCTCCAGCTGTACCGCGCGGTGTCACGAACTGATCCCCGTCCGGTACCCCGGGACCGCTGTCCTTGGGTCGCCCCTCGACACCCCCCCTCACTCGCAGAGGTCGTCCCCCATGGCTGAGCTCAATCGCCGCAGGTTCCTGCAGATCGCGGGCGGAACCGCCGCAGTCGCGATGCTGAACGAGAGCATCGCCCGCGCGGCCGCCATCCCCGCGCAGGGCAGTACCGGCACCATCCAGGACATCGAGCACATCGTGGTCCTCATGCAGGAGAACCGGTCCTTCGACCAGTACTTCGGCTCGATGAAGGGCGTCCGGGGCTTCGGCGACCCGCGCCCCGTCCTCCAGGACAACGGGAAGTCCGTCTTCTACCAGTCCAACGGGACGAAGGACATCCTCCCGTTCAACCCGCAGGTCGACGACCTGGGCATGAAGTTCGTCGAGGGTCTGAACCACGACTGGGCCGGCGGCCACGCCGCGTACAACAACGGCAAGTACGACAAGTGGGTCCCGGCCAAGACGACCACGACCATGGCCTACATGACGCGGAACGACATCCCGTTCCACTACGCGCTCGCGGACGCCTTCACGGTCTGCGACGCCTACCACTGCTCCTTCATCGGCGCGACCGACCCGAACCGCTACTACATGTGGACGGGCCACACGGGCAACGACGGCACCGGCGGCGGCCCGGTCCTCGGCAACCAGGAAGCCGGCTACGGCTGGAAGACCTACCCGGAGCGCCTGGAGGCGGCCGGGGTCTCCTGGAAGATCTACCAGGACATCGGCGACGGCCTGAACGCGGCCGGCTCGTGGGGCTGGATCAGCGACGCGTTCCGCGGCAACTACGGCGACAACTCGCTGCTGTACTTCAACAACTACCGCAACGCCGCGCCCGGCAGCCCCCTGTACGAGAAGGCCCGCACCGGCACCAACGCCAAGGCGGGCGAGAGCTACTTCGACAAGCTGCGCGCGGACGTGGTGAACGGCACGCTGCCCCAGGTCTCCTGGATCGCCGCGCCCGAGGCCTTCAGCGAGCACCCGAACTGGCCGGTCAACTTCGGCGCCTGGTACATCTCGCAGGTCCTGGACGCCCTGACCGCCAACCCGGCGGTGTGGGCGAAGACGGCGTTCTTCATCACCTACGACGAGAACGACGGCTTCTTCGACCACGTCGTCCCGCCGTACCCGCCGGCGTCCGCGGCATGGGGCCTGTCCACGGCCGACGTCTCGAAGGACCTGTACGCCGGGGGCGGCGGCTACGCGGCCGGCCCGTACGGCCTCGGCCCGCGCGTCCCGATGATCGTGGTCTCCCCGTGGAGCAAGGGCGGCTACGTCTGCTCCGAGACCTTCGACCACACCTCGGTGATCCGCTTCATGGAGAAGCGCTTCGGCGTGCAGGAGCCCAACATCTCGCCGTGGCGCCGCGCCGTCTGCGGCGACCTGACCTCGGCGTTCGACTTCTCGAGGTCAGACGCCTCGCCCGCGGCGCTGCCCTCGACGGCGGGCTACATCCCCCCGGATCACAACGCCCACCCCTCCTACCACCCGGTCCCGCCGGCGACGGGCGCCCTGCCCAAGCAGGAGGCGGGCCGCAAGCCCACGCGCGCGCTCGGCTACGCCCCGTACGTCGACGGCAGGGCCACGGTCTCCACGGGCCAGTTCACCCTGACCTTCTCCTCCGGCCCCAGCCTCGGCGCGCACTTCCACAGCACCTCGGGCAACCGGACGGACGGCCCCTGGCCTTACACGGTCGAGGCGGGCAAGACCCTCTCGGACACCTGGAGCACCAGCAGCTCCACCGGCAACCAGATCAACCTGACGGTCTGGGGCCCGAACGGCTTCCTGCGCACCTGGAAGGGCCCGGCGAAGAAGGCCGGCCCGGAGGTCACGGCCCGCCACGACGCGGCCACCGGCAACCTGAAGCTGACCCTGACCAACTCCGGCTCGGCGGCGGTCAACCTGACGGTGACCAACGCCTACGGCGGCACGCCCCAGACCCTCCGCGTCGCGGCCGGCGGCACGGCCACGTACACGGCGGACCTGGCCACCACGGGCAGCTGGTACGACGTCAAGGTCGTCTCCGACGCGGACAGCACCTTCCTCCGCCGCTTCGCGGGCCACGTGGAAACGGGCGCCCCGGGCCTCTCCGACCCGGCGATCAAGACCGTCTGACGCGGTCGTCCGGTGTGCGCAGCAGCCGCCGTTCCAGGACCGGGAGGTCGGTGGGGCGGTGGCTGCGGGCGTGCCGGAGCAGGAGGTCGCGGGCGGTGTCCGGGACGCGGCGGCGCTTGGGGTGGCGGGTGGTGAACTCCTCGCTCGCGAAGAACCGTACGGCGGCGTCCAGCCCGCCGCGGTCCGTCTCACGCACTGCCCAGGCCAGCTCCGCCGTGCCTGCTCCGGTCAGCAGGCGCTGCGGGGCCGCGTCCGCAAGGAGGGACGCCGCGTCCGCGGGGTTCTCCCGGGCGGCACCCTGCCAGGCGAAGGCGACCGACAGCGCGATGCCCGCCGGGGGCTCCGGCTCCTCGCCGCGGGCCATCGCCTCGGCGTAGCCGCGGAGCCCGCCGGGCGCGGCGGCCGCCCACCGGGCGCGGTGCCTGGCCGGGATGCCGTCCGCGGCCCTGCTGTCGAGCAGCTGGGCGAGCGGCTGCGGCCGCATGACGTTCGGCAGCTCGCGGATCCGCGGGTCGTCGCTGCCGCCCGGCTCGTGTTCCCAGCACATGCAGGAGAGGAACTTGATCCCCGGATCGGACGGTTCGTGCGTCCCGGTGGCTGCGGGCTCGTCGGGCCAGACGGCGAGTACCTCCGCGATCTCCTGCGGATCGACGATCTCGTAGTACGCGGGGTGGTGCGGGTGGCCGGTCCCGGTCCTCGCGTCGCGGATCCTGATGCACTCCACGGGCACGGAAGGAGGTGTCGGTATCACGGTGTGATGGTAGGCCCGCTGGGCAGGAGGTACGGCGTCCCGCTCCGCCACCCCCGCCACCGAGGGAGAACGCATGGCCATCGCCCACCGCAGGATCGGCACCGGCCCCGTCCGCGTCATCGTGCTGCACGACTGGTTCGGCACGTCCGCCAACTGGGGGTCCGTACTGGACTACTTGGACCCCGAGGGGTTCTCGTACGCCTTCCTCGACTACCGCGGCTACGGCGACCGCCGCGACGTCGCCGGCCGCTACAGCCTCCCCGAGATCGCCGACGACGTGCTCGCGCTCGCCGACGAGATCGGCTGGGACACCTTCTCCCTCATGGGCCACTCCATGGGCGGCAAGGCGATGCAGCAGGTCCTGGTCCGCGCCCCCGAGCGGATCGAGAAGCTGATCGGGATCAACCCGGTCCCCGCCGGCCCGTACGAGATGGACGACGCGACCCACGCCCTCTTCCACGGCGCCGCCCACAGCGCCGGGAACCGGCGGACCATCCTCGACCTCGTCACCGGCCACCGCGCGAGCCGCCACTGGCTGGACCGGATGATCGCGCACTCCCTCGACGTCTCCCGCCCGGAGGCTTTCGCCGCGTACCTCGCGAGCTGGCAGCCGCTGGACCTGTCCGCCGCCGTGAAGGGCAGCACCGTCCCGGTGCTGGTCCTCGTCGGGGAGTACGACCTCGCCCTCACCCCCGAGGTGATGCGGGCCACCTGGCAGGTCGCGTACCCCAACTGCCGGGTCCACCCCGTCCCCGGCGCCGGGCACTACCCGCCGCACGAGACGCCGGTCGCCTTCGCCGCCGCGGTCGAGGCGTTTCTGCGGGGATAGGAAGAGGAAGCAGAAAACCCCTGGGGGTACGAGGAGACCTCGTACCCCCAGGGGATCAGGGTGAGTGACGGGACTTGAACCCGCGGCCACCTGGACCACAACCAGGTGCTCTACCAACTGAGCTACACCCACCACGAAGGGCGGCGGACCGCCCGTTCGATGTGCATGCACAGCATAGCTGATCAGGAGGGTGGTCCCGCCACGCGTTATCTGGCCGCGGCGTGCGCCACGGCCGCCGCCGCGAGCGCCTTCACGACGGGGTGCGGGCGCCTTCCGTCGCCGGACAGCTCGGGCTGGAACAGCGTGGCCAGGAAGAAGGGGTGTCCCGGCAGCTCCGCGATGCGTGCCTGCCCGTCCTCGTCGTACCCTGACAGCCGCAGCCCGTGGGCGGTGAGCACCGGCAGGTACCGCGGCTCCGGTCCGTAGCTGCAGTGGTAGCGCTCCATGGACCGCTCCGCGCCGAGCACGGACTCGGCGAGCGACCCGGGCTCGGCCCGTACGAGGCCCTCGTGGCCGACGAGCGAACAGGCGAGCGGGGCGATCAGCAGGTCCTCGGCCCCGGGGTCGTTCTCGGCGTGCGCGACGCCGGCCAGCCCGCAGACCGAGCGGGCGTACTCCAGCAGCGTGTGCTGGAAGCCGCCGCAGGTCCCGAGGAAGGGGATGCCCTCCTCCCGCGCGACCCGGATCGCGGCGAGCGCCCCGGCCTCACTGGCGTACGGGCTGCCGGGCAGGACCCAGACCGCGTCGAACCGGGCCAGGGCCCCGGAGGCGGCCTCGGCCCCGGCGTCGCCGGTGGGGATCCAGTACGCGTCGAGGACGAGCCCGTCGCGCGAGGCGAGGGCGTCGAGGAGCGCGGGGATGCGGGTGTGGGACTTCACGTGCGGGGAGCGGTCGCCGACGAGGGCGACCCGTGCGGTGGTCCGTGCAGTCGTCATGCCGATCATCCTGCGACCCCGCCGCGGTTCAGCACCAACGATTGTTTCTGCACGTTCGATAAGCAGACCTGATCGACTGGGCGACTGATCGGCGGGGCTCATTTCAGCGTGGCCTTCGTGGCCACGAGGATCAGGCCGAGGACGAGGTTGACGACCCCCTCGGTGGCCAGCTGGCCGCGGGTGGCGCCCGCACGGGCAGCGCCGAGGCAGGCCCAGACGACCTGCTGCGCCACGGCGACGCCCATGGCCAGCCAGGCCGTCGCCACGTAGTCCAGGTCGAGGAGGCCGCTCACGGCGACGGCGGCCGCGGGCAGCGCGGCGGCCTCGACGATGGGCCACTCGTGCACGGCGACCCGCCGGATCTCCCGCATGCTCCACGGTTCGCCGACCAACCGTTCCCCGGCGAGCTCGGCGTACACGTGGGTGGCCCAGAACACCAGACCCGTGACGATCAGGAGGATGACGAGCTGGAGCCGTGGATGGGCGCCGACGGTACTGGCCGTGGCCACCACGGAGGTGGCCAGGAGGGAGCCGTACACGGCGCCGGCGGAGTCGGTCCGGGATGCGCCCTTCGGCCCGATGCGGCCGGCGGACGGGCCGCTGGGGATGCTCACCCCGCCCACGATAGGGACGCCCCGCCCCGCCACCGCCCGGGCGCGCCGTGCGGCGGCTCCCCGCGCTGCGGCGGACCCGCCGACCTCCTCGGCCGGGGCCGCACGCAAACGCGCGGCGCAGCCCTGCGGACGGGGCCCTGCGGACGGGGGTCCTGCCGGCCGGGTGATGCGGGCCGGGCGCTGCATGCCGGACCCCGCGCAGCGGGTGGCACGCTGGCGCCATGGATCCGCACCTGCTCCGCACCTTCGTCGCCGTCGCCCGGCTGGCCTCCTTCTCCGCCGCCGCCCGCGAGCTCGGCTACACCCAGTCCGCCGTGTCCCAGCACATCGCCGCCCTCGAGGGCGACCTGCGTGCCGAGCTCCTCACCCGGCGGCCCGTGGAGCCGACCCCGGCCGGGGTGCGGCTGCTGGAACACGCCGGGCCGCTGCTGCTGCGGCTCGACGCGGCCCGTGCCGATGTGCTGCGGCTGGCCGCCGCGCCGCCCGGGCAGGTCACCCTCGCCGCGTCCCCGCTCTCCGTCGGGCCCCGGCTGCCGGCCGCGCTGCCGGCCACCGGGGTGGTGCTGCGGGTGCTGCCGGCCGCCGAGGTGCCGGCCGCAGTCGCCACCGGCGGCTGCGACCTCGGCCTGGTCGACGGCCTCGCCGCGCCCAGCGACCCGCTGCGGCTGCCCGACGTGGCCCCGCTCACCGTGACCGGCGTCGGGGAGGAGGAGCTCGCCGTACTGCTCCCGGCCGGGCACCCGTTCGCCGGCCGGGCCGCGCTCCGGCTCGACGACCTCGCCGACGCCCGCTGGATCGACGCCCCCGGCGCGCTGCCGGTGCCCGCCGCCGTCCGGACCGCCCCGGCCCTGCGCTACGACGGCACCGACCTGCACGCCCTGTGCGCCCTCGCCGCCGCCGGGCACGGCCTGGTCCTGCTGCCCCGCCGGGTGGCCGAGGCCGCCGCGGCCGGGGTCGCCGTACCGCTGTCCGACCCCCGCCTGGTGCACCGTACGGAACTCCTCGCCCCCGGCACCCCGACCCCCGAAGCCGCCGCCCTCGCCGCCCGGCTCACCGCGTCCCGGTAGGGGGGCGCCTTGCCTGACCGGCAACACCTCCAACCACTCGCGCGCGGCCCCGCGCGGCGGCAGGATCGCAGCATGGACCTCGAACCCGATCCGTTCACGCACGCCGACTACGCCGCCCGGATGGCCGCCGCCGCGCAGAGTGCCGCCGAGGCCGGGCTGGCCGGCCTGCTCGTCGCCCCCGGGCCCGACCTCGCCCACCTCACCGGCTACCGGCCGGTCGACACCGAGCGGCTGACCCTGCTCGTGCTCGCCGCCGGGCAGGAGCCCGTCCTCGTCGTGCCCGCCCTGGAGGCCCCCGACGCGGCCAAGGCCCCCGGGGCGCCCGCCCTGACCCTGCGCGACTGGGCCGACGGGAAGAACCCGTACGGCGTCACCGCGCCGCTCCTCGACGCCGGCGGCCGCTTCGGGGTCAGCGACAACACCTGGGCGCTGCATCTGCTCGGCCTCCAGCGGGAGTTGCCGGCCACCTCCTACGCCCCGCTCACCGACGTCCTGCCGATGCTCCGCGCGGTCAAGGACCGGCGGGAGCTGGAGCGGCTCGCGGCGGCCGGCGCGGCTGCGGACGCCGCGTACGAGCAGATCCTCAAGGTGCCCTTCGCCGGCCGCCGGGAGACCGACATCGCCGCCGACCTGGCCGCGCTGCTGCGCGAACACGGCCACTCCCAGGTGGACTTCACCGTCGTCGGCTCCGGCCCGAACGGGGCCAACCCGCACCACGAGGCCGGCGAACGCACCATCGGGCACGGCGACATGGTGGTCCTCGACTTCGGCGGGCTCAAGCACGGCTACGGTTCCGACATCTCGCGCACCGTGCACGTCGGCGAGCCGAGCGCCGAGGAGCAGCGCGTCCACGACATCGTCCGCGAGGCCCAGCAGGCCGCTTCCGCGGCCGTCCGCCCGGGCATCGCCTGCCAGGACGTGGACCGGGCGGCCCGCGCGGTGATCACCGAGTTCGGCTACGGCGAACGGTTCATCCACCGCACGGGCCACGGTATCGGCGTGACCACCCACGAGCCCCCGTACATGGTCGAGGGCGAGGAGCAGCCCCTGGTCCCCGGGATGTGCTTCTCCGTGGAGCCGGGCATCTACCTGCCCGGCCGCTTCGGCGTGCGCATCGAGGACATCGTGACGGTCACCGAGGACGGCGGCCGCAGCTTCAACAACGCCCCGCGCGAGCTCGCCGTCGTCGACTGAGAGCGACGGCCTGTTCCCTCACGACTCCCCGGCGACGACCAGACGGTAGCCGTAGTCCACGCGCCGTCCGTGAAGTCGTGCGGGATCGGGAACGGCAGCACGGTGTGCGCGTCCAGCGCCTCGACGACCTCGGCCTCTCTTCCTCACGGGCCAGTTCCACGGTGAGAGAAGTCACGGCCCCAGCAACACCGCCGACTCACCGGGTACGTGCACGCGGCCGTCCGGGCCCGGGTGCTCGACGGGTTCCCAGGCGGCCAGGACCCGGACCCCGTTGCGGCCGAGGGCGATGGTCACCGGCTCGGGCGAGAGGTTCACGGCCACCCGTACGTCGCCCCGCCGGAACGTCACCCAGCGGCGCTCCTCGTCGTACGCGACACGGACCGCGGCCAGGTCCGGATCCCGCAGGTCCGGGTGGGTGCGCCGGAGCGTGATCAGGGTCCGGTACCAGGCCAGCAGCCGGTCGTGCGGGGGGCGCTCCGGCTCCGCCCAGTCCAGGCACGAGCGGTCCCGGGTGGCCGGGTCCTGCGGGTCCGGGATCTCCTCGGCCTTCCAGCCGTGCGCCGCGAACTCCCGGCGCCGGCCGGTCCGTACGGCCTCGGCCAGGTCCGGGTCGGGGTGGTCGGTGAAGTACTGCCACGGCGTGCCCGCGGCCCACTCCTCGCCCATGAACAGCATCGGCACGAACGGCCCGGTCAGCGCCAGCGTCGCGGCGCAGGCCAGCAGGCCGGGGGAGAGCGAGCCCGCGAGCCGGTCGCCGAGGGCCCGGTTGCCGATCTGGTCGTGGGTCTGCGTGTAGCCGAGGAAGCGGTGCGCGGGCGTGCGCCGCCGGTCCACCGGCCGGCCGTGGCTGCGGCCCCGGAACGAGGACCAGGTGCCGTCGTGGAAGAAGGCCCGGGTCATGGTCTTGGCCAGGGCGGCGAGCGGCGCCTCGGCGAAATCGGCGTAGTACGCCTGGGACTCGCCCGTCAGCGCACAGTGCAGGGCGTGGTGGAAGTCGTCGTTCCACTGGGCGTGCAGGCCCAGCCCCCCGACGGCGCGCGGGGTCGTGGTGCGCGGGTCGCACCGGTCGGACTCCGCGATCAGGAACAGCGGGCGGCCGCTCTCGGCGGCGAACTCGTCCACGGCCGCGGACAGCTCCTCCAGGAAGGTCAGCGCCCGTCCGTCGGCGAGCGCGTGCACGGCGTCCAGCCGGAGCCCGTCGATCCGGTAGTCCCGCAGCCAGGCCAGGGCGCTGCCCAGGAGGTACGCGCGCACCTCGTCGGAGCCGGCGGCGTCCAGGTTGACCGCCGCGCCCCACGGGGTGTGGTGGGTGTCCGTGAAGTACGGGCCGAAGGCGGGCAGGTGGTTGCCGGAGGGGCCCAGGTGGTTGTGGACGACGTCCAGCACCACCCCGAGCCCGGCCGCGTGGGCCGCGTCCACGAACCGGGCGAGCCCGGCGGGGCCGCCGTACGGCTCGTGCACGGCCCAGGGCGCGACCCCGTCGTACCCCCACCCGTGCCGGCCGGGGAACGGGCAGACCGGCATCAGCTCCACGTGCGTGACCCCGAGCGCGGTGAGGTGCCCGAGGCGGGCGGCGGCCGCGTCGAAGGTGCCCTCGGGGGTGAACGTGCCGATGTGCAGCTCGTAGAGGACCGCGTCCTGGAGCCGTGACCCGGGTGCCGGCGCCTGCGGGGTGAGCGGCTCGAAATCGACCACGGCCGAGAGGCCGTCGGGCCCGTCCGGCAGCCGCCGCCCGCGCGGGTCGGGCCGTACGATCTCCTCCCCGGAGGCCACGCCCAGCAGGAATCCGTACCGGTCCCCGTCGGCGGCCGGGGCTTCGGCGAGCCACCAGCCGGCCCGGTCCGGATCGCGTGCCATCTCGTACGTCGCGTCGCCGAGCCGCAGTGCGACCCGGTCTGTCAGCGGTGCCCACACCTCGAACTGCACGGACGGTTCCCCTCGTCTGCGGCGGTACCCCGGAACGTGTGCCTGCCCCATCATCGCGGGACGGCCGGAGGAGTTCTGGACACTCCGGCCCTGACGGGCCGACAATCACCCTGTGACGTCCAGTTTCGAGTTCCCCGCCTTCCCGGTACCGCGCCTGTCCGACGCGGAGCGCGACCGGGCGCTGGAGCAGCTCCGCGAGGGTGCGGCCCTCGGGAAGCTGTCCCACGACACGTTCCTGCGCCGTATGGAACTCGCCCTGGTCGCCCGCCGCTCCGAGGACCTCGTGGTCCTCACCGCCGACCTCGAGAGCCGCAGCGGCGGCGAAGGCCCGTGGACCCGTCGCGTCTTCGCCTGGGTGGGCCGTGCCTCGGCCGTGTCCGCCGGGGTCCGGCGGGCGTGGACCGCCGAGCGGCTGCCGAAACTGCTGCTGCCGCACCCGAGTGCGCGGGCCCTGCGGATCGGCCGCGACCCCGGCAACGGGTTGCGGCTCACCGACGAGACCGTGTCCCGCGTACATGCCGAGCTCGGGATGCGCGACGGGGTGTGGGTGCTCACCGACCTCGGCTCCTCCAACGGCACGACGGTCAACGGCCGCCGGGTGACCGGGTCGGTGGCGGTCCGGGCCGGGGACCAGATCGGCTTCGGCCGGATGAACTTCCGGCTGTCCTCCAGCTAGGGGGTGTCCCGCTCCCGGATCTGAGCGGGTCCGATGATGGGGTCCATGGAACACGGAGATCCCCAGCACCCGCAGCAACACCCGCCCGTCGTGCGCCCCGCGCGCCCCGGGGACCTGCCCCGCCTCGTCGAACTCGTCCACGAGCACGTCGCGTACGAGAAGTCCGCGCCCCGGCCCGCGGACCTGGCCGACCGGCTCGGGCCGCAGCTGTTCGCCGAGGGCGCCCGCCTGTGGGTGCTGCTGGCCGAGGCCCCGGACGGCTCGGTCGCCGGATATGCCGCCTGCTCGGCCGAGTTCGCGTTCTGGGACGCCCGGCACTACCTCCACATGGACTGCCTCTACCTCGCCGAGGAGGCCCGCGGCCACGGCCTCGGCGCCGCCCTGATGGACGGCGTGGCAGGCCTCGCCCGCGAGCTCGGCCTCGACCAGGTCCAGTGGCAGACCCCGGACTGGAACGAGGGCGCGATCCGCTTCTACGACCGCCTGGGCGCCACGGGCGCACCCAAGCGCCGGTACACCCTGGCCGTCCCGGGCGAGGCCGCCGTGGTCTCTACGCATTGACCGTCCCGGCCGCCACGAGCCGTTCGTACGTGGCCAGGACGGTACGGGTCTGGTGCTCGACCTGGGTGGCCACCGGGACCCGGCGCGCCTGGAAGCGGGCGGCGAACTCCTCGCACCAGCCGGTGACGAGCCGGTCCAGCCCGGGCGCCGCCGGATGGTCCTGGGCCCGGAGCACCCGCAGCAGCATCGCGGCGGCGCGCAGCGACAGGCGCCGCCCGAAGGCGTCGATGCTGCCGATGGAGGCCGCCGTGGCCTCGGCGGGGGCCCCGGGGCCGGTCCACTCCACGGTGATCCGGGGGATCAGGGCGAGCGTCCAGTCGACGGCGCGCAGCAGCGCGGCCGCACCGGCGTCCCCGGCCGGATCCGACCCGGGGCCCGAGCCGGGGCCACGGCCGGGCTCCCGGATCCCGGGCTCCCGGATCCCGGGCTCCCGGACCCCGGGTACCCGGTCCCGTACGCGGGCCACGAGCGCGGCGTCCGCGGTGAGCCGCCCCGCCAGGAACCGCAGGGCGCCGCGCGGGTCCGGATGCGGGGCGGGATCGTCCACCAGGTCCGAGGCCCACATGGGGACTTCGACGATGGCGGTGGTGCCGTCGTACCGGTGGGCGTGGTACCAGGTGCTGAGCCGGGTGTCCTCCGGGTGGAACGCCCCGGCGGCGTCGGCCCCGGCCTGCGGCATCACGAAGATCCCGGGCCCGGGGGAGGGCCAGCCGGCCGCGTCCGAAGCCCCGGTCTCCACCGGGATCCGCAGCTCGGCGGCCGATTTGGCGAACGGTTCCGCCAGGCCCGGTATGTCCCGGGTGAGCTGCACCCAGGATCCGCCGAGGTCGGTGCCGTGGAGCGAGACCTGCAGGGCGGGCCGCAGCTCGTCGATGAGGGCCGTCAGGGCCAGGGTCTCGGGCGGCAGCCGGTCCGGAGGCAGTAAAGACGGCGCCCACTCCGGCTGTTCCGGGCCGGGGGGCCGGAAGAAGTTCCGGTGGTAGTCGAGCAGGGAGTACGGGCGGGGCGTGCGGTGCAGGGCCGCCCCGTCGGGATCGGCGCACAGCAGGAAGTGCCAGCCCCGCCCGGCCCGGACCGCCGGCTCGTGCAGGACGTGTCGGGCCAGCGCGAGCGCGGTGGCACCGCCGACGGGCTCGTTGGCGTGTGCCCCGGCGACGACGAGCACGCCCGCGCCCTGCGGGCGGCCGCTCGGCTCGACGGAGAACAGCCACAGGGGCCGGCCGCCCCGGGAGGTGCCGGCCTGGCGGAGCCGGGCCGGGCCGGGGTGCTCGTCCGCCAGCGCGCGGGCGGCCAGCGCGAGCTCGGACGGTGTGGGGTAGCACATGTCACGGAGGAGGGTCACGTCAGATGCAATGCCCGCCGTGCACGCCCCCTACTGCTCCGCACGCCCCACACTTCCCGGAAAACCCTGGCCAACGCCTTGCCGGGACGGCCATCGGCTACTGCTGGTGGAGTCCGCGGCCGGCCAGCGACAGGAAGGCCTCGCCCACCGCTTCCGACAGCGTCGGATGGGCGTGGAGGTGGCGGGCCACGTCCCCCGGCTCCGCGTCCCAGCCCACGATCAGCTGGCTCTCGGCGATCATCTCCGACACGTGCGGCCCCACCAGGTGTACGCCCAGCACCCGCCCGCCCCGCTCGGCGACCACCTTTACCGTCCCGCCCTGGCCGTGCACCATCCCCTTCGCCACTGCCGTCAGCGGCATCGTGTTCACGACGACGTCGTAGGAGAGGTCCCGGGCCTGCGCCTCCGTCAGCCCGACGGCGGCGGTCTGCGGCGCGGAGTACGTCACCCGTGGCACCGCCGCGTAGTCCACGGGGGCACTCGCCACCCCCGCCAGGGTCTCGGCGACGAGCAGCCCCTCCGCGAACGAGGCGTGCGCCAGGCCGAGCGAGGGCGGCGGCAGCAGGTCGCCGACCACGTGGATCCCCGGGACCGGGGTCTCCAGCCGGGACCAGTCCGCCGGTGTCAAGAACCCCCGCTCGTCCGTGGTCAGGCCGGCCGCCGCCAGGTTCAGCCCGTCGGTCACCGGGACGCGGCCGACCGCGACGAGCAGCCGCTGCGCCACCACCTCCCGGACGTCCCCGCGCGCCCCGCGTACGGTGGCCCGCACGCCCCCGCCGGGGAGCCGCTCGGCGCCTTCCAGCCGGGCTGCGGTCCGCACGTCGATCCCGCGCTTCTTCAGCCCGCGTGCCAGATGCCGGGACACGTCGGCGTCCTCCAGCGGAACCAGCCGCTCCGCGGCCTCGACCAAGGTCACTTCGGCGCCCATGGACCGGTGGAAGGAGGCGTACTCCACGCCGATGGCCCCGCCGCCCAGCACCAGCACCGAGGCGGGCAGCCCCGGCGCGAAGAGAGCGTCGTCGCTGGTGACGACCGTGTGCCCGTCGGGCTCCAGCCCGGGCAGGACGCGCGGCCGGGAACCGGTGGCCAGTACGATGCCGCGCGCCGCGGTGAACTCCCGACCGTCCTCGGTCCGGACGGAGCGCGGTCCGGTCAGCCGGGCGCTGCTGCGCACGACATGGACGCCGGCGTGCCGCAAGTGGCCCTCCACGCCCTGGTGGTTGCGGGAGACGATGTCGTCGCGGGTGGCGGTCAGGGCCGACCAGTCCACCGCGTCCACGGTGGCCCGGACCCCCCACCGCTCCCGCGCCTCGGCGATGCCGTCGACGAGTTCGGCCGCGTGCAGCATCGCCTTGCTGGGGATGCATCCGCGGTGCAGACAGGTACCGCCTGTTTTGTCCCGCTCGACGAGGGCGACGCGCAGGCCGAGGGCCGCGGCGCGCAGGGCGGTGCTGTAGCCGCCCGTGCCGCCGCCGATCACGATGACGTCGGCGGAATGCAGGGAATCCGCGGAATGAACGGAGTTGCCGGTGCTGTCGGTGTTCATGGGGCAAGCCTGCGGTCGGCCCCTGCCATGAGTCCAAGGCAATGATCTTCTCGGATCCATGCACGTTCTTTATGCTTCCCGATCATGAGCCTGCGTCAGATGGAGTACTTCCTCACCGTCGTGGAGGAGTCCTCCTTCACCCGCGCCGCCGACGCCCTGCACGTCACCCAGCCCGCCCTCTCCCACCAGGTCAAGGCCCTGGAGAGGTCCGTAGGCGGCGAGCTGCTGGAGCGCCTGCCGCGAGGCGTGCGGCTCACCTCGATGGGCCGCGCCTTCCTCCCGCACGCCCAGCTCGCCGTCCGCAGCGCGCAGCAGGCCGAGCGCGCCGCCCGCGCCGCCGCCGGGGCCGTGGGCGGCGAACTGCACCTCGCCACCGTCCATGCCGTCGCCGTCGGACTGCTTCCGGGCATCGCCGCCCGCTGGCGGTCCCTGCACCCGGGAGTCCAGCTCGTCCTGCGCGAGTACGGATCCACGGAGGCCCTGGAGGAACAGCTCGAACGGGGCGTCGCCGACCTCGCGGTGGGCCCGGAGCCCAAGGAGTGGACGGGCCCGGTCCTGCCGGTGGGCCGCGAGGAACTGGTGCTGGTGGTCCCCTTCGACGACCCGCTGGCCGGCCGGGGCTCCGTCCGGCTGGCCGAGCTCGCCGACCGCGACTGGATCCGCTGCGCCATGGAACCCTCCGTCCAGGGCCGGGCGTTCCTCGACTGGGCGTGCGGCACCGTCGGCTTCACCCCGCGCACGGTGCTGCGTACGGAGCACACCTCGACGGCCGTGCGGATGGCGGCCGCCGGCGTCGGCATCGTCGTGGCCCCGGCCCACACGGTCCGGGGCGCCCTCGGCGAGGACTGCGCGCTGCTCTCCCTCGACCCGCCGTGGCACCGCCCCCTCTCCGTGTTCTCCCGGGTCCCGCTGACCGGCGCGGCCGAGGCCTTCGCCGGGCTACTCGTCTCCCGGCCCTCCCTCGCGCAGTAGGACGGCGACCGGGCGGGCCGAGAGGAGCTCCGCCAGCCGCACCTCGCCCTCGTACGAGGCCCCCCGGTCCAGGAGCGCCGTCCACCGGCCCGGCGGCAGGGCCAGGGCCGTGTCCCGCCAGCCCCCGGCCCCGGCCAGCCGGTACGAGAGCCGGGTGGCCGCCGCGACCAGCCCGGCCGGGCGGGCGAAGGCCAGGCAGTGCTCCGCCGCCGGGCCCCGGGCGGCGAGCGGGGCGTAGCCGGTGAACAGCTCGGGCCGGTCCCGGCGCAGCCGCAGCAGGGCGGCCGTCAGCGCGAGCTTCTCCTGCGCCTGCCCCTGCGGCGCGGCCCCCGCGTCCAGCCGGGCCAGGTCCTCGCGGGGGAACCGGGCCGGGCGCCGGTTGTCCGGGTCGACCAGGGCCCGGTACTCCGTCTCGGCGCCCTGGTAGACCTCCGGGACCCCGGGCATCGCCAGGTGCAGCAGCGCCATGCCGAGCAGGTTCGCCCGGGCCGCTGCGGCCAGCTCGGCCGGCAGCTCCGGGTCGTCCGGTGCGTACCCCGCGACCGAGGCCTCGTACGCCGGGTCCTGGTCGGTCCAGCTCGTGTGCAGGGCCGCCTCGCGGACGCCCTTGAGGAGCGCCTGTACGAGGCGCTCGGCGCGCTCCGGCACCTCCCCGAGGCCCAGCCCCGTCTGCCGGGCCACCCAGGCCAGTTGGGGATCGGCGCCGAGGGGCCGGCCCATCACCTCGGGGGCCTGGGAGAGCGCGGAGATCCGGGCCCGGACGTCCGCGCTGCGCTTGGTGTCGTGCGTGGACAGGACCGTCCCGGAGCCCGGCCAGTCCCGGTCGAGCGCGGCGCAGTACGCGTGGAACTCCGCGGGCGAGACCGCCGGTTGCCCGGGGTCCCCGCCGACCTCGGTGGCCGACAGCAGCGGGGCGTGGCGGTAGAAGGCCCGGTCCTCCAGCGACTTGGCCCGCAGGGCCGCCGAGGTCTGGGCGAAGCGCGCCGCGAAGGCGGGATCGCGCAGCACGAGGTCCCGTACGCCGGCCACCGCGCCCGGACCGGCCGGCGCGGCGGCCTCCGCCAGGGCCTGCGGATCGAGCTCCGGCTCGCCGGGGTACGGCCGGTAGACCGGATAGGCGATCAGCAGCTCCCGTACACCCGCGGCCAGTTCCGGACCGGCGGCCCGCTCCAGGGCCGCCAGTTCGGCCGCCAGATCGCCGGTCAGCACCTCCCGCGCACACGCCCGGGCCGTCTGCTCCCAGTCCGGCGTACCCGTGAACTCCTGGTACCGCCGGGTCAGTTCGGGGGCGCCCGCCGGGTCGGTGAACACCCCGTCCACCCGGTGCAGCGCGTCGTACCCGGTGGTCCCCGCCACCGGCCAGCCGGGCGGCAGCCGCTCCTGCCGGGCCAGGATCTTCTCCACCACCACCCAGCAGTCCCCGCCCACGGCCGTCCGCAGCCGCCGCAGGTACCCCTCCGGGTCCGCCAGCCCGTCGACGTGGTCGATCCGCAGCCCCTCGGCGACCCCGTCCCGCACCAGCTCCAGCACCTTCGCGTGCGTCGCCGCGAACACCTCCGGGTCCTCCACCCGGACCCCGATCAGATTCGAGATCGTGAAGAACCGCCGGTAGTTGAGGCCCGTCCGGGCCTCGCGCCACCAGGCCGGCCGGTACCACTGCGCGGCCAGCAGCTCGGCCCGCGCCAGCCCCGCCGTACCCTCCCGCAGCGGGAACTCCAGCTCCCCGTGGCGCAGCACCCCGCCGTCCCGGTCGACCGTGAACGCGCTGGGCCCGGGCGGCCCCGGGAGCACCGGCAGCAGCACCTGACCGCCGCCCGCCTCCCAGTCGATGTCGAACCAGCGCGCGTACGGCGACCGCGGCCCCTCCCGCAGCACCTCCCACAGGGGACGGTTCAGCCGCAGGGGGGAGGGCACCGCCATGTGGTTCGGGACGATGTCCAGCACCAGGCCGAGCCCGTGCCCCCGGGCGGCCGCGGCCAGTGCGCGCAGCCCCGGCTCGCCGCCCAGCTCGGCCCGCACCGCGGAGTGGTCGGTGACGTCGTACCCGTGCGCCGAGCCGGGGACCGCCTCCAGCACGGGCGAGAGGTGCAGGTGCGAGACGCCCAGCGAGGCGAGGTACGGTACGGCTGCCTCGGCCGCCGCGAAGGGGAACTCCGGCCGCAGTTGAAGGCGGTACGTCGATGACGGCGCTGACGGGGACACCGCTGTGCGCGGGTACGGCTGGCTCATTTCTACCTCCTTGCGTGGAACCGCTGCGTGATGCTGTGACCTGCGCTTGTGTTCGGATCCTGACCGGCCCCAGCATCCTGGACGTGGGGGCTACTTCTGTGAAGCGGGCGTTCAAGTACCGTGTGCGAAGGCTGCGGGGCGGTCCACGACCGTGACGGGAATGCCGCCGCGAATCTTCTGGCCGCCGGGCTGGCGGTCGCTGCCTGTGGAGCGGGTGCAAGACCCCATCGGGAGTCCTCCTCTCGGTCGGGGCGGTCCGTGGTGAAGCAGGAAACCCCACCCGCGAGGGTGGGAGTCCCCTCCCTGCAGGGAGGGGACGAGGCCAAGAGAACGTACGTACCCACCTTTCGCCTTCCCGGATTCCGTGCCATGACCCAATGCGCCCGAATGGCTGCATCGCGTTAGCGTTGATCAAGTGGTCGGAACCTTCAACACCTATCGAAGAGTCATCGCCCTGACCGGGCCCCTACTCCCGCTCGTCTCCTTCCTCGCGCGACTGCCCGTTGCGATGTCCCAGTTCGGGAGCGTGCTGCTGGTCGCCGAGACCAGCGGCTCCCTCGCCACCGCCGGCATCGTCGGCGGCACCCTCTCCGCCGGACAGGTGGTCTTCGGGCCCGTCCTGGGCCGGCTCGCCGACCGGTACGGGCAGCGGCCCGTGGTGCTGGCCGCCGCCGCGGTCAACGCGGTCGCCACCGGCGCCCTGGTCGCCGGGGCCCTCGGGGGCCTCGCCACCGCCCCGCTCGCCGCGATCGGCGCCGTCACCGGAGCGTCCGTACCGCTGATCGGACCGCTCGCCCGGACCCGCTCCGTGGCCCTCGCCCACCGCGCCGGGGCCGACGAGGGCGTGGTGGGCGCCGTCCACTCGCTCGAGGGCACCCTCGACGAGGTCTCCTTCGTCTTCGGGCCCGCCCTCGTCGGACTCGCCGCGCTCGTAGCGCACCCCGCGATCGCCCTCGGCGGGGCCGCCGCCCTCGTCGCCGTCTTCGCCACCGCCTTCGCCCTGCACCCGACGGCCGCCGTCACGGCCGGGGCGGGAGCGAAGGAGCGCACCCCGCGGGGGAGGGGCGCCCGTACCGGCGCCCCTGCCGACGCCGAGCGCCGCAGCCGGCACCCGCGCGTCGTGTACGCCGTGCGGGGCTCCTTGCTGCTCCAGGGCGCCATGTTCGGCGCCTGCCAGGCCGGAATAGCCGCCCTCACCGCTCGTTTGGGCGTCCCCGGCCAGGCCGGCATCGTGTACGCCGCCATGGGCGTCGTCAGCGCCGCCGTGGGGCTCGCGCTCGGGGCGCTGCCCGCCCGGATCGGGCTGCGGCTGCGCTGGCGGGCGGCCACCGCCGCCGCGCTGGTGCTCTCCGTACCGCTGCTCTTCACCGACACCCTGTGGCCGCTGTACGCGGTCGTCACCGTGCTCGGAGCCGCCTACGCCCCCCACCTGATCACCGCGTTCGCGCTGACCGAGCGGGTCGTGGAGCCGGCCCGGCTCGCCGAGGCCACGGCCTTCGCCGCCAGCTCGCTGGTGGCCGGGCAGGCCGCCGCGCTCGCCGCCTCCGGGCGGCTCGCCGAGTCGTACGGGCCCGCCGGTGCCTTCGCCGTGGCCGTCGGGGCGGCAGCACTGTCCCTGCTCCTCGCCCTGGTCACCCGGGTGCCGGCCGCCCGGACGCACCTCGCCGCGCCGAAGGTCGTCATCCCGGCGCAGCAGACCGCGTCCCCGCACGTGACCGGGTCCCCGTCGGGCCCGTCGGGTTCCTCCTACGCCGGGCGCTGAAGCACCACCAGACACCGTCCTGTCAGCGCCACCCGGTCCCCGGCCGCGTACTGCGGTCCGGTGCCGGGTGGCAGTACGTCCGGCCGCGCCGTGTCCACGACCAGCCGCCACTGCGCCCCGTGCCCGGCCGGGACCGTGAACTCCTGGGGATCGGCGCCCGCGTTGAACATCAGCAGGAACGAGTCGTCGGTGATCCGCTCCCCGCGCGAGCCCGGCTCGGAGATCGCCTCCCCGTTGAGGAACACCGTCAGCGAACGCGCGTGCTGCGCCTGCCAGTCGCGGGCCCGCATCGGCTCCCCGTGCGGGGTGAACCAGGCGATGTCGGAGAGCTCGTCGTTGGTCCCCTCCACCGGCCGCCCGTGGAAGAACCGGCGCCGCCGGAACACCGGGTGGTCGCGCCGCAGCCACACCATCCGCCGGGTGAACTCCAGCAGGGAGGGCGCCGGTTTGCCCGGCTCCGGCCAGTTGACCCACGACAGCTCATTGTCCTGGCAGTACGCGTTGTTGTTGCCGCCCTGCGAGCGGGCGAACTCGTCGCCGTGGCTGAGCATCGGCACGCCCTGCGAAAGCATCAGGGTGGCCGTGAAGTTGCGCATCTGGCGCTCGCGCAGCTCCTGGATCTCCGGGTCCTCCGTCGGTCCTTCGACCCCGCAGTTCCAGGACCGGTTGTGGGTCTCCCCGTCGCGATTGCCCTCGCGGTTGGCCTCGTTGTGCTTCTCGTCGTACGAGACGAGGTCGTTCAGCGTGAAACCGTCGTGGCAGGTGGTGAAGTTGATGGACGCCAGTGGGCGGCGGCCGTCGTCCTGGTAGAGGTCCGAGGAGCCGGTCAGCCGCCCCGCGAACTCCGCGAGCGTCCGCGGCTGCCCGCGCCACAAGTCCCGTACAGTGTCGCGGTACTTGCCGTTCCACTCGGTCCACAGCGGCGGGAAGTTGCCCACCTGGTAGCCGCCCTCGCCCAGGTCCCAGGGCTCCGCGATCAGCTTCACCTGGCTGACCACCGGATCCTGCTGGACCAGGTCGAAGAACGAGGACAGCCGGTCCACCTCGTGGAACTGCCGGGCGAGCGTCGCCGCGAGGTCGAAGCGGAACCCGTCCACATGCATCTCGGTGACCCAGTACCGCAGCGAGTCCATGATCAGCTGGAGCACGTGCGGGGAGCGCATGAGCAGCGAGTTCCCGGTCCCGGTGGTGTCCATGTAGTGCCGGGGATCGTCCGCGAGCCGGTAGTACGAGGCGTTGTCGAGCCCCCGGAAGGACAGCGTCGGGCCCAGGTGGTTGCCCTCGGCGGTGTGGTTGTAGACCACGTCGAGGATCACCTCGATCCCCGCCTCGTGCAGGGCCCGTACGGCCGACTTGAACTCCAGCACCTGCTGGCCCCGGTCGCCGGAGGCGTAGCCGTTGTGCGGGGCGAAGAAACCGATCGTGTTGTAGCCCCAGTAGTTGCTGAGCCCGTCGTCGACCAGCCGGTGGTCGTTCACGTACTGGTGTACGGGCATCAGCTCCAGTGCCGTCACCCCGAGCTTGGTGAGGTGCCCGATGACCGCCGGGTGCGCGAGCGCCCCGTACGTGCCGCGCAGCTCCTCGGGCAGATCGGGGTGGCGCATGGTCAGGCCCTTGACGTGCGCCTCGTACAGCACGGTGTGGTGGTACTCGTGGCGCGGCGGGCGGTCGTTCGCCCAGTCGAAGTACGGATTGACCACGACCGAACTCATCGTGTGCGGGGCCGAGTCGAGGTCGTTGCGCGAATCCGGCCGGCCGAAGTGGTAGCCGTACACCTCCTCGCCCCAGTCGACGCTGCCGGCGACGGCCCGCGCGTACGGGTCCAGCAGCAGCTTGGCCGCGTTGCAGCGCTGCCCGCGCTCGGGCTCGTACGGGCCGTGCACGCGGAAGCCGTAGCGCTGCCCGGGCATCACCCCGGGCAGGTAGGCGTGGCGTACGAAGGCATCGGTCTCGCGCAGTTCGACGGCGGTTTCCGAGCCGTCGTCGTGCAGCAGACACAGTTCGATGCGTCGGGCGGCCTCTGAGTAGACCGCGAAATTGGTGCCGGCGCCGTCGTACGTGGCGCCGAGCGGATACGCCTGTCCCGGCCAGACCTGCATGGATACGACTCTTCCCCTCGTCCCCCGGCTGTCGGGCTGATGGTTCGGGCTGATCCGGCGTGGACCACGTCTCTGCAGATCTTCCCCGAAAGTGGGCCCGCACGCGGGGACTTGGGATGCTCCTCTCGGGTGACCCGGAGAGCTGATATGCGGGTCAGCGGACTATGCGGGCATCGGATAATGGGTCAACGGACCACCGGTGTACGGGCCATCGGGCTGCATCGGGCGCCGCGCTCGGAGTACCCTTCCGTGATCACTGGAGACGGGCGTCCAGACGCAGAAGGCGGTGCACGGGTGAGCTCGGGAGGTCTGGAGCTGCCCCCTGGTGACAGCGGTCACGAGGGCGGCCCGGCGGACGCCCCAGGAGGTGCACCCGGTGGTGCGCCCGGCGGGGTGTCGGGCGGGGTGTCGGGCGGCGTTCCCACGGCGGTGCCGGCCGGGGCGGTGTCGCTGGCCCCGTCCGCGGCCGGGAGTGTGCGGGCCGGGGCCGAGCTGGACTGGGGCGCGGACGCGTGGAGCGAGGTCCGGACCCGGGCGCAGCGCGCCGGGCGTGCGTACATATGGCTGAACCTGATCGAGCAGCGGCTGCGCGCCGTCGTCGGCGCGGTGCTGCGGCCGATCTACGAGCCCGTGCACGGCGGGGACGACTGGGTGGTCGCGGCCGCCGGACCCGCCGGCCAGGAGTGGGTGCAGCGGGCCGTCGCGGTCCGCGAGGTCAGCCGGCGCAAGGGCTACCTGCTGGACCCGGCCGACGACAACGTGCTGAGCTTCCTGACGCTCCCGCAGCTGCGGGAGCTCATGGTCCAGCACTGGCCGTGCTTCGAGCCGTACTTCGACGACCGGCGGGAGATCGAGCTCGCGCTCGACGAGCTGGAGGTCACCCGGAACGTGGTCTCCCGCAACCGGGCGCTGTCGCGGGCGGTGCTGGAGCAGGCGGAGCGGGCCTCGGCCCGGCTGCTGGAGGTGCTGGGCGGCGGTGCGGGGTCCCCGGCGGCGGACCGGCTGCCGATCGACGCCGTCGAGGACCTGGTGGGCGACCGGTACGCGGACGTCATCTCGGTCCACCCGGACCGGGTACGGCTGCAGCGCCAGCTCCCCGCGGAGGACCTGTTCGGCGGGGCACGCCGGCTCGACGCCATCGGCATAGGGCTCAACCTGCTGGTCCAGAACTTCTCGGGCCGAAGACTCGTGCGCCTCACGGAGGCCGGCTGCCGGGTCCGCCTGCTGTTCCTGAACCCGGCCAGCAGCGCCGTGAAGCGGCGGGAGCGGGAGCTCGGCCTGCGCAAGGGCGAGCTGAGCCGCTCGGTGGAGATGAACATCCTGCACGTGCGCCGGGTGCGGGCGGGGCTGCGGGACCCCTCGCGGTTCGAGATCCACGTCTTCGACGAGACGCCCCGCTTCACCGCCTACCTGGTGGAGGGGGAGTCCTCGGGCATCGCGGTCGTGCAGTCCTACCTGCGCCGGGCGCGCGGCATGGAGGCGCCGGTGCTGGTGCTGCGGGGCGGCGGCGCCCGTGGTTCCTCGCGTGACGCGGAGCACGGGCTGTTCCCGACGTACCGCGAGGAATTCGAGTCGATCTGGCAGGATTCCCGCCCGGTGTCGTGACTGTCAGTACCCCGTGGCAGGCTGAAAGTCGTTGACCGAAGGTGTACGGGGTGCACGGGGAGTACGGGGGAGGGGCACGGGGTGGAGAACTGGCGCGGCACGGGGGACTGGCACGGCGGTGTGCTGATCGGATTCGATCTGGAGACGACCGGCACGGAGCCGGGGGAGTCGCGGATCGTGACGGCAGCGGTGGTCGAGGTGCGGGCGGGCGAGGTGCGCGAACGGCGCGGCTGGCTCGCGGATCCGGGGATACCGATCCCCGAGGGCGCCTCGGCGATCCACGGGATCAGCACGGAGCGTGCGGTGGCGGAGGGCCGCCCGGTGCGCGAGGTCGCTGACGAGGTCGCGCAGGTGCTCGTCGAGCACTGGCGTCGGGGCGCGGTGGTCGTCGCGTACAACGCGGCCTTCGACCTGACGCTGCTGACCGCCGAGTTGGCCCGGCACGGGCTGCCCTCGCTGGCCGACCGGCTGGGCGGGGCGCAGCCGACCGGGCCCGTGGTGGACCCGCTGACCATCGACCGGGCCGTGGACCGCTACCGGCGCGGCAAGCGGACGCTGGAGGCGGTGTGCGGGGTGTACGGGGTCACGCTGGACGCGGCGCACGACGCGGGTGCGGATGCGCTGGCCGCGGTGCAGGTGGCCCGCGCGATAGCCGCCCGCCACCCTGAGGTGGCGGCGCTCACCCCGGCCGACCTGCATGTCCGCCAGGGCGGCTGGCACGAGCGCTGGGCCCGCGACTTCCAGTCGTACCTGCGCCGCCAGGGCACTCCGGACGCGGTGATCGACCCGGCATGGCCCCTGCGGAGCCTGCTGCCGGCCTCGGCCTGAGGGCCGCGGCCGGCTTCGGCCCTCCGCTCGTACGCGCCGGACGGGCGCGCCACCGGTTTCAGTTGGGGATGGAGCAGTTGGCGTCGGGGGCCCGGCCGGCGGGCCACGCGATGCCGTCGAAGTCGGCGGCCTTCTTCACCGGGTTGAGGTGGACGATGGAGACGGTCTTGTTGTACGGGTTGCCGTACTTGTCGAGGCAGATCCAGCCGCTGGCACCCTCGACCCGGTTGTTGCCGTGCAGCCGCAGCCAGCCGGCGGTGACGTCGGAGAGAGAGGGCATCTTCACGTCACCCACCGCGTTGTTGCGGATGCCCGCGACGGCGGTGGTGACCGCGTCGTAGGTGATGATGACGCGGCCGTCGGAGAGGTCGACGGACCCCATCGAGTCCGGCTCCTTGGTTCCGAGCTTCTGGGCCAGGTCGGTCAGCTCCTTCAGCGCCGCCTTGGAGCCGCCGGTCGCGGCGGTGCTGTCGGCCCCCCAGGCGCCGGGGTGGGCCAGGGCGGCGTAACGCACGGTGATGCCCGCGCCCTTGGTCAGGGCGTCCCACTGGTCGGCGAACTTTTCGTCGACCGTCAGGGTGGAGGCGTGCGAGCCGCTGATGACGGTGTAGGGCTTGTTGCAGGTCCGGTTGCCCAGCTCGACCAGGAACTGACGCAGTTGCACCGGGCGGCCGGCGAAGTACACGGTCTTCGCCGCGGAGGTGCAGATGTCCGGCACCATCTGGTGGAAGTCGTTGGCGAGGTTGCCCTCGTCGTTGAAGTCGGGCGGCGACCGGAAGGTCTCAGGGGCGTTGGGCGCTCCCTTGGCGAGCTTCTGGAAGGTCTGGCGCAAGCTGGTCAGGTAGTTGTCGCCCTCGCGGACGTCCTCGACCACCAGCGTCTCTTCGGGCTTGATGTCCGCCCCGTACGAGGCGAGGGCGTCGGCCTGGTCGGTGTTGCCGGGCGCTACCCGGGCCAGGCCCGGGTAGCGGTACTCGTCCGCCTCGGTGTTCTTGATGTCGTCCGCGGTCATGGGGCCGGCGACGACCGGGATCCCCTTCTCCTTGGTGAGGTAGCGGACGGCTTCCTCGGTCTCGGTGATGCTGATGTTGATGCCGGCGACGGCCCGCAGATTCTGCTTCTTGTCGGACGCGGCCTGCGCCAGCTGGTCGGCGACGGTGCGCCACTCCTTGTAGCCTCTGCCCGGGTTGGCGAGCACCAGCCGGATGGGCGGCTGTTTGTTGTTGGCCTGGTGGTTGGCGCGGTACTGGGCCAGATAGGCGCCCTGTACCTGCTCGACGTACTCCCGCCGCTCGGCGGGGGCGTCGGAGATCATGGGGATCATCAGGGCGACGGTGGCGGGGGACTTGCCGGCGACGCTGTCGTTCTCCGCCTTGATCCGCTCGGTGACCTGCTTCAGCGACGGGGCGAAGACGAAGCTGCCGTCGGTGACGCCGACGCACTCGTGCTTGGGGCCGTGCTCGGCCACGCCGGGGGCGCAGTCCTCGGCGAACCAGTAGTCGTAGCCGACGTAGCCGCCGGTTCCCAGGACGATGGCGACGGCGGTGGTCAGCAGGGCGCGGTTCAACGGTCCGGCGGGCCAGAGTGTCATGTGCGGGACTCTCCGTAGTTCGGCAGGTCGGGTGCCTGGAGCCAGCGGTTGAGGAGCTGCGGCCACTCTTCGTAGGCCTGGTAGAAGACCTTCTGGGGGCCGACGGCGCTGTTCTGGGCCAGGGTGAGCAACTGCAGCCTGATGCTGTTGATCTTCTGCTGGTCGGGGTGTGCGAGCGGGTGCGATTGCAGCCACAGGTTGAGAACGAGGAGCTCCACGGCCTGGCGCACGGGGTCGCCCCCGGCCGTGCGCGGGTCCGTGGCCGGTTCGGCGGCGTTGCCCGGCGGGTGCGGCGCGGCGCAGATCAGGTTGAGAGCGGCGAGCCATCCGGGCGCGTCCTGCCCGGCCAGGCGTCTGAGCAGGGCGCGGACGACGAGGTCGGTGTCGCCGATCGCGAGCGAGTGGTGCAAGTAGCGGGCATCGTGCGGCTCGGCCGCGTCCGTGGGGTACAGGATGCGCAGGCGCTCGTGGCTGCCGGTCCACTCCTCGGCCTCGACTGCCCGTCCCGTGCGGGTCCGCAGGTCGTGCACGAGCAGGGCGCGCAGTGTGGGATGACCGACGAAGGGCCCGTCCGTACCCGGCCAGGGGCGATGGTCCCAGCACTCCTGCCGCAACAGGCTCCTGGTCCCCGCCACGGGCACGACGGCGGCCCCCTCCACGGGCTCCCCGCCAGGGTGACGGGGTGCGTAGCCGGCGTTCAGCACGTGGGCGGCCGCGTCGTCGAGGGCCGGGGTGTAGTAGGCGAGCCGCTCCCTCGTCTCCCCGTCGGGGGTCAGGAGCCGCAGCAGCCGTTCGTACACTGGCAGCGTCGGCCCGTCCTCGGGCGCCGGCAGCTCGATCGGCAGGTCGAGCAGCGCGCCGTGCTCGACGGGTTCATGGAGGCGGATCCTCCGCCGGGCGGCCTGCACCAGGGCGTCGGCGACCCCGGCGCGTCCGGCGCTGAGCCGGTGGATCACGTGGGCGGTGCCGGGCTCCGGCCGGTCGGCGCCGAACATCTCCGCGACCTCGTCGAGGTCGAGCCGTGCCAGCGGCAGCCTCAGCACCCAGTCGGCCGCCGTCTGCGGCCGGTCCTGCCGCCAGAACGGGCCCGCTGCACTCCTGGTCGACGGGGCCGTGTCGGCGGAGCCGGGCACGGCCGGCTCCTCCGCGAGGGCCGTCGCGACGATGCCGGGACGCGTCCGGGCGGGCTCGTCGTGCCAGACGCGGGTCAGCGTGTCCAGGACCGCCCGGCCGAGCGGGGTGTGGACGTTGTCGAGGAGCAGCAGGGGGCGCGGCACCCGGTTCTTCAGGCGCAGCCAGGTGTAGTGGTCGGCGATGTCCTCCAAGAGGGCGGCCACCAGGTGGTGTTCGGCGCGCCGCCGGTCGCCCCCGTCGCCGCGGAACCGCATGGCGAGATCGGTCAGCTGGGAGTGCCCGTCGCCCTGAGGGCCGACCCGCCGCTCGGCCCACCAGCTCAGGCCGTGCTTGTTGGCGCGCGGGCCGAACAGTTCGGTGGTGACGATGTCGGTGAGCGGCGCCACCAACTCGCCCACGCCGGGGCCCAGCCCCGCCGCGGCGGCCGGGGTGACCTGCCTGATCCAGCCGGCCACACGCTGGTTGCGTTCCTGGAGGTCGGGCTGGCTCTCCCGGAGCAGTCCCGCGAGCCGGCGGCGGGCGGCCGGCAGCTCGGCGGGCTGGACGGCCACGGACTGCCAGCTGGTGACCGCGAGCAGCCCCTGGGTGAGCCGCGGGAAGGACAGCTTCCCACCGAACTCGTTCGGCTTCTGGCTCAACCCGTCCATCAGGTAGAAGAGCAGGTCCGAGGTGCCCGAGGCGTTGGCCGTGGTTTCGTCGGCCACGGAGGCCAGCCCCGGCCGGCCGAAGTCCGCTGCCCCGAGGTCGGCGTAGGCCTGAGGTAAGCGCTGTGCGTACCGGTCCGACAGGTCCTTCAGAAGCGCGGTCTTGCCGGTGAGCCGCCCGCCGCCGCACACGATCAGCAGCGGGCTCCCGCCCGGTATCCGCAGCCGGGCGGCGCCCCCCGACTGGAGCCCCACCAGTGAAGGCACGACGGCATCGAGCAGTGCCGTCCGTCCGTACAACGTCACGTGACCCCCAGTCATGCGGCTCGACCACCACCGCGATGGATGGAGAGTAAGCGGATGACTGCATAGCGCCACAGGTATATGACGAACCCCTGCCTCTCGGTTATACGTTCGTGACTCATGTTGGGCGGAACGCCCCCTTGGCCCCTTGTGTCGCCCCCGTGGGCCCGTCGGCACCCACGGGCACCCTCAGGCGCGGAGCGCACCCGCTGCCGCGGCCGGAAAGGAGGTACCCGGCCAGGGCCACGCCGCGCGGTCCTCGAGGTGCAGCTCAGAGTCTTGGCGGGATCGCAGTCCACGCTCCGGTCCCGGTTCGCCCGGTGGCGCCGGTCGGACGGGACTTTGACGACACCCCCTAGAAGGCGTGCCAGCGCGTTTCCGGGTCACCGTCGCGCAGGGAGGCGACCCGGCGGCGGAATTCGGCCAGGGCCTTCGGGTTCGCCGGGGCGTGCTGGGCGACCCAGGCGCAGCTCGCCGTTTCGCGGGCGCCGCGGAGGACCGCGCAGCCCTCCCAGTCGCGGACGTCCCAGCCGTACGCCGCGGTGAAGGCCTCGTACGACGGTCCCGGCAGCCCGTACCGGTCGCGGGAGAGGGCCATCACCACCAGGTCGTGCTCGCGCAGATCGGCCGAGACGGTCTCCAGGTCCACCAGGACCGGCCCGTCCGGGCCGACGTGGACGTTGCGGGGGAGGGCGTCGCCGTGGATCGGGCCCGGCGGCAGGTGCGGGGTGAGCGCGGCGACCTCGCCGGCGTACGCCTCGCGCCGGGCCCGCAAGTACGCCGCGTCGGCGGGGTCGACGGCCTCGCCCGCCAGCCGCAGCCAGCGCTCGACCCCGCCCAGCAGGTCCCGCGCGGGCAGCGCGAACGGGGCCGCCGGGAGGGCGTGGATCTGCCGCAGCAGCACCGCCAGGTCCTCGGGCCCGGCCGGCCGGACCGCGTCCGCGAGGCGGTGCCACAGGGTCACCGGGTGTCCCGCGACCAGCCGCGGCTTCGGCTCGGCCGCACGCACCGCCGGGATACCGGCCTCCTCGAGCCAGCCCGCCACGGCGAGCTCCCGCTCGGCCCGCTCCAGCAGCGCCGCCTCCCGGCCGACCTTCACCACCAGATCGCCGGCCGCGAAGACCGCGTTCTCGCCCAGCGCCAGCAGGGTGGGCGGCCCGGCCGGTCCCGTGAGGCCCGCCGCCTTCAGTACGTCCCTGGCCCGTGCCTCGTCCATGCCGTGTCTCTCCGGATCCGGATCTTCGTGGATCCGCCCAGTCTCGCACCCGGGCCCGCGCCACCCGTCCTTGCGGCGGGCCGGAAATCCACGTTGCACGAGACGTATCGTCTCGTTAGCCTCGACGCATGACCTCAGCCAAGCCCGCACACATCGCCATGTTCTCCATCGCCGCCCCCGGGCACGTGAACCCGAGCATCGAAGTGATCCGGGAACTCGTCGCCCGCGGCCACCGCGTCAGCTACGCCATCCCCGCTCCCTTCGCCGAGAAGATCGCGGAGACCGGCGCCACACCGGTGATCTGGAACTCCACCCTCCCCACCGACGACGAGCCCGAGGCCTGGGGCACCGAGCTCATCGACAACATCGAGCCGTTCCTGAACGACGCCGTCCAGGCCCTGCCGCAGCTCGCGGCGGCCTTCGAGGGCGACGAACCCGACCTGGTCCTCCACGACATCACCTCCTACCCGGCGCGCGTCCTCGCCCACCGCTGGGGCGTCCCCGCCGTCTCCCTCTCCCCGAACCTGGTCGCCTGGACCGGGTACGAGGAGGAGGTCGGCGAGCCGATGACGGCCGAACTGCGCGCCTCCGAGCGCGGGCAGGCGTACTACGCCCGCTTCCGCGCCTGGCTCGGCGAGAACGGCATCGACGAGGACCCCGACCCCTTCGTCGGCCGGCCGCGCCGCAGCATCGTGCTCATTCCGCGCGCCCTCCAGCCGCACGCCGACCGCGTCGACGAGTCCGTCCACACCTTCGTCGGCTCCTGCCGGGGCGAGCCCACCGCCGACCAGGGCGCCTGGGAGCGCCCGGCGGCAGCGGAGGGCAAGAAGGTGCTGCTGGTCTCCCTCGGCTCCACCTTCACCAAGCAGCCCGCCTTCTACCGCGCCTGCATCGAGGCCTTCGGGGACCTGCCCGACTGGCACGTCGTCCTCCAGATCGGCAGGTTCACCGACGAGGCCGAACTGGGCACCGTCCCCGCCAACGTGGAGGTCCACCGCTGGGTTCCCCAGCCGGACATCCTGCGCCGGGCCGACGCCTTCATCACCCACGCGGGCGCCGGCGGCAGCCGGGAAGGCCTCGCCACCGGCACCCCGATGGTCGCCGTCCCGCAGGCCGCCGACCAGTTCGGCAACGCCGACATGCTCCAGGGACTCGGCGTCGCCCGGCACGTCCCCATGGAGGAGGCCGACGCCGCGACCCTGCGGGAGGCCGTCCTCGGGCTCGTCGCGGACCCCGGGGTCGCGGCCCGCGCCGAGGCCGTCCGCGCGCAGATGGCCGCCGAGGGCGGTACGCGACAGGCAGCCGACCTCATCGAGGCCGAACTGGCCGCGTTGTCGGTGAGCCGTCCTATCGTTCGCTCATGACCACGAAGAAGTACGCGGCCCTGCTGCGCGGAATCAATGTCGGCGGGGCCAAGAAGGTCCCGATGGCCGAGCTGCGCGAGGTCCTGGCGGGCCTCGGCCACACCGAGGTGCAGACGTACCTGCAGAGCGGCAACGCCGTCTTCGCCACCGGGGAGAAGGACCCGGCCGCCCTGGCCCGGGAGCTGGAGCGGGCCATCGAGGCCCACTTCGGCTTCGCCGTGCGCTGCCTGGTGGTCGACGGCGGCTACCTGCGCGCCGTCGCCGACGCCTGCCCCTTCCCGGCCGCCGAGCTGGAGGGCAGGCAGCTGCACGCCACCTTCCTCTCCGAGCAGCCGGGCGAGGAGCGGTTCGCCTCGATCGACGGACCCGCGTACCTCCCGGAGGAGTACCGGATCGGCGACCGGGTCGTCTACCTCTACGCCCCGAACGGGCTGGGCCGCTCCAAACTGGCCGAGGCCCTCGCCCGGCCCGCCGTGTTCAAGGGCATCGACGCGACGACCCGCAACTGGAACACCGTCGCCAAACTCGTCGAGCTGACGCAGGACACCCCCTAGCTCCGGGGCCCTAGCTCCAGTCGATGTCGGCCACGCTCTCCAGCGGACTGCGGGCCTCCAAGTCCCTCGGGACCACCAGCGTGTCCGCCTGGACCATCGCGTCGTGGAACTTGAGGCCGGTCCGCTTCTGGACCTCGCCCAGCATGACCTGGAACACCCGGAACTCGTCCAGCTCCAGGGACTCCGTCAGGACCAGGTTCTGGGTCAGCAGGAACGCCTTGGCCTTGAGGGTGCCCTTCTCCGAGTACACGAGCACCTTCCAGAACTCGCGCGGAAGCTGCACGCCCCGGAAGACGCGGTCGTCGTCCTGGAACACCGGCCCGCCGAACACGCTGACCCGCAGGCCCTCGACCTCGACCTCCTCGAAGAGGGCGTTCTCCAGCTCACCCCAGACGCCGGCCTTCGCGCTCTGGTTGAAGTCGTCCATCTGCGGGGTGATGTTGGTGTAGAAGAACGAGTCGGTGTTGGCGCGGTCCGCCTCGGGCATCGGCCCCCAGATCAGGTCGGCGCGGCGCGCTATGTGGCCCCGGTCGAGCCGGTTGCCCTTGTAGATCTCGTTGCCGACCTGGGCGTCGGCCGGCAGCCGCGGATCCTTCTTGAACTCGATCCCGCTGCGGTCGATCTTCTTGATGGCGCCGCCGTCGATGTTCCAGGCCACCCAGAACGCGAACCGCCGCTTCCCGTTCAGCGCCAGCGAGAAGTGGGTGTACGGGATGACCTCGGTCCCGGAGAGCTGCACGGCATCCGCCTTGACGGCCTCACCCAGCTGCGGCATGGATATCGGCACCGAGAGGAAGCCCGGGTCGTACCCCGTCACGGCCTCCAGCGAATCGCGGGCCGGCGGCTGGAAGGTGATCTTCAGTTCCTCGAAGACCGCGTGCGGGAAGCAGGCCAGCGCCCGGTCCTCGGGATCCGCGTCGCTCTCGCCGCCGAAGTGCAGACCGGCCAGAACGTCGGTCGGCCTGCCGGTGCGCGTCTTGAACAGCCACGCCGAACCGGAGTCGCCGGGCAGGCTGATCTCGTCGCCGTCCGCCGGATGGCCACGGTCGGGGCCTATCTCGAAGCACTCGAT
The DNA here is from genome assembly GCF_041200175.1 of Streptomyces sp. R33. Lineage (NCBI taxonomy): Bacteria > Bacillati > Actinomycetota > Actinomycetes > Kitasatosporales > Streptomycetaceae > Streptomyces > Streptomyces sp. R33. The sequence continues at coordinate 2,360,025 of NZ_CP165727.1, read as the reverse complement.
CTCGCGCACCCCGACCGGCGGACCGTAGTCGATGCTCACCTTGGCGAAGGGCCGCGTCACCACCCCGTGCGTGACACCGGTGGTCCGCCCGCTCTTGACGACCTTGTCGTCGATCTGCGGCTCGCCGAGCTGCGTCGGCGTGACCCCCAGGTCGAGGATGGCCGTGTCGACGTCGCGTTCCGTGATGCCGGCGACGGCGCAGTCGCCGACCTGGCCGAGGTGGGAGCGCTTGAGCGTGCCGAGCCGGTTCAGGGCGATGCGGCTGTCGTCGGCGGTTCCGGGCTGTACGACCTCGTCGCCCGGCACGCCCGTGCGGCCGTTCAGCACGTGCCAGTTGCTCAGGACACAGGTCGAGCCGTCGTTCTTGTCGAAGACGATGCAGCCGAGGGTGCCGGCGCTCACCTTGACGTTGCCGACGCTCACCCCGGGACGGACCGGGTCGACGCGCTTCTGCCGCTCGGGCGTCTGGGCCTCGGGCACCACCAGGAAGTGCGGCTTGTAGCTGCGCTGCACGACATCGGTCGGCACCTTGACGCCGCCGCCTATGTCGATGACCGGCGGTATCTCGACGCTCCCCACGGCGCGCACGCCCTCCGGCTGGACCTTCTTGTCCACCGTGAACTGCAGCGCCAGTTCCTTGCTCCGCTTCCCGTTCTTCTCCTTGTAGCCGATGCCGATCGAGGAAACGTTCGGGTCGCTGAGGTAGCTCGACCCGCGGGTACGGATGAATTGCTTGAGCGAGGTGATCAGTTCGTCCTGGCCGTTCGCGGACTTGGCGGACGTGCGCTTCTTGACGGCCATCAGGGGCTCCCTTCAGGCAAGGAGTTCAGGCGAGAGAAGCCCCGCCGAGAAGATTCCGGCCCCCGAGATGGTTGAAATCGACGCAAACAGACCGGGGCTCCCCGCTCCGTGCGTGCACTTCCAGCCTACGGCCGGGCTACTGGCCGAGCGCGTCGAGGACGGCCAGCTCCCGCGGCGTCAGGTGGATGGTTGCCGCGTCAATGTTTTCGGCCAGGTGGGCGGGGGAGCCGGTGCCCGGCATGGGGCACAGCACCGGCGACCGGTGCAGCAGCCAGGCCAGCGCGATCTGCCCCGGGCCCGCGCGGTGCTCGGTGGCGACGGCGGTCACCGCGGCCGCGCTCTCGCGGGTCAGGGAGCCGCTGCCCAGGGGGTAGTACGGGAGGAAGGCGATCCCCCGCGCCTCGCACAGGGCGAGCACCTCCGCCGACGACCGGTCCAGCAGGTTGTACGGGTTCTGGACGGCGGCGACCGGGACGAGCTCCAGCGCCCGGCCCAGCTGCTCGGCGGTGACCGTGTCCAGCCCGATGTGCCGGATCTTGCCCTCTTCCCGCAACCCGGCGAGCGCGCCCAGCTGTTCGGCCATCGGGACCGCCGGATCGAAGCGGTGCAGCTGGTACAGGTCGATGCACTCCACCCGCAGCCGCCGCAGGCTCGCCTCGCACATCGCCCGCAGCTGCTCGGGACGCCCCGCGTGATGCCACAGGTCGGGGCCGGTGCGCACCACCCCGCCCTTCGTGGCGATGACGAGCTGCTCCGCGTACGGGTGAAGGGCCTCGGCGATCAGCTCCTCGGCCAGGTCGGGGCCGTAGTTGTCGGCGGTGTCGAGGAAGGTGACACCGCGGTCGACGGCCGTGTTCAGCAAGGCCCGGGCCTCGGCGCGGCTGCCGCGCGGGCCCCAGTAGCCGGGTCCGACCAGACCGCCCGTGCCGAGGCCGAGCCGCCGTACGGGGAGATCGCCGCCGAGAAGGAACATGTCGTCCACCATGCCCCCGACGGTAACTCAGGGCTCCCGATGTGCCAGGCTCCTGGCCATGCGTTACATCATCATCGGCGCCGGCGCGATCGGCGCGACCATCGGCGGACGCCTGGCGGAAACGGGCGCGGAGGTCGTGCTCGTCGCGCGCGGTGCGCACGCGCAGGCCCTCACGGCGGACGGGCTGCGGCTCACGACGGCGGACGGGGCCCGAGTGCACCGGATCCCCGTGGTCACGGGCCCGGCGGAGCTGGGGGAACTGCGGCCGGACGACGTACTGCTGCTGACCGTCAAGACCCAGGACGCGATCGCCGCGCTCGATGCGTGGGGCGACGCGGAGGTCGCGGGCGGCGGCACGGCGGCGCAGCGGCTGCCGGTGCTGTGCGCGCAGAACGGGGTGGAGAGCGAGCGGCTGGCGCTGCGCCGCTTCGCGCGCGTGTACGGGGTCTGCGTATGGCTGCCCGCCACGTTCCTGGAGCCGGGCGTGGTGTCCGCGCTGTGCGCGCCGCTGACGGGCATCCTGCACATCGGACTGGCCGCCGGGGGCGCGGACGCCCGGGCCCGGCGGATCGCGGCCGACCTGGAGAAATCCGGCTTCGAGGCACCGGTCGTCGAGGACGTGATGCGGTGGAAGTACGCGAAGCTGCTGGGCAACCTCGGCAACGCGATCCAGGCGACGACCGGGCCGGAGCCCGACCCGGCGAAGGCCGCGCTGCTGCTCCGCGCGATCCGCGAGGCGAAGGCGGCGTTCGACGCGGCCGGGATCGCGTACGCCTCGGACGCGGAGCAGTCGGCGGCCCGTGACGGCAAGGTCGACCAGCCGCCCGGCCTGCGGGGCGGGTCGTCCTGGCAGTCCCTGCACCGGGGCACGGGCTCGATCGAGGCGGACTACCTCAACGGCGAGATCTCGCTGCTGGGGCGTCTCCACGGGATCCCGACCCCGGTGAACGACACCCTGCGCCACGCCGCGAACATCTTCGCCCGCGAAGGCCTCCCGCCGGGCGCGATGAGCGTCGAGGACCTGACGGCCCTGGCCGACGAGGCGGCGGCCAGGGCCTAGTAGGGCTTGGTCAGGTCGGGGCTGGTGTTGCGTGTCCTGGGGGTTTGGTGTGGCGTTGAGGACGTGTGACACCGGAGGAAATCGCATCCGTACGTGCCGAGTTGGAGGACTTCGCGGCAGAGGTCTTCGAGCCGTTCGCGAGAAACGACCAGCGTCGGTGGGGGCAGGTCTACCTGCGGGGTCTGCTCACTGACGGGCAGCGTAAGTCGGTCGAGCCGATGGCTGCCCGGCTGGGTGAGGACGGGAACCGGCAGGCGCTGGCCCACTTCGTGACTACGAGCCCCTGGGATCCGGCGCATGTGCGGGCCCGGCTGGCCTGGAGGATGGAAAAGGCGATCCGACCCACCGCGGTGGTCGTCGACGACACCGGGTTCCTCAAGGACGGCAACGCCTCGGCGTGTGTGTCCCGGCAGTACACCGGCACTGCCGGCAAGGTCACCAACTGCCAGGTGGGCGTGTCCCTGCACCTGGCCTCCGACCATGCCTCAGCGGCGGTCGACTGGCGGCTCTTCCTGCCCGAAAACTGGGCGCCCGAGTCCGTGAAGGCGGACCCGGACAAGGTCGCCCGCCGCGCCGCCTGCGGCATTCCCGACGACATCGGGCACGTGGAGAAGTGGCAGCTCGCACTCGACATGCTCGACGAGACCCGCTCGTGGGGCATCGAGGTGCCGCTGGCCATCGCGGACGCCGGATACGGTGACGCGGCGGCGTTCCGGCACGGCGTGCAGGCCCGCGGCCTCAACTACGTGGTGGGCATCTCCACCACCCTCTCCGCCCAGCCCGGCGAAGCCGTGCCAGTCGCCGAACCGTACTCCGGGACCGGGCGCCCGCCGGTGGCGAAGTACCCCGACCCGCCGCGGTCGGTGAAACAGCTCGTCATCGCGGCGGGCCGGAAGGCAGCGAAACCGGTGCAGTGGCGTGAGGGCTCCCGGCCCGGCACGGGCCGCAGTGGCTTCAAGCGGATGTACTCGCGGTTCGTCACCTTGCGGATCCGGCCTGCCGGGCGCCAGACCCGGCAGGCCGTTGACGGCCCGGAACTGCCCGAGTGCTGGCTGCTGGCCGAATGGCCCGCCGGCCAGGCCGAGCCGGTCCAGTTCTGGCTGTCCGACCTGCCCGCAGACACCCCGCTGACCACCCTGGTCCGCCTGGCCAAGCTCCGCTGGCGCATCGAGCACGACTACCGCGAGATGAAGCAGGCCTTGGGCCTGGCCCATTTCGAGGGCCGCACCTGGAACGGCTGGCACCATCACGTCACCCTCGTCTCCGTCGCGCATGCCTTCTGCACCCTGCAACGACTGGCCCAAGCCCCAAAAGACACGGCGCCGGCCTGAGCCTCTACCGAATCGTCCGCGAGCTACAGACCCTCCTCGCGACATGGACCGGCGTCTGCCCCACCTGTCAACGCGGCATACCCACCCCAGCCCCGACCTGACCAAGCCCTACTAGAAGCACGTCAGAACGTGCGGTCGCTGCGCCAGGTGGACTGGCTGGACGGGTTGTTCAGGTCGACGGTGAGGCCGGAGAGGCGGCCGTCCGCGCCGCGGGTGCCGGTGTACCGGCCCCGGGGACCGTGGTTCCACTGGACGACGAAGTAGATGTCGTTCCCGGTGACGGCGCCCTCCTGCAGGGTCCCCACGGTGCCTCCGGACGACGTGGATCCAAAAAGGTTCCCCGCGGCGTCCTGCCGCACGTCGATCCGCACGGTGGCGTTGGTCTGGAAGATGGTCCAGACCCCGCTGGCGTTGAAGAACGCCGCAGCCCGGGCCTCCCGCACCGTACTCGGCGCACTGGCGGGGGCCGCGTTCGCAGGGGCGGTGAGACCTGCCCCCGCGACGGACAGGATCAGAGCGGCGGCGGACGTGGTGAGGAGCCTGCGCGTACGGCGTGACATGGACATAAGCCCTCCAGGGGCGGCCAGGACGATCGGTTCCGTTGTGTGGTGCACGGAACCTCGCGGCTGGACTACCCGCGATCCCCGAAGGCGAGCCCTGGATTCACTCGAACGAGAATCAGGCGGCGGCGAGGAGCGGCACGCCGACGGCCGCCGCGTCGTAGCGGCGCAGCAGCAGGCGGGCCAGCTCGGGAGCCGCACCGAGCACGCCGGCCACCACGTCCGCCCCGGCGGCTTCCGCGCCCGCCGAGATACGGTCCGGCAGGCGCCCGGGGGCGATGACGTACGGGGCCACGGCCACCCGGCGGACGCCCTCGGCGCGCAGGGCCCGTACGGCCTCCTCCGTACGGGGCAGGCGGGCGGAGGCGAACGCAGGCCGCACGGCGCACCAGCCGGTGTGCCGCCACTCCCGCGCGATTTCAGCGATCACTGCGATCGCCTCCGGGTCGGAGGAACCGGCGGACGCGAGCACCACACCGGTGGTGGCGCGGTCCGCCGGAGCGAGGCCCGCTTCCGCGAGACGGCGCTCCAGGGCGCCGACCAGCAGCGGGGACGGGCCGAGTACGTCCGCGATCCGGAACGAGAGGTCCGGCATCCGGGACGTGGCCTCGGCCAGCACCGCGGGTATGTCGGACTTGGCGTGGAACGCCCGCGTGAGGAGCAGCGGGAGGGCCACGATCTCCCGTACGCCGGACCGGTACAGGGTGGAGGCCACCTGCGCGACCGTCGGGGTGTCGAAGTCCAGGAACGCCGTCTCCACCCGCAGCCCGGGCCGCAGCGCCCGCACCCGCCGGGTGAGGGCGTGCACGGTCGCCGCGTGCCGCGGGTCGCGGCTGCCGTGGGCGATGACCAGCAGGACGGGGGACATGCCGGTCAGCTCTTGACCAGCAGGCCGCGGCTGCGCAGCACGTACCGCTCGACCGGGCTGAAGATGAGCAGGTCGATGGCGATGCCGACGACGAGGATGAGGATGATGGCGAGGAAGACGCCGGGCAGGTCGATGTTGTTGCGGCCGTTCTCGAGGAGCTGGCCGAGGCCCAGGCCCAGGTCGGGGGAGCTGGCGATGATCTCGGCGGCCATCAGGGAGCGCCAGGAGAAGGCCCAGCCCTGCTTGAGGCCGGCGAGGTAGCCGGGGAGTGCGGCCGGCATGACCACGTGCCGGGCGCCGCTGAGGCCGGTGGCGCCCAGGGTGCGGCCGGCCCGCAGGAACAGCGGCGGGATCTGGTCGATGCCGGAGACGAGGCCGTTGGCGATGGACGGGACGGCGCCGAGCAGGATGACGGTGTACATCATCGCGTCGTTGAGTCCGAACCAGAGCACGGCCGGCGGCACCCAGGCGACCGAGGGCAGCGACTGCAGGCCCTGGAGGATCGGGCCGATCGCGGCGCGGACGAACTTCACCCGGGCGACCAGGAGTCCGAGGGGGGTGCCGATGGCCAGGGCCAGCAGGAAGCCGAGCAGACCGCGCGAGACGCTGGTCCAGATGACCTCCAGCAGCGTGCCCTTGAGCCACATCTCGGACAGGCTGTCCCACACCGAGGACAGTGCGGGGAGCTTGGTCTCGTCGGTGATCTTCAGCGAGACCAGGACCTGCCAGACCAGCAGGACCAGGCCGACGGCGAGGAACGGCGGCAGGACCTTCTTGACGAGGACCTCGCGGACCGGGGTGCGGTGGGTCTGGACGGCGTCGAGCGCGTCGAGGCCCGCCTCCAGGCCCGCCAGATCGTCATGCTTGGCCGTGGCCTTGGGTGTGGTGTCAGTGCTGGCCATGGCGGCGGATCTCCCCACGCAGGTGTTCGGTGATCTCAAGGGACAGTTCCGCGACGTCCGCGTCCTCGATGCGGCGCGGCTGCGGGATGCCCACGGTCCATTCCTTGGCGACCCGGCCGGGCCGTGAGGAGAGCAGGACCACGCGCTGGGCGAGGCGGACGGCCTCGCGGACGTTGTGCGTGACGAAGAGGACGGACACGTTTGTTTCGGCCCAGATGCGGGTGAGTTCGCCGTGCAGGACGTCCCGGGTGATGGCGTCGAGCGCCGCGAACGGTTCGTCCATCAGCAGGAGCCGGCTGTCCTGGGCCAGGGCCCGGGCCAGCGCGACGCGCTGGCGCATGCCGCCTGACAGCTCGTGGACCCGCTTGCCGTAGGCGCCGCCGAGCCGGACCAGCTCGAGCAACCGCTCGGCCTCCGGCTTGCGCTCGGCCTTGGCCACCCCGCGCAGGCGCAGGGCGAGTTCGATGTTCTTGCCCGCGGTGAGCCACGGGAAGAGGGCGTGCTCCTGGAACATGAGTGCCGGTCGGCCGGCCGTCTCGATCGTTCCGGCGGACGGCTTGTCGAGTCCGGCGACCAGGTTGAGCAGGGTGGACTTCCCGCACCCCGAGGCACCCAGGATGGTGACGAACTCGCCGGGCGCGACATCGAGGCTGATGTCGTCCAGGACGAGCTGCGATCCGGCCGGGCCGGAGAAGGACTTCGAGACGTGCGCGATGCGCGCGGCGTGCGTCTGCTCCGCTACGGTGCCCTCGGCAGCCTTGGCAAGTGTGGTGGCCATGGTCGTCACCTCCTGGGAGATCGGGACGGGGAAACGTCGGGGTGTTACTTGGCGCCGAGACCGGCGTCGGAGACCTCGGGCTTGCCGGCTGCCTTGAGGACCTTGTTCAGCAGCGTCAGGTCGTAGATCCCGGCGAGGTCGGGCTGCTCGATGAGCTTGGCCTTGACCGCCCACTCGGACTGCGTCTTCAGCGTCGCGGCCAGCGGGTCGTCGGTGATCGCGATGCTCGGCCACGCCGGGTCGATGACCTTGGCGTCGAGGGGCTTGCCGCCCTCTGCCGCGAGCTTGGCGTTGGCGGAGGCCTTCGCCTTGTCGGGGTTGGCGTTGATCCACTCGTTGGTCTTGACGGTGCCCTTGAGGACGGCCTCGACGACGTCGGGGTGCTCCTTGAGGAACTTCTGGGACACGATGACGTTCGTGATCACGAACTTCTTGTCGGGCCACAGGGAGGTCTCGTCGAGGAGGACGGATCCGCCGTCGGTCACGAGCTTGGAGGCGGTGGGCTCGGGGACCCAGGCGCCGTCGATGGAGCCCTGCTTGAAGGCGTCGGGGGTGACCTTGTTGTCGGTGCGGACGACGGAGACGTCGCCCTTGCCGGACTCGGGGTCGACCTTCCAGCCCTTCTCGGAGATCCAGTTGAGGAACGCGACGTCCTGCGTGTTCCCCTTCTGCGGGGTGGCGATCTTCTTGCCCTTGAGGTCGTCCAGGGTCTTGATCTTGTCCGGGTTCACGACGAGCTTGACGCCGCCGGAGGCGGAGCCGGAGATGATCCGCAGGTTGGAGCCCTTGGACTTCACGTAGCCGTTGATCGACGGCGACGGGCCGATGAAGCCGATGTCGAGAGAGCCGCCGTTCAGGGCCTCGATCTCGGACGGGCCGGCATTGAAGGACTGCGGCTTGATCTTGGTGCCGTTCAGTTCCTTCTCGATCAGGCCTTCCTGGAGGCCGACGAGCGCGGTCGCGTGGGTCAGGTTCGGGAAGTACCCGATGCGGACCTCGGAGGCGGAGAGCGGCTTGCCGGCATCGGCGGCGTTCGCCTTCGCGGGAGCGTCGGCCTTCTCGGCCTCGGAGCCGTAGCCGCAGGAGGCGAGGGCGCCGATCAGCAGCGGCAGGGCGGCAGCGGCGACGACGCCGCGGCGGGCGGTGGTACCGGTGGTGCGGAGGGCAGGCACGGGAGGACTTCCTCTCGTGACGTGGTCATCTCATGACGCACGTCTTCGTCTGTGGAGCAAGGGCGGGTACGGCTCGTGGGGGGTGTGGGCGCGTAGGCGTGATGCCGGCGGCGATGCGGTCATCGCGCACATCGCGCCACCCCTCCCTGGCCGCTGCCGAGGGCGCCGCTGCCTACGCGGCCGCCCTCCTTCGCGAAGGTGGAGTAGAGATCGGCAAACATGATCTAGAAGTCCCACCCTTCTTCGTCCGCCTGGATGGTGGTCTCGGCCTTGGAGGCGAAGGACTCGCCGACCATGCCGGCCGCCAGCGTCGTACCGTCGGCCGGGTCGATCAGCAGGAAGGACCCGGTGCGGCGCGAGTCGGCGTACGCGTCGAGCGCGAGCGGCTCGGCGGTGCGGACGACGACGCGGCCGATGTCGTTGGCCACGAGCTGCCCGGGGTTCGGGTGCTGGGACAGGTCGTCCAGGGTCAGCCGCGAGGGGATCTCCTTGACGATCGCCTTGACCGTGCGCGTCGTGTGCTTGATCAGCACCCGGGCGCCGACGGAGAGGGGCTGGTCCGCCACGTGGCAGACCGTCGCCTCGACGTCCTGCGTGGTGGCGGGGGCGCTCGCGGACGGCGCGATCAGGTCGCCGCGCGAGATGTCGATGTCGTCCTTCAGGCGCACCGTCACCGACTGCGGGGCCCACGCGATGTCCACGCTCTCGCCGAGCGCGTCGATGCCCTCGATGACCGAGGTGCGGCCCGACGGAAGGACCGTGACGGCCTCGCCGACGCGCAGCACGCCGGAGGCGATCTGCCCGGCGTAACCCCGGTAGTCGGGGTGCTCGGCGGTCTGCGGGCGGATCACGTACTGCACCGGGAAGCGCGCCGGGCAGGCGGTGAGGTCGTGGCTGACCGGGACGGTCTCCAGGTGCTCCAGCACCGTGGGGCCGCCGTACCAGTCCATGTGCGCGGAGGGCTCGACCACGTTGTCGCCGGCCAGCGCCGAGATCGGGATCGCGGTGATCTCCGGGACGCCCAGGTCCGAGGCGTACGCGGTGAACTCCTCGGCGATCGATGCGAAGACCGACTCCTCGTATCCCACCAGGTCCATCTTGTTGACGGCCAGCACCACGTGCGGCACCCGCAGCAGGGCGGCGACGGCCGCGTGCCGGCGGGTCTGCTCGATCACGCCGTTGCGGGCGTCGACCAGGACCACGGCCAGATCGGCCGTGGAGGCGCCGGTGACCATGTTCCGGGTGTACTGCACGTGCCCCGGGGTGTCGGCGAGGATGAACCGCCGCCGGGCGGTGGCGAAGTAGCGGTACGCGACGTCGATGGTGATGCCCTGCTCCCGCTCGGCCCGCAGGCCGTCGGTGAGCAGCGCGAGGTCGGGGGTGTCCTGGCCGCGCTGGGCGGAGACGGCCTCGACCGCTTCGAGGGTGTCGGTGAGGATCGACTTGGAGTCGTGCAGGAGGCGCCCGACGAGCGTGGACTTGCCGTCGTCGACGGAGCCGGCGGTGGCGAAGCGCAGCAGGGTGGTCGCCGACGCGTCGGTGAACTGCTCGATGGTGGAGGTCATTTCTAGAAGTACCCTTCGCGCTTGCGGTCTTCCATCGCGGCCTCGGACATCTTGTCGTCGGCGCGGGTCGCGCCCCGCTCGGTGAGACGGGAGGCGGCGATCTCGGTGATCACGGCGTCCAGCGTGGTGGCGTCGGAGTCGACGGCACCAGTGCAGGACATGTCACCGACGGTGCGGTAGCGGATCAGGCGGGTCTCGGTGGTCTCGTCCTTCTTGGGACCACCCCACTCGCCGGCCGTCAGCCACATGCCGTTGCGCTTGAAGACCTCGCGCTCGTGGGCGAAGTAGATCTCCGGCAGTTCGATGTTCTCGCGGGCGATGTACTGCCACACGTCCAGCTCGGTCCAGTTCGACAGCGGGAAGACGCGCACGTGCTCGCCCGGGGCGTGGCGGCCGTTGTAGAGCTGCCACAGCTCGGGGCGCTGGCGGCGCGGGTCCCACTGGGAGAACTCGTCGCGCAGGGAGAAGACGCGCTCCTTGGCGCGGGCCTTCTCCTCGTCGCGGCGGCCGCCGCCGAAGACGGCGTCGAACTTCAGGTTCTGGATCGCCTCCGTGAGGGGGACGGTCTGCAGCGGGTTGCGGACCCCGTCCGGGCGCTCGCGCAGCTTGCCGGCGTCGATGTACTCCTGGACGGAGGCCACGTGCAGCCGCAGGCCGTGCTTGGCGACCGCGCGGTCCCGGTAGTCCAGGACCTCGGGGAAGTTGTGGCCGGTGTCCACGTGCAGCAGGGTGAACGGCACCGGCGCCGGCGCGAACGCCTTCAGCGCCAGGTGCAGCATGACGATCGAGTCCTTGCCGCCGGAGAAGAGGATCACCGGCTTCTCGAACTCGCCCGCGACCTCGCGGAAGATGTGCACGGCCTCCGACTCGAGGGCGTCGAGGTGCGACAGCGCGTAGGGCGCGTCCGTCCCTTCGTGGACGTGTGCGACGGTCGTCGTCATGCCAGACCCCTCTCGGTGAGCAGCGCGTGCAGGGCCGAAGCCGATTCCTGCACGGTCTGCGTGTGCGACTCGATACGGAGGTCCGGGGACTCCGGCGCCTCGTACGGGTCGTCGACCCCGGTCAGACCGGAGATCTCGCCCGCCGCCTGCTTGGCGTACAGGCCCTTCACGTCACGCTCGGAGCACACCTCCACCGGAGTGGCCACGTGCACTTCGAGGTAGTCCGTCCCGGCTCCCGCGTGGCGCTTGCGGACGGCCTCGCGGCTGTCGGCGAACGGCGCGATCACCGGGACGAGCGCCTTCACGCCGTTGGACGCGAGGAGTTCGGCGACGAAGCCGATCCGCTGCACATTGGTGTGCCGGTCCTCGCGGCTGAAACCGAGACCGGCGGAGAGGAACTCCCGGATCTCGTCGCCGTCGAGGACCTCCACGCGGTGGCCCTCGGCGCGCAGCCGCTCGGCCAGCGCGTAGGCGATGGTGGTCTTGCCCGCGCTCGGCAGCCCGGTCAGCCACACGGTGGCGCCCTGGTCGCTCACGCTCATCTGCTCAGTCTCCGTAGGTTCTTTGCTGTCCGTCATCAGCCGTGCAGTCCGCACTCGGTCTTGCCGCGCCCGGCCCACCGGCCGGCCCGCGCGTCCTCGCCCTCCGCCACGCGGCGGGTGCAGGGGGCGCAGCCGACGGAGGCGTAGCCGTCCATCAGCAGCGGGTTGGTGAGCACGCCGTGCTCGGCGACGTAGGCGTCCACGTCGTCCTGGGTCCAGCGGGCGATCGGCGAGATCTTGACCTTCTGCCGCTTCTCGTCCCAGCCGACCACCGGGGTGTTCGCCCGGGTCGGGGACTCGTCGCGGCGCAGGCCCGTCGCCCACGCGTCGTACGCGGTCAGACCCTCTTCGAGGGGCTTGACCTTGCGCAGCGCGCAGCACAGGTCCGGGTCGCGGTCGTGCAGCTTGGGACCGTACTCCGCGTCCTGCTCGGCCACCGTCTGGCGCGGGGTGAGGGTGATGACGTTGACGTCCATCACGGCCTCGACCGCGTCACGCGTGCCGATGGTCTCCTCGAAGTGGTAGCCGGTGTCGAGGAAGACCACGTCCACACCGGGGAAGGCGCGGGACGCCAGGTGGGCGACGACCGCGTCCTCCATGGAGGAGGTGACGCAGAACCTCTTGCCGAAGGTCTCGGCGGCCCAGGTGAGGATCTCGAGCGCCGAGGCGTCCTCGAGGTCCCGCCCGGCCTGCTCGGCCACTGCTTTGAGACTCACGTCTTGAGTGGTGGTCATATCTCGTCCCCTCCAGCGGTGTTCGACTGAACGCCCTGGGCCAGCAGCCCGAGGTACTTCAGCTGGAAGGCCCGGTTGCAGGCCCTGCATTCCCAGGCGCCGTGACCCGTCTCGTTCGGGAACAGGTCCTCGTCGCCGCAGTACGGGCAGTAGAACGGGGCCGCGCGCTCGCTCACGAGAGGTCCTCGTCCTTCGCACGGGTCACCCAGGCGGCGAAGCGCTCGCCGTCCTCGCGCTGCTCCTGGAAGCGCGTGACGACCCGCTCGACGTAGTCGGGCAGACCGGCCGAGGTGACCTTGAGGCCGCGGACCTTGCGGCCGAAGCCGGCCTCCAGGCCGAGGGCGCCGCCCAGGTGGACCTGGTAGCCCTCCACCTGGTTGCCGTCGTCGTCCAGGACCAGCTGGCCCTTGAGACCGATGTCCGCCACCTGGATACGGGCGCAGGCGTTCGGGCAGCCGTTGATGTTGATGGTGAGCGGCTCGGCGAACTCCGGCAGGCGGCGCTCCAGCTCGTCGATTAGCGAGGCGCCGCGCGCCTTCGTCTCGACGATGGCCAGCTTGCAGAACTCGATGCCGGTGCAGGCCATCGTGCCGCGGCGGAACGGGGACGGCTTGACCCGCAGGTCCAGCGCCTCCAGGGCCTCCACGACGGAGTCGACCTTGTCCGCCTCGATGTCGAGGACGATCATCTTCTGCTCGGCGGTGGTGCGCAGCCGGCCGGAGCCGTGCTGCTCGGCCACGTCCGCGATCTTGGTCAGGGTCGCGCCGTCCACGCGGCCGACGCGGGGCGCGAAGCCGACGTAGAACTTGCCGTCCTGCTGCTGGTGGACGCCGACGTGGTCGCGCCACTGGCCGCTCGGCTGCTCGGGCGCGGGGCCGTCGGTCAGCTTGCGCTTCAGGTACTCGTCCTCCAGGACCTGGCGGAACTTGGCCGGGCCCCAGTCGGCGACGAGGAACTTCAGCCGGGCGCGGGTGCGCAGGCGGCGGTAGCCGTAGTCGCGGAAGATCGAGATGACGCCCTCGTAGACGTCCGGGACCTCGTCGAGCGAGACCCAGGTGCCCAGGCGCACGCCCAGCTTGGGGTTGGTCGAGAGGCCGCCGCCGACCCAGACGTCGAAGCCGGGGCCGTGCTCGGGGTGGTTCACGCCGACGAAGGCGATGTCGTTGATCTCGTGCGCCACGTCGAGCAGCGGGGAGCCGGAGACCGCGGACTTGAACTTGCGGGGCAGGTTGGAGAAGTCCTTGTTGCCGACGATGCGGCGGTAGATCTCCTCGATGGCGGGAGTGCCGTCGATGATCTCGTCCTGGGCGATGCCGGCGACGGGCGAGCCGAGGATGACGCGGGGCGTGTCACCGCAGGCCTCGGTGGTCGACAGGCCGACGGCCTCGAGGCGGCGCCAGATCTCCGGGACGTCCTCGATCCGGATCCAGTGGTACTGCACGTTCTGGCGGTCGGTGAGGTCGGCGGTGCCGCGCGCGAACTCCTGCGAGATCTCGCCGATGACGCGGAGCTGCTCGGTGGTCAGCCGGCCGCCGTCGATGCGGACGCGCAGCATGAAGTACTTGTCGTCCAGCTCCTCCGGCTCCAGGATCGCGGTCTTGCCGCCGTCGATCCCGGGCTTGCGCTGGGTGTACAGGCCCCACCAGCGCATGCGGCCGCGCAGGTCGTTGGGGTCGATCGAGTCGAAGCCCGTCTTGGAGTAGATCGTCTCAATACGCGTCCGCACATTGAGACCGTCGTCGTCCTTCTTGAACTGCTCGTTGCCGTTCAGGGGGGTGTGGTGTCCAACGGCCCACTGACCCTCACCGCGGTGACGGCCGGTCTTTCGGCGCGCGGCGGCGGGCGTTTCGGGGGTGGCGGCCATGGCGGTACATCCTTCTTCGGCGGCGTCGATGCAGGGTCAGGGGGAGCGGCGGCGAGCCCCTGTCTTCGGCCCTGCCGCGGAGCAGGTGCGGCCGACAGCCGCCCTTGCCGGTGTTTCCGGAGGTCAGGGCGGTCTTCGGCCTTCAGGGGACGTGCAGGTGCTTCGGGGATCGACGCGTCCGCAGCGGCGGGGACGACGGCGATGTGCGGCGGTGGCTGGTTCCGTCAGCTCGCCGGACAGATGGCGCTGGACATGCGGCCGAGGTCGACGTGCCGCCGACTCACCAAGGCAATTCCAGCTCCATTCATGGCGGAAGCGTGTCATGTGCCGATTGGAGGAGTCCACTACTGTCCATTATCCGGACGATGTGGTCCCGAATGCCGAGATGACGTGACGGGGGTCACGCGCGGGAGTGGCTGGTGGGACGGGGCACGGGCCGGGCGTCCGCGGGGCCCGGCGCCACGCCGACGCGGGGAGGGTCAGGCGCCCGGCCAGGGGCCCGGGGTGGGGGCGGACTCCTTCTGCTCCGTCTCCGTACGGAAGAGCTTGAAGCCGCGGCGCAGGTAGTTGTCCATCGCCGTCGGGCCGTCCTGGCTGCAGGTGTGGAGCCACACCCGCGTCGTCGCCTCGCGCCCCGGCCAGCGGTCCGCCAGGGACCATGCCGCTTCGACGCCCAGGGTCAGCAGGTGCCCCCCGATCCGGCGCCCCCGGAAGTCCGGGAGCAGCCCGAAGTACATGATCTCCACCACGCCGTCGTCCTGCGGGTCGAGCTCCACGTACCCGGCCGGCGTCCCGCGGTCGTACGCCACCCAGGTCTCCACGCCGGGACGGCCCAGCTGCTCCACCCACTGGGCGCGGGTCAGCGAGAGCCGGTCCGTCCAGTGGATGTCACCGCCCACCGAGGCGTAGAGGAAGCGGCTGAACTCCGGCGAGGGGACCTCCGCCCGCCGGACATGGATCTCAGGTCCTGGGACAGCCGCCCGGACCAGGTCCTGCGGGGAGGTCATTTCCAGGGACCAGGTGGTGAGTGTGATGGTGCTCATGCAGGTCAGGGAATCACGGCCTGCCCCGTACGGCCCAGGCGGGCCTTGATCACCGCCGGTGCCGTGGAGTGCGGCAGCAGCGCCGCCGGGTCCTGCGGGCGGATCAGCTCCACCTCCACGTCGTCCGCGAAGCGGTACGGGCGGTGGGTCAGCACCCCGCCCAGGTGCCGCCGTACCCGGGACAGCTCCGCCCGGACCGTCACCGTACGCGTCGGGTCCCCGAACAGCTCCGCCGACAGCTCCGCCGCCGACCGCCCCCGCGGGCTCTCCGCCAGCAGGAACAGCAGCTCCGCATGGCGCGGGCTCAGCTCCTGCGACCAGCTCCCAGCAGCTCCGTACACCGTCGCCGACCACGTGTGCGCACGGCTCAGGTCCAGGACGACCCGGCTCGCCGCCTTCGCCGTGCCCGGCTCCTCGGCGATGCGCAGCAGCCAGCCGCCCGGCAGCGGCTCCACCACGCAGTCCCCGAGCTGCGGCACCCACACCCGGCCCGCCCGGAACCCCTTCGGCAGCGGGATCCGCTCCGCCGGTACCAGGCCCGTCACCGCCGCCGTCCAGCCGTGCGGGTCCACCACGACGGCCTGCCCGGGCAGCCGGGCCAGCAGCGGCGCCGCGACCGCCCGCAGCCGCTCCAGCGACTCCAGGTGCCGGATCCGCAGCTCCCGCTCCGCGAGCCGGGCCACCGAGCTCACCCACGCCAGCGTGGCCGGGTGCATGGTGGCCAGCGGCCCGCTGACGTCCACCACGCCCAGCAGCCGCCCGTCCCGCGGGTCCCGCACCGGTGCCCCGGCGCAGGTCCAGTCGTGGTGGCTGGAGACGAAGTGCTCCGCCGAGAACACCTGGACGGGCCGGCGGGCCACCAGGGCGGTGCCCACCCCGTTGGTGCCGACCACCGCCTCGTCCCAGTCGGCGCCCACCGAGAAGCCCAGCCGGTCCGCCTTGCGCAGGATCGACGTGGCCCCCTCCCGCCACAGCAGCCGCCCCTCCGCATCGGCCACGACCATGATGTGCAGCGCCGTGTCCAGCGCAGGCAGCAGCCCCTCGCGCAGCACCGGCAGGATCTCCCGCAGCGGCGAGACCTGCCGCCGCTCCTCGGTCTCGGCCGCCGACAGCATCCGCGAGCGCGCGTCCCGGTCCGGGTGCACCCCGCCGGCCAGCATCCGGCGCCAGGACTCGGCGATCTCCGGGCGGGGCTCGGCCGGCGGCCGGTCCCCGGCCAGCGCGGCCGCCCGTACCCCCTTGAGCAGACGCGCGGCCTCCCGCGCGTCCATGGCCGAGATGCGTGCCACATCGACCGTGCTGCCTGCGGTGTAGGCCACCGGAACCTCCCCGTGTGGAACAGGACGTACGAGGGAATCCGCCCGGGCGGTCCGCGCGTGCCGCTTCCCCGGGCACGCACGACGGACGGTTCCGACTCAGAGGGTTGCAACGGTATGCAACTCTCGCCAAGTCCCGGTCACCCGACCGAAACTGTCCGGACGTCGCCTCGCGACGTGACAGCTCCTCCTCGGGGCTTTCGGATCAGGGGTGGTGCCGAGTCGGCGCGGCGCCACCTCTGCTCCCGGTCAACGGGTCCGGATCCCGGATCGGACCTGTTTGGGGACAGGTCCCGCAACCCGGAGGGTGGCCGCGGACCACGCTCTAGCCCGCGATCCGCGCCCGTTCGACCAGCGCACCCAGTCCCAGGCTGTGCGGCAGCGTGCCGAAGGCCGCACCCCCGTCGCCGCCCAGGCGCGAGGCGCAGAACGCGTCCGCCACCTCCGGCGGTGCCCAGCGCACGAGCAGCGACCCCTGGAGCACCAGGGCGATGCGCTCCACCACGCGGCGCGCCCGCGCCTCGATGCCCTCCAGGTCCGCGAGCTCCGTCAGCAGCCCCTTGATGGCCGAGTCCAGCCGGTGGTCGGCGCCGCGGGCCTGCCCCACCTCCTGGAGGAACGCGTTCAGCGCCTGCGGCTCCCGCTGCAGGGCCCGCAGCACGTCCAGCGCCTGTACGTTGCCCGAGCCCTCCCAGATCGAGTTCAGCGGGGACTCGCGCAGCAGCCGCGGCAGCCCGGACTCCTCGACGTAGCCGTTGCCGCCCAGACACTCCAGTGCCTCCGCCACCATCGGCGTACAGCGCTTGGTCACCCAGTACTTCGCGGCGGGCACCGCGATGCGCAGGAAGGCCCGCTCCTGCTCCGTCCCGGCGTCGTAGGCGGCCGCGAGGCGCAGCCCGAGGGTGGTGGCCGCCTCGGACTCCAGGGCGAGGTCGGCCAGCACGTTGCGCATCAGCGGCTGCTCGATGAGCCGTGCTCCGAAAGCAGAGCGGTGCTCCGTATGGTGCACGGCCTGCGTCAGCGCCTGCCGCATCAGGGCGGCCGAGCCCAGCACGCAGTCCAGCCGGGTCGCCGCGACCATCCCGATGATGGTCCGCACCCCCCGCCCCTCCTCGCCGACCCGCCGTGCCCACGTCCCGTCGAACTCCACCTCGCCGGACGCGTTCGACCGGTTGCCGAGCTTGTCCTTCAGCCGCTGGATCGCGAACACGTTGCGCGTGCCGTCCTCCAGCACCCGCGGCACCAGGAAGCACGTCAGCCCCCCGGGAGCCTGCGCCAGCACCAGGAACCCGTCCGACATCGGCGCCGAGCAGAACCACTTGTGTCCCGTCAGCAGGTACTCGCCCGCCGCGTCCAGCGGCTTCGCCGCCGTCGTGTTCGCCCGTACGTCGCTGCCGCCCTGCTTCTCCGTCATCCCCATGCCGAACAGCACCCCGCCCTTCTGCGCGGGCGGCCGCAGCCCCTCCTCGTACACGTGCGAGGTCAGCCGCGGCTCCCACTGCGCCGCCAGCTCCGGGTCCGTCCGCAGCGCCGGCACGGCCGCATGGGTCATCGAGACCGGGCAGCCGTGCCCCGCCTCGGCCTGCGACCACACGAAGAACCCGGCCGCCCGGCGCAGGTGCCCGGCCGGCCGCCCCCACGCATCGGTCAGCCCGGCGCCCACCGCGTGTCCGAGCAGCCGGTGCCACGCCGGGTGGAACTCCACCTCGTCGATCCGGTTGCCGTACCGGTCGTGCGTACGCAGTTCCGGAGGGTTCTCGTTCGCCAGCGCACCCCACCGCTGGGCCTGCGCCGAGCCCGCGGCCCGCCCGAGTTCCGAGAGCTCCTCCCGTACTTCGCCGAGGAGTTCGGGCGCCGAGGCCGACAGGTGCCGCTCCACGCCTTCGCGAAGGGCCCGGTCGGTGCCGTAGACGTCATAGCCCACCAGGGGAGGGGGCTGGTTGGTGACGGTGTGGGTGGTGGCTGCCATGCGGATACCGTAAAGACGTGCAGCCAGCAAAAGAAACACCCGAGCGGGTCCCCGGGCGGCTCCATCGGGCCCGCGCCCTCTACCGCAACGTCTCCAAGCGCAAGATGGCGTGGCTGCTCCTGAAAGACACCGTCAATTCGTGCATCGAGTACCGGATCCTCGGCCTGGCGGCCGAAGCGGCGTTCTTCACGCTGCTCTCGCTGCCGCCGCTGTTCCTCGGCCTGCTGGGCCTGCTCGGGTACGTGGACGGCTGGACGGGCGGCACCTTCGTGGCCTCCATCGAGGAGAACATCCTGAACGCGGTCGGCACCGTGCTCTCCGACCGGGGCGTCAACGAGATCGCCAAACCCATGCTCGACGACGTCACCAAGGCCGGCCGCCCGGACCTGATCTCCCTCGGCTTCGCCTTCGCCCTCTGGTCGGGCTCGCGGGCGGTCAACGTCTTCATCGACACCATCACCGTGATGTACGGGCTCGACGGCCAGCGCGGCATCGTCAAGACCCGGCTGCTGGCCTTCCTGCTGTACGTCATCGCCCTCGTGATCGGCGCGATCGTGCTGCCGCTGATGGTGGCCGGACCGGACGCCGTCGTCCGCTGGGTGCCCTGGAGCACGGAGGTGATCGCGGTGCTGTACTGGCCGACGGTCACCCTGCTGTCCATCGCCTTCCTGACCACGCTGTACCACGTGTCCGTCCCCGTGCGCTCCCCGTGGATCGAGGACGTGCCGGGGGCGCTGGTGGCGCTCGCCATGTGGGTGCTGGGCTCGTTCCTGCTGCGGATCTACCTGACCAACACCGTCGAGGGCCCGACCATCTACGGATCACTGGCCGCCCCGGTCGCCGTCCTGCTGTGGATCGGCGTGTCGGCCTTCGCCGTCCTGGTTGGCGCGGCCGTGAACGCCGCGATCGACCGCGTCTGGCCCTCCGTGGCCACCGCCGCGGCCCGCGAGGCGAACGAGCGGGCCCGGGAGGCGGAGGCCGCGCAGCTGGTGGCTCGGGCCGCCGCCTGGCGGGCGCTGGCCGAGGGCGAGTCGGAGGACGACGAGGAGGGCGACGCCCAGATGCCGTCCGAGTTCCCCGAGCGCTGGTCGAACTTCCTGCCGCCGGAGGACTACTCCTCCCGCCTGCGCAAACACTGAACCGCCGGACCCGCCGTAGCCTGGCGCTGTGCACGAGGAGCGCCGGTACGAGGAGCGGCCGTCCCTGCTGGTGCCCGGCGCGATCGTATGGCGCCGGGCCGGGGCGCCCGGCGGGCCCGTCCTGCCCGAC
Source organism: Streptomyces sp. R33 (assembly GCF_041200175.1). Taxonomy (NCBI): domain Bacteria; kingdom Bacillati; phylum Actinomycetota; class Actinomycetes; order Kitasatosporales; family Streptomycetaceae; genus Streptomyces; species Streptomyces sp. R33. The sequence goes on along the minus strand of NZ_CP165727.1, from coordinate 2,340,337 downwards.
GGCTGCATGGACCTGCTGTGGGTCGACGGGCGGCTGCTGGTGGCCGGCCCCGACACCGGCCCGCACCCCGTCGGGGAGGTGGGGGGCGGGGCCTACGGCCCGGTGTCGGGACTGAGGTTCGCCCCCGGTACGGCGCCCGCGCTGCTCGGCGTACCGGCGCACGAGCTGCGCGACCGGCGGGTCGAGCTGACCGACCTCTGGCCGGGTCCCGAGGTGCGCGGCCTCGCCGAGCGGACGAGTGCGTACGAGGACCCCGGCGCGGGGCTGGAGCGGCTGGCCCGCAGCCACGCGGACCGCAGCTCGCCCCCCGACCCCCTCGCCGCCCGGGTGGCGGCGGGGCTGCGCGCGGGGGAGTCGGTGGCCGCCGTGGCCGCGGCGGTCGGCCTCGGGGCGCGCCAGCTGCACCGGCGCTCCCTCGACGCCTTCGGCTACGGACCCCGCACGCTCGGGCGCGTGCTGCGGCTGCAGCGGGCGCTGGAGCTGGCCCGCCGGGGGCTGCCACAGGCCGAGGTGGCCTACCGGGCCGGGTACGCGGACCAGGCGCACCTCGCCCGCGAGGTACGGGCGCTGGCCGGGACCACCCCGGGCGCCTACGCGGCGGCCCACAACCAGGCCCGCGACGAGGCCCGCGGCCAGGCCCACAACCGGGCCCGCGCCCGGGCCCGCCGGGGATTACGGGACAGCCCTTAGGCCTCCGCGGGCGCTTCGCCGGGCGCGTCGGCCGGGGCGAACAGCGAGACGCCGCAGCCGTCCGGGTCGAGCACGACGGCATAGCGCTGTCCCCAGAAGGCGTCCCAGGGCTCCAGGTGGCCCTTGTACCCGGCGTCCGTCAGCTCGGCGTACACCGCGTCCACCTCCGCGGGGGAATCGCACAGGAACGCCAGGTCCCGCCGGCCGTCCCCGGCGGGACGGGTCCAGGAGGGATCGAAGGACCGGACGACGTCCTCCGTGTCCCAGGCGATCCGGAGCCCGCCGGGGAGGACGGCCTCCACATGCGGCTGTTCCTCCGCCCCGGCCGGGACGTCCAGGCCCAGGCGGCGGTAGAAGGCGAGCGAGGCGGCCATGTCGGAGACGACCAGGCCGATCAGGTCGAATCGGGGAGTCATGCGCCCAGGCTAGGAGCCGCCCCGCCCGCCGGTCTTGAACGAATCGGACATGCGCACCGCCAGGCGTCCCGAAAAAAGAATTGGCGGCCCCCCGGGCGCACTTGTTACGGTCAACGTGTTCCCGCCGAGAGGCCCGGAACTGCCGGCACGAGCATGACCCGGAGGTGAGTTCATTGGTGACTGTCGTCACGCAGGGCGCGGACCGCACCCAGAAGACCATCAATGTCACTTCCGTGGTCTCCGGCTGACCTCACACCACTTCGCGCGCCGCTGGGCGCACGCTGCCGGGGCCACCCTGTGAAGGGTTCCCCTTGTCTTTCTCTTCTTCTCCGTCGTCTCCTTCCCCTTCGTACGCGCACGCCCTCACCCCCTTCGGCTGGGACGAGGCGTGGGAGGCCGAGTTCGCCCCGTACACCGGCCAGGGCCTGCTGCCCGGCCGCGTGGTGCGGGTGGACCGCGGCCAGTGCGACGTCATGACCGCGGACGGCATCGTCCGCGCCGACACCGCCTTCGTCACCCCGCACGACCCGCTCCGCGTCATCTGCACCGGTGACTGGGCCGTCGTCGAGGCGGCCGGCAACCCCCGGTACGTGAAGACGTACCTGCCGCGCCGGACCGCCTTCGTACGCTCCACCTCCTCGCAGCGCTCCGAGGGGCAGATCCTGGCCGCCAACGTCGACCACGCGATCATCGCGGTGTCGCTGGCCGTCGAGCTCGACCTGGGCCGCATCGAGCGCTTCCTGGCCCTCGCCTGGGAGTCCGGCGCGCAGCCGCTGGTCGTCCTGACCAAGGCGGACCTCGTACCGGACCCGGTGACGCTCGCGCACCTGGTGCAGGACGTGGAGACCACGGCGCCGGGCGTCGACGTCCTCACCGTCTCCTCCCACACCGGGGAGGGCACGGACGTGCTGGCGGCCGTCGTCGCCGGCGGTACGAGCGTGCTGCTCGGCATCTCCGGCGCGGGCAAGTCCACGCTGGCGAACGCACTGCTCGGCTCCGACGTCATGGACGTGCAGGCCACGCGCGACGTGGACGGCAAGGGCCGGCACACCACGACCACCCGCAACCTGCTGGCCCTGCCCGGCGGGGGCGTCCTCATCGACACGCCGGGACTGCGGGGCGTCGGCCTGTGGGACGCCGGGACCGGGGTCGGCCAGGTCTTCTCCGAGATCGAGGAGTACGCGGCCGACTGCCGTTTCCACGACTGCGCGCACGAGGCCGAGCCGGGGTGCGCGGTGCTCGAGGCGGTCGAGACCGGCGCACTGCCGGAGCGGCGCCTGGAGAGCTACCGCAAGCTGCTCCGGGAGAACCAGCGGATCGTCGCCAAGACGGACGCCCGGCTCCGCAACGAGATCCGCCGCGACTGGCGGATGAAGTCGGCGGAGGGCCGGGCCAATTACGCGGCGAAGCGCACGGGCCGCTACTGACCCCGACACAGCCCGGCGCCCGGCCCCTGCTCCGGCAGGGGCCGTGGCGTCGGGCCGTGGCGTCGGGCCGGGCGTCGGGCCGTGGCGTCAGGCCGTGGGGACGGGGCCGGGCGTCAGGCCTCCAGGCCCCACGCGATCACCCGCTCCGGGTGGATCCGGATCACCTCCGGGCTGAAGTGCGGGCCCAGCGCGTGCGGGCCCACCTCGAGCGTGGCGCGGCCGCGGACCTCGATCCCGCGGACCCGCCACGGCCGGGTGCTCACCAGGTCGTCGACCACCAGCGCGAGCCTCGGGTTGCCCTGGAGGTTCCGCCACTTCTTCGTCGACCCCATCGCCAGGCCGCCGACCAGGATCGTGCCGTCCTCCTGCGGGAAGAACCCCACCGGGTTCGCCTGCGGCTGCCCGGCCGGGTCCACCGTCGCCAGCCGGCCCAGCCGCTGCGACCCGAGGTATGCCAGCTCGGCCTCGCTGAAACCCTTGAACTCCGTCATGTGTACCAGCCTGGCCGCACCACCGGCTTCCCGCATCGGGCCTCCGGCCGACCGGGCGTAGACCCATGGCCCTAGTAGGGCTTGGTCAGGTCGGGGCTGGGGTGGGTATGCCGCGTTGACAGGTGGGGCAGACGCCGGTCCATGTCGCGAGGAGGGTCTGTAGCTCGCGGACGATTCGGTAGAGGCTCAGGCCGGCGCCGTGTCTTTTGGGGCTTGGGCCAGTCGTTGCAGGGTGCAGAAGGCATGCGCGACGGAGACGAGGGTGACGTGATGGTGCCAGCCGTTCCAGGTGCGGCCCTCGAAATGGGCCAGGCCCAAGGCCTGCTTCATCTCGCGGTAGTCGTGCTCGATGCGCCAGCGGAGCTTGGCCAGGCGGACCAGGGTGGTCAGCGGGGTGTCTGCGGGCAGGTCGGACAGCCAGAACTGGACCGGCTCGGCCTGGCCGGCGGGCCATTCGGCCAGCAGCCAGCACTCGGGCAGTTCCGGGCCGTCAACGGCCTGCCGGGTCTGGCGCCCGGCAGGCCGGATCCGCAAGGTGACGAACCGCGAGTACATCCGCTTGAAGCCACTGCGGCCCGTGCCGGGCCGGGAGCCCTCACGCCACTGCACCGGTTTCGCTGCCTTCCGGCCCGCCGCGATGACGAGCTGTTTCACCGACCGCGGCGGGTCGGGGTACTTCGCCACCGGCGGGCGCCCGGTCCCGGAGTACGGTTCGGCGACTGGCACGGCTTCGCCGGGCTGGGCGGAGAGGGTGGTGGAGATGCCCACCACGTAGTTGAGGCCGCGGGCCTGCACGCCGTGCCGGAACGCCGCCGCGTCACCGTATCCGGCGTCCGCGATGGCCAGCGGCACCTCGATGCCCCACGAGCGGGTCTCGTCGAGCATGTCGAGTGCGAGCTGCCACTTCTCCACGTGCCCGATGTCGTCGGGAATGCCGCAGGCGGCGCGGCGGGCGACCTTGTCCGGGTCCGCCTTCACGGACTCGGGCGCCCAGTTTTCGGGCAGGAAGAGCCGCCAGTCGACCGCCGCTGAGGCATGGTCGGAGGCCAGGTGCAGGGACACGCCCACCTGGCAGTTGGTGACCTTGCCGGCAGTGCCGGTGTACTGCCGGGACACACACGCCGAGGCGTTGCCGTCCTTGAGGAACCCGGTGTCGTCGACGACCACCGCGGTGGGTCGGATCGCCTTTTCCATCCTCCAGGCCAGCCGGGCCCGCACATGCGCCGGATCCCAGGGGCTCGTAGTCACGAAGTGGGCCAGCGCCTGCCGGTTCCCGTCCTCACCCAGCCGGGCAGCCATCGGCTCGACCGACTTACGCTGCCCGTCAGTGAGCAGACCCCGCAGGTAGACCTGCCCCCACCGACGCTGGTCGTTTCTCGCGAACGGCTCGAAGACCTCTGCCGCGAAGTCCTCCAACTCGGCACGTACGGATGCGATTTCCTCCGGTGTCACACGTCCTCAACGCCACACCAAACCCCCAGGACACGCAACACCAGCCCCGACCTGACCAAGCCCTACTAGGACGGTGTCGTCAAAGGCCAGACGGGACTTTGACGACACCCCCTACGCCGTGAACACCAGCGAGGCGTTGTGCCCGCCGAAGCCGAACGCGTTGGCCAGTGCGGCCGGCACCCGCCCGTGCCGCGCTTGGCCCCGGACCACGTCCAGGCCGATGTCCGGGTCCAGGGTGTCGAGGTTGCGGGTCGCCGGGACCACCCCGTCCCGGACCGCGAGGATCGCCGCGATCGCGCCGACGGCACCGGCGGCGCCGAACAGGTGACCCGTCATCGACTTGGTCGCCGTCACCGCCGGGTGCCCGCCCACCGCCTCGGTGACCGACCGCGCCTCCACCAGGTCCCCCGAAGGCGTGGACGTGGCATGGGCGTGGACGTGCGCGATGTCCGAGGGGGCGAGCCCGGCGGCGGCCAGCGCCAGCCGCATGGCCCGTACCTGGCCCTCCGCGTGAGCGGCCGTGATGTGGTGCGCGTCGGAGGTCACGCCGGCCCCGGCCAGCGTCGCGTGGACCCGGGCCCCGCGCGCCGCCGCGAAGGCGGCCCGCTCCAGGACGACCACGCCCGCGCCCTCGCCGATGACGAACCCGTCCCGGCCGGTGTCGAAGGGCCGGGAGGCCGCCGCAGGGTCGCCGTTGCGCGTGGAGTGTGCCCTGGCCTGAGCGAATCCGGCCAGCGGCAGCGGATGGATGCAGGCCTCCGTCCCCCCGGCGACCACGACGTCAGCCCGGCCGAGGCGGATCAGGTCCAGGCCCAGCGCGATCGCCTCCGCGCCCGAGGCGCAGGCGCTGACCGGGGTGTGCGCGCCGCCGCGCGCACCGAGGTCGATGCTCACCCAGGCGGCCGGACCGTTCGCCATCAGCATCGGCACGGTGTGCGGTGACACCTTCCGTACGCCCGAGGCCTCCAGTACGTCGTCCTGCCCGAGCAGGGTCAGCGCCCCGCCCGTCCCGGTCCCGATGACGACGGCGAGCCGCTCCGGCTCCACCTCGGGCCGGCCGGCTCCGGCCCATGCCTCCCGCGCGGCGACCAGCGCCAGCTGCTCGCACCGGTCCATCCGCCGTGCCTGCACCCGGTCCAGCACCTCACCCGGCTCCTGCCGCACCCGCCCCGCGATCCGCACGGGCAGCGCGTCGGCCCACTCCTCCTCGATGGCCCCGATGCCGTTCTCGCCGCGCAGCATCGCCCGCCACGTCGTCTCCACGTCCCCGCCGAGCGGGGTGGTGGCCCCGAGTCCGGTGACGGATACGCCTGCGTGGTCAGCGCTCATGACTCATCCCCTTGTGGTCTTCTCACAGTTGGTCGGACTGCTGTCCCTTCCACTGTGACAAGCAGGGCCTGGATGCACGGGCAAGATGATCAACGGACTCGGCATCCGGAGTTTGTGGGGTTACGCCATGGCGGTCCGTCAGCCGGCCAGTACCGCCCCGAACCACGCGCCCACCACCATCAGGCACGCGAGCAGCTCGACCAGCACGCTCGTCCCCACCGCCCGCATCACCGCCCGGACCGAGGCCCAGGCCTCGCCGTGCGTGCCCAGCCGCAGCCGCTCGCACAGGTAGACGCCCCCCACGAAGCCGGGAACCGCCCCCAGCACCGGCACCACCACGAAGCCGAGCAGCGCCCCCGCACCCGCGTACACCGCCATCCGGCGGGTGACCCCCACTCCCCGCAGCCGCCGCGGCGGCAGCTGCCACTCGATGACCTGGACCACCAGCAGCAGCGCCGTCGTCGAGACCAGCAGGGACCACGCAAGCGCAGACCGCACGTGCAGCGCCCACCACACCACGCCCGCCCACACCAGCCAGGTCCCCGGAACGCCCGGGACCAGCACCCCGACCACCCCGAGCAGCAGCACCAGCCCCACCAGGAGCAGCTGAGGCAGATCCATGCGCTCAGCCTGACCGACCAGGGCCTATCGGGCCACCCAGCCCCGTTCGTACGCATGCCAGCCCAGCTGGAGCCGGGTCGTGACCCCGGACAGCTCCATCAGGCCCTTGACCCGCCGCTGCACCGTCCGCAGCCCCAGCTCCAGGTGCTTCGCCACGCTCGCGTCCGTCATGCCGGCCAGCAGCAGCGTCAGGATCTCCAGGTCCGTGGTGTCGGGGATGCCCTCGGACACCTCCGCCCCGTCGTCCCCCAGCCGCAGCGGCAGCGCCTCCCGCCACACCGCCTCGAACAGGCCCGTCAGGGACTCCAGCAGCCCCGACGCGTGCACCACCAGCGCCGCCGGCTCCGCCCCGGGCCCCGTCAGCGGCACGAGCGCGAGCGACCTGTCCGCGATCACCAGCCTGGTCGGGACCTGCGCCGTCACCCGGACCCCCTCGCCCCGCGCGAGCGCCGTCGACGCCTCCCGGATGCCGGTCGGCAGGGTCAGTACGTCCCGCTCGATCACCACCCGGTACTCGACGCCCCGTGCGGCGGCCTGCTCCTCCGCCTCGTTGTCCATCCCCGTCACCACCTGGGGCCGGCTGCTGACCAGGGCGCACACCTCCTCGACCGCGCCCACCTGGAGCTGGTGGAAGCGGTGCGCCACCGCGCTCGCCCCCGTCACCACCTCGACCAGGTCGTGCACCGACGGCTCGGCCGCCTCCGCCCGGTACTCCTGCGCCAGCAGCGCCGCCGCCAGCTCCGCCTGCTCCAGCTCGTGCCGCTGCTGCGTCAGCAGCGCCCCCAGCGCCACCCCCGGCGGGGCCGCCACCCAGCGCCCCGGCCGGGCCGAGGACTGCGCCGCCAGCCCGTGCCGCTCCAGGTGCCGCAGGGCCCGCTCGGTCTGCGGCACCGGCAGCGCCAGCCGGTGCGCCAGGTCCGGTATCTCCGCCGCCCCCAGCGCCACCAGCGCGCGGTACGCCGACTCCTGGCCCTCGTCCAGGCCTATCGCACTCAGCAACCCGTCCACCCACCCTCTCGACGCTGTTCCTGGCGGGAAGCAGCCACGGCGTAAACCCGCCGCGGACATCATCGCCGCACCCCCCGGCTCTCTGCCAGGGTGACGCCACCGCAGCACCAACATCCGCCGGTCAGAAGCCACTTGCGGGCAGCTTTGCCCTGCAATGGAGCAGTTGGCCGGAATTCACCTGGGGAGAGCGATGCGCCCGATATCGCGCACGGCACTGGGAGCGGCCGGCGTGGCCGTCCTGGCCGTCACCGCCGTCGGCCCGTCGGCGGCACAGCCGATCGACGGAGCGCCCGGAGGAACGGGGAAGAGACCGATCGCGGGGAGCGAGGCGGCCGGAAAGCAGCCCGCGTCCCCCGTCACCGTCACCCTGGTCACCGGCGACCGGATCCTGGTGTCCACCGACCCGGCCGGCCGCACCGCCGCCACCGCGATGCCGCGCGAGGACGGCTCGCAGCCGCTCGTGCAGACCCGCCAGAGCGGCAAGGACCTGTACGTCTACCCCGAGAGCGCGGTCAGGGCCCTCGCCGCCGGCACGGTCGACCAGGAGCTGTTCAACGTCACCGGCCTGATCCGGCAGGGCTACGACGACGCGCACGCCAAGAAGCTCCCGCTCATCGCGGTCTATGACGGCTCCGCCCACCCGGCGCGCAACGCACCGCCCACCCCGCGCGGCGCCGAACGCTCCCTCGTCCTCGGCTCCATCGGCGCCGTCGCCCTCGCCGCCGACAAGCAGCAGTCCGCCGCCTTCTGGGCGGACGTCACCGACACCCGCTCCCGCGCGGCCGGCGGGCTGAAGAAGCTGTGGCTCGACGGCAAGGTCCGGGCGAACCTGGAGCGGTCCACCCGGCAGGTGGGCGCCACCGCCGCCTGGGCCGCCGGGTACGACGGCAAGGGCACCAAGGTCGCCGTCCTCGACACCGGCACCGACCTCGAGCACCCCGACCTCAAGGGCCGCGTCGCCGCGTCGAAGAACTTCACCGACTCCGACACCGACGCGGACCGCCAGGGCCACGGCACCCACACCATCTCCACCGTCGGCGGCTCCGGGGCCGAGAGCGGCGGCGCCAGGAAGGGCGTCGCGCCGGGCACCGAACTGCTCAGCGGCAAGGTCCTCAACGACGAGGGCTACGGCCTCGACTCGTGGATCATCGCGGGCATGGAGTGGGCCGTCGAGAGCAAGGCCGACGTGGTCTCCATGAGCCTCGGCGACCCCTCCCGGACCACCTGCGACGACCCCATGTCGGCCGCCGCCGAGCGGCTCGCGCAGAGCGGCGGCACCCTGTTCGTCATCGCCGCCGGCAACTCCGGGCCCGGCAACAACACCGTCTCCTCGCCCGGTTGCGCGCCCGGCGTGCTGACCGTCGGCGCCGTCGACCGCGACGACACCACGGCCTCCTTCTCCAGCCGCGGCCCCGCCGGACCCCAGCACACCCTCAAGCCCGAGATCGCCGCCCCCGGCGTCGGGATCTCCGCCGCGGCCATGGGCGGGCGCGGCGTCTACGCGTACCAGTCCATGTCCGGCACCTCGATGGCCACCCCGCACGTCGCGGGGGCCGCCGCCATCGTCAAGCAGCGCCACCCCGACTGGACCGCCCAGCAGGTCAAGGCCGCCCTCGTCGGCTCCGCGAACTCCGGCGTCCCCGGGGACGTACGCCAGACCGGCGGCGGCCGCCTCGACGTCAAGGCCGCAGTCGACACCACCGTGACCGGCGCCCCCGCCGTCCAGGGCGGCTCGTACGACTGGCCGCAGGACCGCAGCGACCGGACGAGCGTCGAGATCCCGTACACCAACAGCGGCACCCGGCCCGTCACCCTGGACCTGGCGGTCGAGAAGGTCACCGGCAACGACGGCTCGGCCGTTCGCAGCCGGATCGCGGGCCTGGACCGCCGTACGGTGACCGTCCCCGCCGGAGCCACCGTCAAGGTGCCGCTCGCCCTCGACCCCTCCGCCCGGCTGGAGCGCTCCCAGTACGGGGACGTCACCGGGCGCGTCGTCGCCACCGCGGACGGCGTGCACGTCTCCACCCCCTTCTCGCTGTACGTGGAGCCGGAGACGGTCACCCTGCGCGTCAAGCTGATCGACCGCGCGGGCAAGCCCGCCGCCGGACCCTCCTCCCTGGACGTCATCGGCACCGACGACGCCAGTGGGGAGCGCCGCTTCAACGACGGCGCCGCGGACCAGGTCTACCGGGTGCGCCCGGGCTCGTACTTCCTCTCCGCGTTCGTCGGCACCCTCGACGCCGGTGACGGGGCCGCACTGTACGACTCCCTCACCTACCTGGGCCGCCCCCAGGCGGAGGTCAGGAAGGACACCGTGATCGTGCTGGACGCCCGCAAGGCCGCCCGGCTCTCGATCGCCACCGACCGGCCCACCGAGGCCCGCAACACCACCCTCGCCTTCTCCCGGTACTGGGACGAGTCCTGGCTGCATGCCGGTACGGCGATGGGCGGGCGCACCATCCGCGGCTACTACGCCTCGGTCGAAGGCCGGGCGGACGAAGGCGAGTTCGAGTTCGGCAGCTACTGGCGCGCGGCCGCGCCGCTGATCTCCGAACTGAAGGCCGCAGGCGGCCCGGCGCTGCACCCGATCACCGCCTCCACCGGCAGCGACAACCTCGACGCAGCCGGCAGCGCACCGCTCGTCGACGCGGGCTCCGGCACCCCGCAGGAGCTCGCCGCAGCCGGCGCGAAGGGGGCGATCGTGCTGGTCAAGGCCGCCGACGGCGCGCTGTACGAGGTCGCGGACCACGCGAAGGCGGCCGGGGCCAAGGCCGTCCTCGCCCACCGCGACGCCCCCGGCCGCTGGGTCGGCTTCACGGGCTACGCGGGCGGCTCCCTGCCGGCGCTGACCATCGAGCAGCCGGAGGCGGAGGCCCTGCTCGCGCGGCTCGCGGCGGGCAAGGTCACGCTGAACTGGAAGGGCAGTGCGAAGAGCCCGTACGTCTACAACCTGGCGCAGGTGGAGAAGGGCGCGGTGCAGGGGGACCGGACCTACCGGGTGCGCGACCGCGACCTCGGCTCCGCCGAGTCGACGTACCACTCGATGGGCGTCGCCGCCGACTTCGTCGACCTGACCGGCGCCTACCGGCCGCTCGGCAACGCCGTGTACTTCGGCGGCCTGGACACCGTGGCCGTTCCGGGCAAGCGCACCGAGTTCTACTCCTGCGGGGACACCGCCTGGGACCACATGGTCTCCAGCAGCTTCCCGTGGGGCGAGTTCATGACCGACCAGCAGCGCACGTACGCCAAGGGCGGCAAGCGCAGCGAGAGCTGGTACGACGGGGTCGTCGGCCCGGTCGCCGGCCGCGACCTCGCGGGCCGGCCGCAGCTGGCCGCCGAACGGCAGGGCAACCTGATCGGCTTCGCCTCCGCGATGTGGGGGGACACCGGGCACTTCGCGCAGCCGGGCTCCTTCGGGGACGTCGGCGGGCTCGTCCTCAAGCGGAACGGCGAGCAGATCGGCGACAGCTGGTACCCGTCGGGGGTCTTCGAGGTCCCGGCGGAGGAGGCCGCGTACGAACTGACGCAGCAGATCGAGAAGTTCGGCCAGCCCGCGCGCACCTGGCAGCGCTCGCAGGCGGTGGCGACGACGTGGACCTTCCGGTCGAAGCAGGACCCGGCCCAGTACTCGCAGGCCATCCCGATCCTGTTCCCGTCGATCTCGATCCCGGCGGACGGCATGAAGACGCTGCCGGCGGCGGACGGGCAGACGATCGGGCTGGCCGTGACAGGGCACGCCGGGTACGTGCCGGGCGCGCTGAAGTCGGTGAAGCTGTCGTACTCGTACGACGGTGAGAACTGGACGCAGGCGGCCGTCACCGAGCGGGGCGGCCGGTGGTCGGCGGTCGTGAACCACGCGGGGGCCGGGTCCGGCCGGCAGGTGACGCTGAAGGTGGAGCTCACCGACACGAACGGCGCCGCCGTCACCCAGACGGTCGCGCGGGCGTACGACATCCGGTAGGTCGTACGAGAGATACGGAAGGGGTCCACCGGGCGGCGGCCCGGTGGACCCCTTTTCGCGTATTCGGCGTTTTCTGCCGCTCTGGGGGGCCGAGAATGAGCCCATGAGTCAGCAGGGCGCGGACGACTGGTGGCAGAAGCTGTACGAGGACCCGGACGCGGGACCGGTCCCGGACCCGGGGGACACGCTGGAGAGCCGTTTCCACTCGGCGTCGGCAGTGACGTCCCCCCAGGCCCAGGCCCTCCCCACCCCGCGCCCTGCCCCACCCGCGCCACCGGGCCCCCCGCCGGGCGCTGCGCCACCGGCTCCGCCGCGCGGTACTGCGCCGGCCGAGCCGCGGGGGTCCGTGCCGTCGGGGTCCGAGCGGTCGGGGCAGCCGCCGCGGGGTGCGCCGACCGGTCCGCCGCCGGGGACTGCGCCGCATGGGCCCCCGCCGGGTGCTGTGCCGGCCGGTCCGCCGCCGAGCGTTGTGCCGCCGGGGTCGGCCCCGGGGTCCGCGCCGTCGGGGTTCGAGCGGCGGGCGCAGCCGCCGACCGATGTGCCGGCCGGTCCGCCGCCGGGGGCTGTGCGGCCTGGGCAGGGGCCGCAGGCCGTGCCGCCCGTTCCGTTCTTGCCGCCGCAGGGTGCCGAGCCGCCCGGGGCGCCGCCGCATGCGGTGCTGCCGGGGCCGCGGCGCGAGGCCGCGCCGGAGCCGCCGCCACCTCGGGACCCCCGGGAACCCGGCACGACCGGATACGGCCTGGGCAGCGTGACCGTGCCGCCGGCGCTCCCGGACGAGCCGCCCGAACTGCCGGTCTGGCGCTGGGGCGTCCCGCGCGACACCCCGTCCGAGCCCCCGTCCCCCGCCCCCGCCCCCGAGGGAGCCTCCAGCACCTGGCCTGCACGTGAACAGGCCCTGGGCCCCGAGTCCGCCCCCGAGCAGGGCGCGGGCTCCTGGCCCGCCCCCGCACCCGGCGCCGGTACGGAACCCTGGTCTGAGCCCGGAGCCGGAGCGGGGCCATGGGCCGAAACGGACCGGGCTGCCGAGCCTGCGGAGCCCGGGGCGGGCACGTGGCCCGGCACCGGCTCCGGAACGGCGGCCGAGCCGGGGACGGGCGCGGCCCCCACTACCCGGCCCGTGGCCGGGGACGGCACGGGGCGTCCCCCTGAGACCTGGGCCGACCCCGGAGCGGGACCGGGTTCCTGGTCGGCCCAACCGTGGGCCGATTCCCGTGCCGATGCCGACCCGCGGTCCGGAGAGGCCGCGGGGCCGACCGCCACCGGTGCCGGGCCCGGCAGTGGGCCCGTGCCTGCGGCCCAGCCCGGATCCGGCGCTGTGTCCGACGGCAGCCCACGGGCCGGAGCCGGGGGAGCGGTATGGCCCGCGGAGGTGGGCGCCGCCTGCGAGCCCCGGCCGGGCGCCGGTGCCGGGCCCGAAGCCGTGGCCGGGGCAGCGGCACGGCCCGGGGCGGCATCCGGCGGCGGGCCGATGGCCCCCGGCCGGCCCGCAACCGGCCCGGGGGCCGAGATCCGGGGTGGGGAGCGGCCCGTGGTGGGGTATCTCGGGGACCGGGCGCCCACCTACGCCGCCGAGCCCGGGGCGCTGCCCCTCGCCGATCCGGGGGTGCTCGACGGGCTCGTGCCCGACACCGTCCTCGAGGGGGCCCGGCACGGTACGTACACCCTGCGCGCCACCTCCGTGCGCGGGGACTCCGCCCGGTTCCGCGGCGAGGCCCGGCGGGACTTCCTGCTGACCGCCCGCTTCGGCACCGGCGACGACGCCCTCGTCCTCGTGGCCCTGGCCGGCGGCGACCGGGCCGCCCCCGGCGCCGCCGAGGCTGCCGTCGAACTGTGCCGCTGGATGGCATCGGCCGTCGGCCGCAGCCGCGACCGGCTGGCCGACGACATCCGCGCCGGCCGGCGCGACGCGCTGCGCTCGGGGCTCCAGCGGCTCACCGACCGCGGCTACGGCCGCCTGCGGGCGCACGCCGTCGAGCTCGGGCTCCCGGAGGACGCGTACACCGCCGGGCTGCGCGTGCTGCTGCTCCCCATCGACCCCGAGTGCAAGACCCGGGTCTGCTTCGGCGCCGGCGCAGGCGGACTGTTCCGGCTCCGGGCCGGGGCCTGGGAGGACCTGGAGCCGGAACCGAAGCCGGAGTCGGACCCGGCCGAGACCGCCGGCGACGGGTTCCGGTTCCGGGCCGCCGTGGCCCGGCCCGGCGACACCCTGCTGCTCTGCTCCGGCGGGCTCGCGGACCCCATGCGCGAGGAGGCCCTCCTCTCGGCCGAACTCGCGGCCCGCTGGGCCGACCCGGAACCGCCCGGCCTCGCGGCCTTCCTCGCGGACACACAGCTCCGCCTCAAGGGCTACGCCGACGACCGGACGGCCGCCGCGGTCTGGGAGGCGTAACAGTTCGCGGACATCCTCCTACGTGCCGGCGTGCGTCGGCGTCCGCCGGATGTACGGCGTCGTCGGCGACAGTCTGAACCCGTCGTCGACGCTCGTGCGGGAGCGCCCCGCGGCGCGTGGCTGCGGGGCGCCTTGGAGGGGGTTAGTCGATCTTCTCCCCGTTGTACGTTCCGCCCTTGCAGACGTTGTCCGTCAGATCGGGCGTGCCGCCGCCCTGCTGGCACTGGGAGGGGGTGACGTCGGAGGGAGCACCCTGTGCGGTGGCGGCCTGTGCGGTGGTGACGCCGGTGAGGCCGAGTCCGGCGAGGGCCGCCGTGGCCATGACGGCGGCGAGGATTCGTCGACTGCGCATGTGGTTCGCCTTTCACGGATTGCCGCGGTTGGGGCACTGACCAGCGTGATCTTCACCCATGTGGGTGGCACGTCTTGTTACGCCATTCGGGTGACGGGCCGGTCGGGAGCGGGCATCCGTACGAGTCGGCATGAGCGGGCTGCGCGGCCACGACGCCCCCTACGAGGCCACGCACGAATGCGACGTGCACCCCCGGCACGGGCATGTGCAACGGGTGGGCGGCACGCTATCTTTCCCGAACGGCATGCGGCGCACGGTTCACGGAGCGGGGCCGTCAAGTGGTGTCGGCGTCGGGCGACGGCGGTTTCTCGATGCTGAGGGGAGATTTCCTCCCCCTGGTGCAGTACGACCTGCCCGTCAAAGTGGTCCTCTTCGACAACTCATGGCTCGGAGTGGTCGAGTTGGAGAGGCCGGTTTCCGGCCTGCCCTCGTACGGAACGACCCGTCACGCCCCGGATTTCGCCGCGACCGCGCGCGCGGCGGGCGTGTTCGGGGTCCGGGTCGAGAAGCCGGAGCAGCTCACCGGGGCTCCGACGGACGCCTTCCGGTACAAGGGACCCGCGTCGGTGGACGGGGTGACCGATCCCAACGCCTTGTTCGTTCCGCCCAGGATCAGCACCGAGACGGTGACCGGTTTCGCACTTTCGGCCGACAAGATCGTGCTGGACGGAGGGGTGGGCCGGATGATCCGGATGGCTCGATCCCGCCTGTGCAACCTGCTGCGCCCGTAAGCCCGCAGGAGTGCGGATTGCCCCGGCGGGCATGCATCCCGTAGACCAGTTCGAGATCCATGGGACACGGGGGAGGACATCGCCGTGCGGGTGGGGGCGAAGACCGGGAAGCAGTGGAGGAGAGGGCGGCCCGTACCGCGTGAACCGTCCGGCGAGGGCGGGGGAGCGGTGGACACGCTGGAGATCACCCGAAGCGTACGCCGGGCGGATCTCAAGGCCGTGGGTGAAGTGCGCAAGGCATTACGGGAGTTGATGCACCACCGGTGCCCGGCCGACACCGCGGAGGTGGCGGAGCTGCTGATCACCGAGCTCGTCACCAATGCCCTCGTCCACACCGACCAGGGCGCGGAGGTGTCCGCGCGGCTCGCCGCGGACCGGCTGAGGGTGGAGGTCCGGGACTACGCCTCGCGCCGGCCCCGGCCGTACGTACCGACCGCCGACGACGGTACGCACGGCCGGGGACTGGTGCTGGTGCAGGCCCTCGCCGACGCCTGGGGTGTGGACACGCCGGTGAAGACCGGCGGCAAGGTGGTGTGGTTCGAACTGGACGGCGCCCTCGCGATGTACGACACCCCCTAGGACTGTCGTACGGCGGGACGCACGGCGGAGGGCCCGCCTGACCGGCGGGCCCTCCGAGGTCCTGAGCGGGTGCAGCCTCAGCCGAACTGCTGCTCCAGGTCCTTGAGTTTGCGCTCGAGCGAGTCGAGGCGGGGGATGGTCTGGGTGTCGTCCTCGGCGGTGAGGTCCACCGTCCGGGGGCCCGTCACCTCAGCGATCTCGGTCCGGTGCACGGCCTGCAGGGAGGGCCGGCGGCGCGGTGCGGGCAGCTGTCCCGTTTCCGCTATGGCCGGCTCCGCGCCGACCGGCGCGGAGCCCGACCCGGGGGCCAGCCCCGGCACGTCGACCTGGCGGGCGCGGGATCGCCCGAACGCCCGGTTCTGCCGGCCCATGGCCTTGATGCGGGCCCGGTCCAGCCGGTTCTCGTTGCGCCTGCGGTGGCGGTCCTGCTCCCGCTCGCGCTTGTCCTCGCGCACCTCGTCGACGGCCTCGTCGAGGGTGCGGACCCCCTCCAGCAGCATGAGCGACCAGGCACCGAAGGTCTCCCGGGGGGCCCGCAGCCAGCGGACCATCCGGATCTGCGGCAACGGCCGCGGAATCAGACCCTGTTCGCGCAGCGCCGCCCGGCGGGTCTGCTTGAGGGCGCGGTCGAAGAGGACGGCCGCCGAGAGCGACATCCCGGCGAAGAACTGCGGGGCGCCGTCGTGGCCCATGCCGCGCGGCGCGTGCACCCAGTTGAACCAGGCGGCCGCGCCCGCGAACAGCCAGACCAGCATGCGGGAGCCGAGGGCCGCGTCGCCGTGGCTGGCCTCGCGGACGGCGAGCACCGAGCAGAACATGGCGGCGCCGTCGAGGCCGAAGGGGACCAGGTACTCCCAGCCCCCGGAGAGGTTCAGGTTCTGCCGGCCGAAGCCGACCAGTCCGTGGAAGGAGAGCGCGGCGGCCACCGCCGCGCAGCAGAACAGCAGGACGTAGGAGGCGGTTCCGTAGACGGCTTCCTTGCGCCGCCTCCGCTCTTCGCTGCGCTCCCAGGTGTCGTCGGCCGCGGCCTTGTCGCCCTCCCGCTTGCCCCGGGCCAGTACCGCAACTGCCGCAAGTACGCCCAGGATCAGCAGGCTGCCGGGCAGCAGCCAGTCCAGCGATATGTCGGTCAGTCTCATGCGGATGTCCCTTGCCTCTGCCTCGCGTATGCGGCCTTCCGGGAGCCATGGTGGCGCAGGAGATCGGCCCGGCATGCGGGTTTCGGGGCAAGTGGACGCCATCGGGGGGTGCGGCCCGCCGGATAGGGTGTTGTAGCTCGAACTACCGCTCGTATGGGCCGAGTTGTGTTCGATTACGGTCAGCCGGACGAGTGGGTTCAGATGTCAGGCGGCAGCCGTGAGGCGGACGATGCGGTCCGCGTCGCAGGTGCGGGGGCAGGTGGTGCAGGTCTCCTCGGGCCGGATCGTGTAGAAGAGGCAGCAACTGGCCCGGTCCCGGGTGGGCAGCCGTTCGCCTGCCGGGCCGGAGAGCATCCGGAAGGCCGCGCCGGCGGTGTACGGGGCCGTCATGCCGGGCAGCAGCGCTTCCAGCTCGGCCCTGGCCCGCTGCTCCTCGCCCACGAGCTTGCCCAGGTGCCAGACGCCCGAGACGATCTCGTCGGTCACCATGCCCCACAGGGCGCGGCGGCCGCGCCGCGTGCGCGGGCCGAAGCCGTCCAGGAGGGGCTCGAGGTGCTGGGCCACCGCAGCCCGCACCTCACCGCGCAGCGCCTCCTCGTCGGGCACGACACGGGCCCCGGGGAGAGCGCCCGCCGGGTCGTCCGGCAGGCAGGCGAAGGACTCGACGCGTACGTTCATGCGCCCTTGGGTCCGGTGGAAGGCCACCTGCTGCGCCGACAGCAGGGGTACCCGCCGGTGGAGGAACCAGGGGGCCGTGATCAGCAGGCACGCGGGCCATGCGTACCGGTGCAAGCCGAACGTGGCCACGACATCGGGGCGGGCCTGGCGGCCGTAGTCCCGCAGGACCTGGGCGTCGTCCCAGGCGAGGTACCCGTCCAGCTCCGCTCCGCCCGCCGCGAGCGCGTCCGCACCGACCCACCCCACACCGCGAGGGGCGCTCTCGTGCGCTGCGCGCTCGGTGATCTGCAGCTTGCCGTACACCTGCGACAGGCGTGCGTACGCGTCCGCCACCGGAGAGCCGGCCGGGGGCGGGGCGTCGACGGAGCTGTCGGGCATGGCGGAACCACCGATCCACACGAGGACGACGGACAAAGGTAAGCCTTACCTTAACTGATCTCGGTGGCCTGTACCAGCACTTGCGGGATCGATTCGCCTATCCTCTGAGGGCCCAGGTCGAGACCCCGAGGAGGACCGAGTGCACGAAGCGGCCCACGTCGGGATGACGGCGCTGATCCCGACGCAGAAGGTGCTGCGCCATTCGGTGCGCGGACAGGTGCTGGACGCGCTGCGCGCCGCCCTGGTCGACGGGGAGCTGGTGCCGGGGGAGATCTACTCCGGGCCGGCCCTGGGGGAACGCTTCGGCGTCTCCGCGACGCCTGTGCGCGAGGCGATGCAGCAGCTGGCGCTGGAGGGGGCGGTGGAATGCCTCCCGAACCGGGGTTTCCGGGTGCTGTCGCGTACGCCGCGGGCCCTGGCGGAGCTGGCGGAGGTCCGCGCGCTGCTGGAGGTCCCGGTGATGCTGCGCCTCGCCCGTACGGTCCCGGCCGAGACCTGGTCGGCGCTGCGGCCGGCGGCGGCCGCCACGGCCGAGGCCGCCGAGGCCGGTGACCTCCCGCGGTACGCGGACGCGGACCGGGCCTTCCACCGGGAGGTCCTCTCCCTGGCCGGGAACGACCAGCTGGTCCAGGTCGCGGAGGAACTGCACCGCCGGTCCCAGTGGCCGCTGCCGGGCGCACCGCGGGTCCGCAGGGCGGACCTCGTCGCGGACGCGGCGGAGCACTCGGCCCTGCTGGAGGCCCTGATCGCAGGAGACCTCCCCCTGATCGAACCCCTGATCCGCAACCACTTCACCGGCACCTGACCGGCACCTGACCGGGCCCCCGCAGGGGCCCGCGCCGTCAGGTGGCCGGGGCCGGGTGGAGCTGGTCCGCCAGCCAGGTGGGGATGCCGCCCAGGAGGTGGAACAGCCGGCGGGCCTCCGCGCGGAGGCGCGCGGCCTCCGGTTCCGGCTCGGCTTCGGCCAGCGCCGCCAGCGCCGGGGCCGTGCCGATCAGGAACCCCAGCTCTTCCCGGATGCGCAGGGACTCCGCGAAGCCCTTGCGGGCCTCCGCCACCTCCCCGTCCCGCAGGGCCAGCGCCGCCAGGTGCCGCCAGGTGAACGACAGGAGGAGGGTGTCCCCGTGGGCCAGCGCCCCGGCATGGGCGCGGTGGTACGCGGGCCGGGCCGACTGGGGGGCGTCCGCCAGGTGTTCCGCGACCAGGCCGCGCCGGAAGTCCAGCAAGGGCCGGGTCCGGGACCCCGGGGACAGCAGCGCCGCCGCCCGGCCCAGGGCCGACCGGGCCTCGTCCGAGCGGTCGCGGACCCCGAGCACGGTGGCCGCGTACGCCAGCTGCCCCCGCTCGCACGCCGCCGAGCCCCGCTCGTCGTCGTCGTGGGCCACCGCCTCCGCGACCCGCAGGGCGTCCTCCGCCTCCGCCCAGCCCTGCCCGGTGAACAGGCACCGCTCGACCAGCAGAGCGGTCCGCTGCACGGCCGCGCCGGCGTCGGGCAGGTGCGGCGTCAGCAGGGCAGCCGCGTCGGTCCAACAGCCGCGCGAGCGCAGCCGCCATATCGCCCGCTGGAGGGGGTCGTCTCCCCCGGTAGTTCCGGCACCGGACATGGCGGTATCCGCCACATTGCCCTCCCCAAAGCAACCAAGCAGCACGTCGTCGAGCCCTGGGCCGAAATGAGAGCACGGATCGACGGCTTCGGCCAAGGGGTCGGGTGAACTCTTTCACAAAGTCCGGACGCCGCGTCAGGCGCCCGGCACCGACGTTGGCCGGATCGGCTCAGCTCATCCGCAGTGCCAGGAAGAAGTCGAGCTTGTCCTCCAGCCGCGACAGGTCACGCGACGTCAACTGCTCGATTCGCCCGACCCGGTAGCGCAGCGTGTTGACGTGCAGGTGCAGCCGCGTCGCACACCGCGTCCACGAGCCGTCGCAGTCCAAGAACGCCTCCAGCGTCGGAATGAGCTCCGCGCGGTGGCGGCGGTCGTAGTCCCGCAGCGGGTCCAGCAGGCGCGCCGTGAAGGCACGGCGCACGTCGTCCGGGACGAACGGCAGCAGCAGTACGTGCGAGGCCAGCTCGTGGTGGCCCGCCGCGCAGACCCGGCCCGGGCGCGCCGCGGCGACCCGGCGGGCGTGCCGGGCCTCCTCCAGCGCCCCGCGCAGCCCCTCCGCGGAGTGCACGGCCGCGCTGACGCCGAGGGTGAGCCGGCCGTCGTCGGCGAGGCCCGCCTGGAGGGGCTCCCGTACGACGGAGAGCAGCTCGTCGGCGTGCAGGGCGCTGTCCGGGCCGCCCTTCTCCTCGCCGGGCTCCCCGGGCAGCGCGGGCAGCGGCACGAGCGCGATGGCCTCGTCACCCGCATGGGCCACCGCGATCCGGTCCGAGGGCTCGGGCCCCGAGACGGACGGGTCGACCAGGATCTCCTCCAGCAGCGACTGGGCCACCGGGCCGCCGGGGATGTCCCCGCCCTCCCAGTCCACCCGCGCCACGACGACCTGCCAGTGCGGGGCGGTGCCCAGCCCGGGCAGCAGCACCGGGGCCGCGACCCGCAGGCGGGCGGCGATCTCGGCGGGCGCGGCGCCCGTCTGGACGAGCTCCAGCACCTCCTGGGCGAGGCGGCGGCGCACCGTACGGGCCGCGTCGCGCCGGTCCCGCTCGACGGCGATCAGCTGGGTCACGCCCTGGAGCAGGTCGAGCCGCTCCGCGGGCCAGTCGCCCGCGTCCGCCTCGACGGCCAGCAGCCAGTCCGAGAGCACGCTCTCGCGCACGTCACGGGCCCCGGGGCCGCCCGGGCCCCGCCCCGCTCCCCTGATCGGGAACAGGGAGTAGGTAATACCCTGGATGGAGATCCGGTGCGGGCCCCTGCGCCCGGTGCGGACCGCCGCCAGGTGCTCGCCGGCCAGCGTCGCGCAGACGCCTGGTGCCAGGGGTTCTCCCGCGCCGGCGATCTGCCGGCCCGTGGGGGACAGCACCCAGGCGCGCAGATCGAGGTCGGTGGTGAGCAGATCGAGCACCACGTCGGGTCCACCGCCCGCGGGACCCGAGGTCATCAGGCGGCGGTGCCGGTCCACGACGGCCGCGAGGTCGCCCGCGCGCTCCCCGGAGACCTGCCGGACCACGTACTCGGTGATCGTGGCGAATGCAACGTCTTCGTTTACAGCGAACAGCGGCAGCCGGTTGCGCCGACAGGCTGAAACGAGATCATCGGGGATGTCCCCGAGCTCCGCCTCGCCGGCCGCGAGGCCCGCGACGCCCGCGCTCGCCAGGATTCGTACGAACGGCTCGGAGTCGGCTGAATTTCTTCGCCAGGCCAGGCCGGTGAGGACGAGTTCGCCCCCCGTGAGGTATCGGCTGGGATCCCTCAGGTCGGTCGTCATGACGCCGCGGACCGTCCGGTCGAGTTCGTCCTCGCCGCCCAGCAGCCGCAGCCCCAGCGCCTCGGTTTCCAGCAGTGCGCGCAGCCGCATGGTGTCGCCGCCGATCTGTCTCGAATGTTGCCGTAGGAAATCGGGCAGGTCGTTGCATCCTGCCTTTCATACGAATCTACAAGACGAGGGAGGCCGCCAGCCAACTCCTTCATGGTTTCGGTGACTGCACCGGGGGGACGCGCGGCTTGTGTACTGACTCCACACCGCGTTAACAGCACGTGAACGACCAGTCGAGGGCCCCCCGGGCCTCCTGGCTTGAAGTGAACGACACGATGAAGAAGAAGAGAGCCGCACATGGACTTCCTTCGCCCCGCCAGCTGGGAGGAGGCACTCGCCGCTAAGGCCGAGTACCCCACAGCTGTGCCGATTGCGGGTGGCACTGACATCATGGTCGAGATCAACTTCGACCACCGCCGTCCGGAGTACCTCCTTGACCTCAACCGCATCGGCCTGCTGCGGGAGTGGGAGGTAGGCGAGGAGGTCACCAAGCTCGGCGCCTCCGTCCCGTACACCCAGATCATGGAGAACCTGCGCGGCACGCTGCCGGGTCTCGCGCTCGCCTCGCACACGGTCGCGTCTCCCCAGATCCGCAACCGCGGCGGTGTCGGCGGCAACCTCGGTTGCGCCTCGCCGGCCGGCGACTCCCACCCCGCCCTGCTCGCCGCCGACTGCGAGGTCGAGGTCGAGTCCGTACGCGGCTCGCGCCTGATCCCGATCGACGAGTTCTACACCGGCGTCAAGCGCAACGCGCTCGCCGCCGACGAGCTCATCAAGTCGGTGCACATCAAGAACGCCACGGGCCCGCAGCAGTACTCCAAGGTCGGCACCCGCAACGCGATGGTCATCGCGGTCTGCGGTTTCGGCCTCGCGCTGCACACCGACACCCGCACCGTGCGTACGGGCATCGCCTCGGCCGCCCCGACCCCGATCCGGGCGAAGGCCGCGGAGGAGTTCCTGAACGCCGCGCTCGAAGAGGGCGGTTTCTGGGAGTCCGGCAAGGTCATCACCCCGTCGATCGCCAAGCAGTTCGGTGAGCTCGCCTCCGGCGCGTGCAACCCGATCGACGACGTCCGCGGCACGGCGAAGTACCGCCGTCACGCGGTCGGCATCCTGGCTCGCCGCCAGCTGGTCTGGACGTGGGAGCAGTACCGCGGCAACAACGGCCGCTCGCTTGAAGGGGCTGCGTAACCATGCGCGTCAATTTCACTGTCAACGGTCGTCAGCAGGAAGCCGACGACGTGTGGGAGGGCGAGTCCCTCCTCTACGTGCTGCGTGAGCGCCTGGGTCTGCCCGGCTCCAAGAACGCGTGCGAGCAGGGCGAGTGCGGTTCCTGCACCGTCCGCCTCGACGGCGTGCCGGTCTGTTCCTGTCTGGTCGCGGCCGGTCAGGTCGAGGGCCGCGACGTCGTGACCGTCGAGGGCCTGGCCGACTTCGCCAAGCAGCGCGAGGCCCACGGCCACGGCGGTGCCTGCGGCACCGGCGGGGGCTGCGGCAGCAACGGCGTCTCGACCGACGAGGCGAAGCGCTGGGCGGCCAAGCCCGGTGACTCCCAGACCGGTGAGGGCGTCGAGCTCTCCAACATCCAGCAGGCGTTCATCGACGCCGGCGCGGTCCAGTGCGGTTTCTGCACCCCGGGTCTGCTGGTCCAGGCGGACGAGCTCCTGGAGCGCAACGCCGACCCGTCCGACCAGGACATCCGTGAGGCCCTGTCCGGCAACCTCTGCCGCTGCACGGGCTACGAGAAGATCCTCGACGCGGTCCGCCTCGCGGCCGCCCGTCAGGGAGAGGCGGTCTGACCATGGCTCAGAACACCCGCACGGTACCGGCCGGCACGCCGACCAACGTCACCCAGAAGCACAACAAGGGCGGCATCGGCGAGTCCACGCTCCGCCCGGACGGCACCCTCAAGGTCACCGGTGAGTTCGCGTACTCCTCGGACATGTGGCACGAGGACATGCTGTGGGGCCAGACCCTGCGCAGCACCGTCGCCCACGCCGAGATCGTCTCCATCGACATCTCCGAGGCCCTGGCCATGCCGGGCGTCTACTCGGTGCTGACGTACGACGACCTGCCGGCCGAGATGAAGAACTACGGTCTCGAGATCCAGGACACCCCGGTTCTCGCCAACGGCCGGGTACGTCACCACGGTGAGCCGGTCGCCCTCGTGGCCGCCGACCACCCGGAGACCGCCCGCCGCGCGGCCGCCAAGATCAAGATCGACTACAAGGAGCTGCCGCTCGTCACGGACGAGGCCTCCGCCCTCGCCGCCGACGCGCCGCTGATCCACGAGGGCCGCGACGACCACCACTCCGGTCACGTCCCGCACCCGAACATCGTGCACCGCCAGCCGATCATCCGCGGCAACGTGGAAGAGGCCCGCAAGCGCGCCGACGTCATCGTCGAGGGCGAGTACACCTTCGGCATGCAGGACCAGGCCTTCCTCGGCCCGGAGTCCGGCCTGGCCGTGCCCTCAGAGGACGGCGGTGTCGACCTCTACGTCGCCACCCAGTGGCTGCACTCGGACCTCAAGCAGATCGCCCCCGTCCTCGGTCTCCCCGAGGAGAAGGTGCGCATGACGCTCTCGGGCGTCGGCGGTGCCTTCGGCGGCCGCGAGGACATCTCGATGCAGATCCACGCCTGCCTCCTGGCCCTGGCCACGAACAAGCCGGTCAAGATCGTCTACAACCGGTTCGAGTCCTTCTTCGGCCACGTGCACCGTCACCCGGCGAAGCTGTACTACGAGCACGGCGCCACCAAGGACGGCAAGATCACGCACATGAAGTGCAAGATCGTCCTGGACGGCGGCGCGTACGCCTCCGCCTCCCCGGCGGTCGTCGGCAACGCCTCCTCGCTCTCCGTCGGCCCGTACGTCATCGATGACGTCGACATCGAGGCGATCGCGCTCTACACGAACAACCCGCCCTGCGGCGCGATGCGCGGCTTCGGCGCCGTCCAGGCCTGCTTCGCGTACGAGGCCCAGATGGACAAGCTCGCGGCGAAGCTGGGCATGGACCCGGTCGAGTTCCGCCAGCTGAACGCCATGGAGATGGGCACGATCATGCCCACCGGCCAGGTCGTGGACTCCCCGGCCCCGGTCGCCGAGCTGCTGCGCCGGGTCAAGGCCCGCCCGCTGCCGCCGGAGCGCCAGTGGGAGACCGCCGGTGAGGGCGCGGACGTCCGCGCACTGCCGGGCGGCCTGTCCAACACCACCCACGGCGAGGGCGTCGTCCGCGGTGTCGGCTACGCGGTCGGCATCAAGAACGTCGGCTTCTCCGAGGGCTTCGACGACTACTCCACCGCC
Organism: Streptomyces sp. R33; assembly: GCF_041200175.1. Taxonomy (NCBI): domain Bacteria; kingdom Bacillati; phylum Actinomycetota; class Actinomycetes; order Kitasatosporales; family Streptomycetaceae; genus Streptomyces; species Streptomyces sp. R33. Next base: position 2,315,978 of record NZ_CP165727.1, on the reverse strand, counting down.
CGCGTGCGCCTGGAGGTCATCAACGGCGAGCCCGTCGCGATGGTCCACACGGCCATGGCGGAGGTCGGCCAGGGCGGTGTCACCGTCCACGCGCAGATCGCCCGTACCGAGCTGGGCGTCACGCAGGTGACCATCCACCCGGCCGACACGCAGGTCGGCTCCGCCGGTTCCACGTCCGCCTCGCGGCAGACGTACATGACCGGTGGCGCCGTGAAGAACACCTGTGAGGCGGTCCGCGAGGCCCTGCTGGAGATCGGCCGTCGCAAGAACGGCTCGTACCACCCGGCCTGGGCCCACGCCGAGCTCCTCCTGGAGGGCGGCAAGGTCGTCACCGACGGCGGCGAGGTCCTCGCGGACATCGCCGACATCCTCGAGGACGAGGCGATCGACCTGGAGCTGGAGTTCCGGCACCGGCCGACCGTCGCGTTCGACCTGAAGACCGGCCAGGGCGACGGCCACGTCCAGTACACCTTCGCCGCGCACCGCGCGGTGGTGGAGGTGGACACCGAGCTCGGCCTGGTCAAGGTCGTCGAGCTGGCGACCGCCCAGGACGTCGGCAAGGCGCTGAACATGCTCTCCGTGGTCGGCCAGATCCAGGGTGGTACCACCCAGGGTCTCGGCGTGGCGGTCATGGAGGAGATCATCGTGGACCCGAAGACCGCGAAGGTGCGCAACCCCTCCTTCACGGACTACCTGATCCCGACCATCCTCGACACCCCGACCATCCCGGTCGACGTCCTGGAGCTCGCCGACCCGAACGCGCCGTACGGCCTTCGCGGTCTCGGCGAGGCCCCGACCCTCTCGTCCACCCCGGCCGTCCTCGCGGCGATCCGGGCGGCGACCGGTCTGGAGCTCAACAAGACGCCGATCCGTCCGGAAGCCCTCACCGGCACCCTCTAGGACGGCGTGGTCCGGGGGCCGCGAGGCCCCCGGACCCCCACAGATTTCCGGGCGGTGTGACACCGGGAACGTCACACTTCCAGCCGCACCGCCCGGAGCAAGAAGTCCGGAGTACGAAGACCGCACCGCTCGCGGTCCGTTCCACCGGCAGCACCCCCACGCACCCCCCCCGTGGCCCCGGCACCCCGGAGCCGCCACCCGTACCGCAGAACCCCCGCAGTACCCGCAGTACACGCAGTGCATTTCGCGTCGCCTCGGGCCGTCACCCCGGGTCGTGCAGCCAAACGGAGTTTCCCAAATCCCGCGTCTCCAATCTTCATGCGGGTGCCCCTTTGAACCTTGGGAGTTAGGCACCATGACCCAGTCGTCTGTGGAGCCCAAGACCACCGCGGAAGAGGCCGGCGACGGCTCTCGTACCCCCGCCGGGCGTTCTTGGCTCGACCGGTACTTTCACATCACCCACAGAGGATCCAGCGTCGGCAACGAGGTACGTGGCGGAGTCACGACCTTCATGGCCATGGCGTACATCCTCCTGCTCAACCCGCTGATCCTCTCCGGCAAGGACGTCGCCGGAGACACCATGAGCCAGAAGGCTCTCATCACCGCCACCGCGTTCGCCGCGGCCCTGACCACGCTCCTCATGGGCTTCGTCGGCAAGGTCCCGCTGGCGCTGGCCGCAGGCCTTTCGGTCTCCGGCGTGCTCTCCTCGCAGGTCGCCCCCCAGATGACCTGGCCGCAGGCCATGGGCATGTGCGTGATGTACGGCGTCGTGATCTGTCTCCTGGTCGTCACCGGCCTCCGCGAGATGATCATGAACGCGATCCCGCTCGCGCTCAAGCACGCGATCACCATGGGCATCGGCATGTTCGTCGCCCTGATCGGCCTCGTGAAGGCCGGCTTCGTGGGCAAGGGCTCCGAGTTCGGTCCCCCGGTCCAGCTCGGTTCCGTCGGCGAGCTCGCCGGCTGGCCCGTCCTGATCTTCTGCGTCACCCTGCTGACCATCTTCATGCTGCAGGCCCGCAAGGTCCCCGGTGCGATCCTGATCGGCATCGTCGGCGGCACCGTGCTCGCCGCGATCCTCAACGCCGTCGCGGACATCGACGCGAAGGCCTGGCGCAACGGTCCGCCGACCCTGGACGGCTCCGCGGTCTCGATGCCCGACTTCTCGCTCTTCGGCAAGGTCGAGTTCGGCGGCTGGGGCGACGTCGGCGTCATGACGGTCGGCATGATCGTCTTCACCCTGGTCCTCGCCGGCTTCTTCGACGCGATGGCGACCATCATCGGCGTCGGCACCGAGGCCAAGCTGGCCGACGACAAGGGCCGCATGCCGGGCCTGTCCAAGGCCCTGTTCATCGACGGCGCCGGTGGCGCCATCGGTGGTGTCGCGGGTGGCTCCGGCCAGACCGTGTTCGTCGAGTCCGCCACCGGCGTCGGCGAGGGCGCCCGCACGGGCCTCGCCTCCGTCGTCACGGGCCTGTTCTTCGCCGCCTGCCTCTTCTTCACCCCGATCACGCAGATCGTCCCGGGTGAGGTCGCCTCCGCGGCCCTCGTGGTCATCGGCGCGATGATGATGCAGAACGCCCGCCACGTGGACTGGGCCGACACCGCGACCGCCATCCCGGTCTTCCTGACCGTGGTGGTCATGCCCTTCACGTACTCGATCACCCCGGGCGTCGCCGCCGGTGTCATCTCCTACGTGGCCATCAAGATCGCGCAGGGCAAGGCCCGCGAGATCGGCGCCTTCATGTGGGTCCTGACCGGCGTCTTCCTGGTCTTCTTCGCCCTCCACCCGATCGAGGCGTGGCTCGGTGTGAAGTAAGGCCGGGCCCGTGACCGGGACCTGACCCTCCACGCATCCGATACTGGTAACCGAACCTCTCCGAGGAGGCCGCACATGCTGGACATCGCCGAAGAACTGAACCGGTGGGTCGAGCAGGGACGTGACTTCGCCGTCGCCACCGTGGTGGCGGTCGGCGGGAGCGCGCCCCGGCAGCCCGGAGCCGCACTCGCCGTCGACGGCGAGGGCACGGCCATCGGCTCGGTTTCCGGCGGATGCGTGGAGGGCGCGGTGTACGAGCTGTGCCGGCAGGCGCTGGAGGACGGCGAGACCGTCCTCGAGACCTTCGGCTACAGCGACGACGATGCCTTCGCCGTGGGCCTGACCTGCGGCGGGATCATCGACATCCTCGTCACCCCGGTCCCCGTGGGATCCCCGGCGCGCGAGGTGTTCGCGGCCGCACTGGCCGCGGCGGCCCGCGGTGAGGCCGCGGCGGTCGCCCGGATCGCGGAAGGGCCGGCCGAGCTCAAGGGCCGCGCCGTACTCGTCCGGGGCGACGGCGGCCACGAGGGCGGTTTCGGGGGACACCCCGAGCTGGACCGCACCATCGCCGAGGAGGCCCGGGCCCTGCTGGACGCGGGCAGGACCGGCGTGCTGGAGATCGGCGCCGACGGCCGGCTCTGCGGAGAGCCGCTCAAGGTGCTCGTCGAGTCCAGCGTCCCGCCGCCGCGGATGATCGTCTTCGGTGCCATCGACTTCGCGTCCGCCCTGGTGCGGATCGGCAAATTCCTCGGCTACCACGTGACCCTGTGTGACGCGCGGCCCGTGTTCGCGACGAAGAACCGTTTCCCCGAGGCGGACGAGATCGTCGTCGAATGGCCGCACCGCTACCTCGAGGCGCAGTCCTCGGCGGGCTCGCTGGACGGCCGGACCGTTCTGTGCGTGCTCACCCACGACGCCAAGTTCGACGTCCCGCTCCTCGAACAGGCCCTCAGGCTGCCCGTCGCGTACGTCGGCGCCATGGGCTCCCGCCGCACCCACGAGGACCGCAACAAGCGGCTCCGCGAGGTCGGCGTGAGCGAGCTGGAGCTGGCCCGGCTGCGCTCCCCGATCGGCCTGGACCTGGGCGCCCGCTCCCCGGAGGAGACCGCGCTGTCCATCGCCGCCGAGATCGTCGCCAACCGCCGCGGCGGCTCCGGCGCGGCCCTCACCGGAGCGCACATACCGATCCACCCGGACACCTCGAACACCGTGATCGGCAGGATCGGCTCCGTCGCTTGAAAGACGTGAAGAAGAGGGCCTGAAGACGGGTGTGAAGAAAAGGGCGTGACCCGAGGGTTGCGCCCTTTTGCCGTTCCGCCTATTTTACCGGCCGGTAACAGCGCCTTTCTGCAACGGAGTTGAGCGGATGTCCCGGACCGCCCGCACCGCCCGCACGGCCCGCACCGCCCGCACGGCCCGCACGGCCCGCACGGCCCGCACCGCCCGTACCCCCGTCGTCACGCTCCTCGCCGGCTGTGCGCTGCTCGCGGCCTCCCTCGCCGGGGGCCCCGCCTCGGCCTCCGCCCCGGCCGCCGGTCCGGCCGCGGGCCCCGGCGTCCGCGAGGTGCTCTTCGTCGGCAACAACTGGGAGGGGACCGCCGACGTGCTCGCCTCCACCGGCGACCTCGCCAAGGTCGGGCGGATCAACATGATCCCCGACAAGGAGGAGCGGCTCCGGGAGATCTACCTCAATCCGATCAAGCTCGGCTTCTTCCTCGGCATCCGCGCCACCGCGGGCGAGGGGCACGACCAGTTCGTGGACGACATGTACACCACCCCGGACGGCACCGCCGTGGTCGCCTCCCGCCCCAGCTTCGCCGACGTCGTCTCGATCGACGTGCGGACGGGCCGGGTCAACTGGCGCTTTCCCGTTTCCGGCTACCGCTCCGACCACATGGCCGTCTCGCCCGACGGCACCCGGGTCGCCGTCTCCGCCTCCACCGCCAACACCGTGCACGTACTGGACATCGCCACCGGGCGGCAGCTCGGCTCCTTCCCGACCGGCGACAAGCCGCACGAGAACTCCTTCTCCCGTGACGGCCGCTACCTGTGGAACAGCTCGATCGGCGATGTCACCTCCGCCCTCGACGCGCCGTGGCTGGACTGGACGAAGGGCGACCGGAAGATCACCGTCGTCGACGCGCAGACCTTCCGTACGGTCCGCGTGATCGACATGCGCGCGCGGCTGGACGCCTTCGGCCGCCCGGACCTGTCCGACGCGGTCCGGCCCATGTCGTTCAGCCCCGACGAGTCCAAGCTCTACTTCCAGGTGTCCTTCTTCAACGGGGTCGTGGAGTACGACGTGGCCACCGACCGGATCACCCGGATCAAGGAGTTCCCCCGCAACCCCGCCACCAACGCGGACCGCACCACCTGGGTCAACGACTCCCGCCACCACGGCATGTCCATGAGTCCGGACGGCGCCAAGCTCTGCATCGCGGGCACCATGGACGACTACGTCACCGTCGTGGACCGCGCCACCCTCGCCGAGGGGCCGCTGGTCCAGGCCGACAAGCCGTACTGGGCCACCGTCGACGGGGACGGCACGGCCTGCGTGATCTCCGAGAGCGGCGCCGACCGGGTCACCGCCATCGACTTCGCCACCGGGACCAAGCGGGTCTCCGTCCCCGTCGGCGACCACCCCCAGCGCGTCCGCCTCGGCCACGTCCCCACGGGCTGGACGGGTCCGCAGTAACGGCGCCCGCAGGAGTGGCGTCCGCCCGCCCGGGCAGCGGTAGGCGCACTGCCCGGGCCGGGCCGGGGTCAGGCCGGCAGGGAGATGCGGGCCGCCGCCATGCCGAAGGAGGAGCTCCAGGCGCCGGGGCTCATTCCGGTGGGCTTCGGGTGCAGGTCCTCGTCGCGGTAACGGCGCACGTTCCGGTGCCAGTTGAGGACGGCGGCCATCCAGTCCTCCAGCTCCCGCACGTAGGCGTCGAGCGAGGCGCGCGCCGGCCGGCCGAGGCCGTGGTCCTCGTACAGCACCGGAAGCTGGTGGTCGCGGATGTGCTCGAACTCCCGGGTGCGCTGCTCCAGCAGGTCGGCGACGATCGCGAAAGCCTGCGGGTAGTCGATGTCGAAGAAGTTCTGGGTGACGAGGACGTGGTTGTGGACCTCGCCCTCGACCTCGATCTCCTTCTGGTACGAGAAGAGGTCGTTGACGATGCACCCGACGTCCGCCGCCGCGCTCTCCAGCGAGCGCATCACGCCGTCCCGGTAGACCTCGGGCGGGACGCCGTCGCCCTCGTGGCCGAACTTGGCCAGGAACATCGTCAGGTACGAGCCGAAGGTGAAGCGGCGCATCTCGGCGTAGTCGACCGGGTCCGGAATCCGGTTCACGACGGCGTTGCCGATCTCCCAGACCCAGCTGTCCAGCATCCCGATGACGTGCCCGCGGAACTCCGCGCGCATCGCAGCGCCCATCCCGGCGACGGTCCGGGCCCACAGGTCCTTCAGGCTCCGCTCCATCGCGGTGACCGGCTCCGGGGCCTCGGCCGGGTCGACCGGGATCATGGCGATCAGCCGGTCGGTCGCCGCCCGCGCCGCGCCGGGTGACTTCGACCCGCCGAAGACCTTGGGGTAGTAGTCGTCGGCGTACGTGCCCCAGGTCAGCCACTGCGCGCTCAGGCACAGGGCCTCGGCCGTGGCGTCGGGGTCGATGCCCGCCGAGCACAGGGCGAAGTCCATGCCGACCAGCTTGTCCTCGTCCCAGATGTCGGAGCCGGGATCGCCGGGCTGCGCCTGGAGCAGGCCCATCTCCCGCGACCAGAGCACCAGTTCGCGGCGGGCCCGGTCCAGGTGCGGGCTGAGGGTGAGCGGGAACGGCATGTGGAACTCGGGCAGCAGCGAGGGGCCCACCTTCCGGAACGGCACGTGCGTGAAGCTGCGCCGGCGCATGTCCATGGCGCGGGGGGTGAACACCGAGCGCAGGTCGAGGGCGGCGGTTCCGGGCCCGCTGGGCATGAAGGGCAGGGTGAGCGGGGAGGCCGCCCCCGCCCTGGCCCCGGTGTTCATGTACCGGCTGGAGACCATGTGCCATTCGTGGCCGCCGGACTGCCAGTCCTGCAGGCCCTTCGCGTACGCGAGTACGGACGCCAGCTCGACGGGGTCCAGCCCGTGCAGGGCGGCGAGCGCGGGGACCTCGGCGAGGGCCGTGTACTCGAACTGCTGGAGCCGCGAGGTCAGCAGGTCGTTCGACAGGTCGGCGGCCTCCTGGGTGGTGCACTTCAGGAAGGTCTCCAGGACCAGGACGGCATTGGAGAGTTCGCCCTCCTGCTCCACCTCGCGCTGGTACGAGAAGATGTCGTTGCGGATGTGCACCGCGTCGGAGAACGCGTCGCGGAGCACCTCGAGCGGGCGCGCGTGCGCGACCCGGGCCGGCACCTCGGCGGAAACGTACTCGATCAGCCCCGCGGACCAGGGGGCGCCGCCGACCTTGCGGCGCATCTCGATGTACTCGAGCGGATTGGCCACCCGGCCGATGTTGATGTTGTGGAGCTCCCACATCGACTCGTTGAGGAGGTTCCTCGTCGACTCGGAGAATCGTTCCCGCCAGTCCATCGACATCGCGGGCACGGTCCGCGACCACAGGTCTTTCAGGCCCGCCTCGACCGGGTTCGAGGGCTCGGGGAACCCGTCGGCGAGGTCCATCGGCATGAAGGCGGCGAGCCCGTCGAGGTACTTCTTGGCGCCCGCGCGGTCCTGGGTGCGCTTGTAGACCTCCAGGAAGTGGTCGTCGAAGAAGAACACCCACACGTACCAGTCGGTGACCAGGTCCAGCGCGTCGCCGTCGCAGTCGGGGTGCGTGTACGAGCACAGCAGCGCGTAGTCGTGCGAGTCCAGGTCCTTCTGCGTCCAGACGCCGGATCCCTCCAGCATCCCGAAGTCGCGGGCCCACTGCCGGGTGTGCGTTCGCGCGGCCTCCAGGTGCGGGTTCAGTCGTGCCGGATAGGGCACGTAGAAATCCGGCAGTCGAAACGGCTGTGTCACGGCGCGATGGACCTTTCCGTCCGAGGGTGCGGGGTCCCTTGGCTGCGGCCCCCCGCACGAGATCAGCACGCCTCTACCCCTGCCGCCGTCCGGATAAGGAGCAGTTCACTGCTTCAGGTGAAACAGATGCGGTTCGAGGGGCACGACTGAGGGGTGAGGCCCCGTACGGGACCTCACCCCTCAGCGTTCACGGTCGTGCGTCAGAGGAGTATGTCGTAACCGTTCCAGCCGTTGCCGACCAGGACGCGGCCCTGGTTCGGCAGGAAGTCGTAGAGCTCCCCGTTGTTCAGGACACCGACGTGCTCGGGAGCGCCGTCGCTGTTGAGGTCGGTGGGGTACGGGTTCCATCCGCCGACCCACCAGCCGTTGCCCTCGAAGGTCCGGGCACCGAAGGAGATCTTGCCGTCCGCACCGGTGGAGTTCGGGAAGAGGTACACGTCTCCCTGGTCGGTGCGGCCCACGATGTCGATCTTGCTGTCCCCGTTCATGTCGGCGTACCGCAGGGTCTCCCAACCCCCGGGCCAGAAGCCGTTGCCGATGAACGTGCGTGCACTGAGCGTGCTGGTGCCGGTCCCGCCGGCACCCGGGTAGACCCACAGGTCCGCATTCCCGTCACGGGCGAAGACGTCGGTGCGACCGTCGAGGTTGACGTCACCGAAGCCCAGGTCGTAGCCGTTCCAGCCGACGCCGATGAGGTAGCGGCCGGCGAATGCGTTGGTTTCCGAGCCCGTACCCGGGAAGAGGTAGAGGTCGCCCTCCTTGGTGCGGCCGACGATGTCCGAACGGCCGTCGTTGTTGAGGTCGGCGGTGTAGAGGTGCGTCCAGTAGTCGCGCCAGAATCCGTTGCCGATGAAGTAGCGGCCGCCGAGCGTGCTGGTGCCGGTTCCGCCGGTTCCCTTGTAGACCCACGCGTCGCCCTGGGCATCGCGGGCGACGACGTCGGTGAAACCGTCGCTGTTGTAATCGGGTCGGCTCTGCGAACCACTGGTCCACAGGCTCTGACCGGAGGCGTTGTAGATCACCAGCACACCGCGGGGATGCAGCACCGCGTAGGAGTAGGGGGTGGCGGTCTTGCTGCTCCACAGGGCGGTGGTGCCGTCGGCGGCGTAGACGACGAAGTTTCCGTCGTTCTGCATACGGGCCAGGGCGCCGTTGTGGCCGCCGGTGTTCGTGGACCAGATCTGCTTGTTGTCCTTGGTGGTCAGGACCAGGTTGCCGTCGGCCCGCATGACGAGCTTGGAGTTGCCGGAAGCGAACTCCTCGCCCGAGGCCAAGGTGGTGCCCGCCGGGATCTTCGCTCCGGGCACACTGTCGATCTGGTAGTTGGCGGAGAACGCCGTGAGGGTGCCGCCCGAGGCGACTCCGTTCCAGCCGAGGACCGTGTTGTCGGCCTGCCGGGCCCACAGGTCGGCCACGCCGTCACCGGAGACGTCGCCGGCCGAGCCGATCTGCGGGAAGGCGGCCTGGGTCACGCCGCTGCCGATCTTGGTACGGGTCTGGGTGCCCCAGGTGGCGAAGTCGACGATGTACGTCGGGTCCTTGCTCTTCTTGCCGTAGGTGCGCAGGATGTCGCCGGTGGCGTTGTCCCGGAGCAGGAGGTCGGGAACCTTGTCCCCGTTGAGGTCACCGGGGGCGACGACGGTGTACTTGTCCCAGTCGGTGTTGCCGACGAGCACCGGTTCCCCGTTGCCGTCGAGGGTGCCGAAGACGCTGCCGTAGTACGCCCAGAGCTGCTTGCCCTGCTTGACCAGCAGATCGGGCGTCTCGTCCCCGTTGAGGTCGCCGGGCGCGATGACCTGCTCGGCGTTGTACCAGTGGTCGTCGCCGTTCCAGTCCGGACCGTAGTCACATCCTGCGCCGGGGTTCTTCACGGGGCACGCCACCGTCATCTCGACGGGGTTGTCCGCGCCGCCCTGGCCGTTGTTGGCGTAGGCGAAGAGCTTCTTGGCCGTCATCCCGGCCGCCTGTTCGAGGGAGACGAGGTCGTTGTACCCGTTGCCGTCCCAGTCGCCGAGCGTGTCGATGCGGGCGCCGTTGAAGTTCTTGCCCGCCCTGGTCGCGGCGGTGAACTTGCCGTTGCCCTGGCCGGCGTACGTCATCAGGTTGCCGAAGGAGTCGTTGCTCCAGATGTCGCGGTTCCCGTCGCCGTTGAGGTCGCCGGACGTGTCCTTGGCGACCGAACGGGTGGCGTAGAAGAGGTAGGCCGTGGTGTCGGAGCGGTTGCCGGCCGCGTCCTGGCTGAAGGCGTAGACGTAGTGCGGTCCGGCGCCGGGCGGGGTGAGCTGGACGTCGACCGAGGCACCGGGGGCCACGGTGTTGCTCTTGAGCTCCGGATCCCAGTCGGTGTAGTACCCGTACCAGGTCGCGTCCTTCACGCCGTTGGCGGAGAGGGTGAACGAGCCGGGCGTACGGGCCTTGCCGGTGGTGGCGGGCCAGCCGCTCCTCCCGTCGGGGAAGACGGTCGAGCTGATCTTCGGCGCCTTGGCCGGCCGGGTGCGGTCGACCGAGAACTTGCAGGTCTGCGACCAGGCGGAAGTGGCGTTGTCCTGATCGGTCGCGCGGACCTTCCAGGTGTAGTCGCCGTCGGGCAGGCTGGCGTCAGGGACGTTCCACGTGGCGACCTTGCCGTTGTTGGCGGGGATCGTCTGGGTGGCGACCGGTGCGCTCTGGCCGGCCTTGAAGACCTGGTACTCGGCCCTCAGGTTCCCGGAGTCGGGGTCCGAGATCGTCGAGTAGAGACCGATCGTGGTGTTGCCGATCTTTCCGCCCTCGACGCAGGGCACCCACGGCGACGTGCCCGGGTCGGCGGGGGTCCGGGGCGGGTTGTTGTACTCCGTCTCCAGGGTGATCGTCTTCGGGTCGAAGCGCTTCCACTGGTACTGGTCGCTCTCGTTGGACGCGTACAGGCCCAGCGTCACGCTGGACCAGCCCTTGGACGCGGACTCCTTGGCGGCCGCGGTGGCGTCGAACTCGAGGTTGCCGGCGCCGCAGTCGGGACGGCCCTTGGCGGCGGAGACGGTCGCCAGCTTGGTGCCCTTCCCGGGCTGGCTGTTCCAGGTGGTCGCGGAGGAGATGGGGCCGGTGCTCCACAGCTCCACGGGAGTGGGCGTGCAGGACCAGGACCACGTCTCCTTGATGCGGAACGTGGACTTGGTGACCTGGGCGCCCTTGAGGTTGGCGGTGTCGAGCTGGAAGAAGGAGCGCGACAGCCCGTTCGTCTCGCTCTCGTAGCCGACGCGGACGTCCTGCTTGGTGTTCCAGTACGAGTTCTTCGGCCAGCTCCGGTACGCCCAGGCCCAGTTCTGGCGCTCGCCCCAGGCGACCGAGGGGTCGATGAACACGGGGTATTTGGTGGCCGCGCCGGTCAGGAGGGCCTGGTCGGGCTTGATCTCCAGGTTGCCGCCGGCCACCGTGGTCGGCATCTGCGCGTCCTTCGCGCCGGACGGCGCGACGAACGCATCGGCGGGCGCGGCGGGTTCGGACCCGTCGGCCGCGGCGGAGGCCGCACTCACGGCCGTCTTGGCCTGGGGAGCGGCGGCTCCGGTGGTGGTGGAGTCCCACATCATCGGCGCGGACGCGGTGAACACGGTCTGGCCCGCGGGGTTCACTGCGCTGAGCAGGCCGGTGGTGGCATTGGACGAGACGTTCAGGCCCACGGTGTCGAGCTTGAACTTCAGGGTGGCGAGGTCGGGGTGCTTGGCCGCCTCGGCCGTCTTGACGACGAGCAGCTCCGAGAAGCCCTCGACGTCGGCCTTCAGCTGCAGGTCCACGTCGGGCAGCACGTTGGCGTACGTCGCCACGTTCCCGGCCAGCGTCGGCTTGGGCAGCGCCTTCGGCCAGGTCAACGAGAGCGTACGGCCGTCCCTGACCCCGGTCAGCAGAGGCCCGGTGCCGCCGCCGGAGAAGGCGATGCTGACTGCCGACGCCTTGGGAGCCACCGTGCCGTCCGTCGCGAACTGCAGCGTGGGATCGGTCGCGACCCACGCGCCGGCCCGACGCACCCGCACCGTCGTCCCGTACCGCTTGACGGTCCACTTGCCCGTCGGCAGCGCCCAGGTGTCCGAGGTCTCGGTGCGCGCGGAGGTCAGCTCGTAGGGCTGCCCCGTTTCCTTGGCCTTGGCCAGCGCGAAGTCGGCCGGGCTCATGGAGCCCTCGGCGACAGGATCGGTCGCGGCGACGGCGGTAGTCGGGGGCTGTATTACAGCCAATCCGGTGGCGACTATTCCGGTTATCAGGGCCACGGAAATGCCCCTGGAAATCCCCCGCCCACCCGGCGTACCGGAGAGGGCCTCATTTCTTCTCACGCACACTCCAACTGTTGGATATTCCGGGCCAACTCTACGCGAGGTGCCGACCTTCAAACGCTCTGACCTGCAGCTTGTGTGTCAGACTTAGATGACCTGCCCTCATTGGTCCGCAAGATCCACTTTGCGGCAATTGCTTCGGTCGAAGGCCATATGGAAGCCGTCAGCGAGGGCCCGGATTGGTGAATTCGCCCTGTTAGTCTGCGCCAGTAAATTGTTATGAATGGTTGGGGTGGGGTGTGAGAAAATCTCGCATACGAGGGCTTTCTGTGGCGTTGGCCGCAGCAGTCCTCTCAGGCATGCTCCCTGGCGCTGTTGCCGTAGCGGACAGCAAATCGGGGCCTTCGTTGCCGGAGCTCAAGCAGCCGAAGGCGGTGCCGGTCAAGCCGGTCCGTGCGGGTGGGGCGAAGAAGGCCGATGACGCGGCGACGCCGTGGAAGGCTCCGAAGGTCTCCTGGCCGGCGGCCGGTTCGGCGGAGGTGGACCTCTCGTCCGTCCCGGTCGGGAAGTCGTTCCTCTCCGGCGCGGCGCAGGCTCCGGCCAACGGCTCGGGTTCGCAGCAGGCGGGCAAGCTCCCGGTCGCGGTGTACGTGGCGCCGGGCAAGGCCGCCGAGGCGCCGTCGAAGGTGAAGGTCTCCGTCGTCGGCAAGGACGCGGCGCGCAAGGCGGGCGTCGACGGCGTACTGCTGTCGGTGGGCCGCTCGGACGGCTCCGCGCAGTCCGCTTCGGCCAAGGTCGAGGTGGACTACAACTCGTTCCGCGGCGCCTACGGCGGTGACTACGTCTCCCGTCTGCGCCTGGTGGAGCTTCCGGCGTGTGCGCTGACGACGCCGGAGCGTGCGGAGTGCCGTACGCAGAAGCCGCTGCAGACGCGCAACGACACGCGCGCGGGCAAGCTGTCCGCGCAGGTCACCACGCCGCGCGTCGCACCTTCGGCGAAGTCGGCGGGCGCGCAGGCGGCCCCGGCGGCCGCTGCCGCGAGCGGCGGTGCGACCGTCCTCGCTGCGACGGCGGGTGACTCCGGCCCGACGGGTGACTACAAGGCGACCTCGCTCCAGCCCTCGGGCTCCTGGAGTTCGGGCGGTTCGACCGGCAGTTTCTCCTGGACCTACGGCATCAGCACTCCCGCCGTTCCCGGCGGCCAGGCGCCTCAGATCGGTCTGAGCTACAGCTCGCAGTCGGTCGACGGCCGGATGAGCGCGTCGAACAGCCAGGCGTCGTGGATCGGTGACGGCTGGAACTGGGAGCCCGGGTTCATCGAGCGCAGGTACAAGGCGTGCAACGACGACAAGACCGGCGGCTCGAACACCACCAAGGTGGGTGACCAGTGCTGGTTCAACGACAACGCCACCATGTCGCTGGGCGGCAAGTCGACCGAGCTGGTCTACGAGGCGGGCAAGGGCTGGCACCCGGCCGCCGACTCGGGTGAGAAGGTTGAGAAGCTCACCGGTGCCAACAACGGCGACAACGACGGTGAGCACTGGAAGATCACCACGACCGACGGTACGCAGTACTTCTTCGGTCTGAATCGTCTGCCGGGCTGGAAGGACGCGTCGACGCCGACGACGAACTCCGCCTGGACGGTTCCGGTGTTCGGCAACCAGGCGGGCGAGCCCTGCTACAACGCCTCGTTCGCGAGCGGCTGGTGCCAGCAGGCCTGGCGCTGGCAGCTCGACTACGTGGTCGCTCCCGGCGGGGCCGCGATGGCGTACTACTGGAAGACCGAGACCAACAACTACGGCCGCAACGTGTCGGAGACCACCGGCAAGGCCACGGTCACCCCGTACGTCCGCGGCGGCTGGCTCGACCACATCGACTACGGCCTGCGCTCCGACAGTGTCTACACCGCCAAGGCGATGGGCCAGGTCACCTTCGACGTCTCCGAGCGCTGCCTGAGCACCTGCGGCACCTTCGACGAGACGAACGCGAAGAACTGGCCGGACGCCCCGTACGACCTGTTCTGCAAGGACGGGTCCACCGAGTGCAAGGGCCAGTACTCACCCACCTTCTGGTCGCGCAAGCGCCTGACCGGCATCAACACCAAGGTCCTGACCGGCGGCGCCTACCAGGACGTCGACTCCTGGACCCTGGACCAGAACTTCCCGCCGGCGGGCGACGGCATCTCCACCCCGATGTGGCTGAAGTCCATCACCCGAACCGGCAAGGCGGGCGCCGCCACGGACACCCCGCTCCCCCCGGTCACCTTCACCGGTGAGCAGCGCCCGAACCGGGTGGACGCCACCGGTGACGGCCTCGCGCCGTACATCCGGCTGCGGATGTCCCAGGTGAACACCGAGAGCGGAGGCACCATCGGTGTCACCTACTCCCAGCCCGACTGCACCCCCACCACGCTCCCCAAGCCGGACGAGACGAACACGACGCGCTGCTACCCGGTCAAGTGGGCCTGGGAGGGCGACACCTCGAAGGTCGACTGGTTCAACTCCTACGTGGCGACCCAGATCGTCGAGGGCGACAATCTCGCCTCCACCCCTGACAAGGTGACCTCGTACACCTACGTGGGCGGAGCGGCCTGGTCGAAGAGCACCGACGAACTCACCAAGGCCGAGGACCGCGTCCACTCCGTGGCACGCGGCTACGAACTGGTCCAGACCCGTACGGGCGCCGCGGCCGACCCGAAGACGCTGAGCGAGGCCCGCTACTTCCGCGGTATCGACGGCAAGGACGTCAAGGACTCGGCAGGCGTCGCAGTCACCGACCGGCCCGAGTTCGCCGGCATGGTCCGTGAGTCGGCCAGCTACCAGGGTGACGACACGGCCAAGCTGATCAGCGCCAAGTCCAACACGCCCTGGCGGTCGGATCTCGTGGCCAAGCGGGTCCGTTCGGGCCTGCCCGACCTCGTCTCGTACAAGACGGGAACGGAGAAGGAAGCCACTCGAACCACCGTCACCGGCGGTACGCGCACGATCGAGGCCAGCCGCCACTTCGACGAGTACGGCATGGTCGACTGGGAGTCCTCGACGGGCGACACCGCCAAGACGGGTGACGAGGCCTGCACCACGACCACGTACGCCCGCAACACCACGAGCTGGATCCTGAACAAGCAAAGCCGCGTCGAGGCCGTGGCTGCGACATGCGGCTCACCCGTCAGCCGGCCGTCCGACGTCATCTCCGACGTCCGTACCTACTTCGACAACGGCGCGCTCGGCACCGTTCCCGGTTCGGGCCTGGTGACGAAGAACGAGAAGATCAACGGCAAGGGCGACGGGTACGACGTCGTCTCCACCGTGCCGTCGACCTGCGGCGCCGCCAAGAACGAGCTCTGCTACGACATCTACGGCCGAGCCCTGGCCGGCACCAACGCGTACAACAAGGTCAGCACGACCGCCTACACCCCGGCCACGGGCGAGGTTCCGACGTCCATGGTCGTGACGAACCCGCTCGCGCACACCACCACTTCCGAGGTGGACCCGCTGCGTGGGCTGCCGACGAAGGTGACCGACGCCAACGGCAAGGTCACCACCACGGCGTACGACGCCCTCGGGCGTATGACCAAGGTCTGGCTCCCGAACTGGACGGTCGAGGCGAACCCGAACGCGCCCAGCCGCGTGTTCGACTACACGGTCCGCAACGATGGCCCGAACGTCGTTACCTCCAAGTCCCTGACGCACGACTACAAGTACTCCATCGTGTACTCCATCCAGGACGGCTTGCTGCGCGAGCGCCAGACGCAGACTCAGTCGCCCGACCTCTCCGGACGACTGATCACGGAGACGTTCTACGACACCCGCGGCCTGGCCTGGCGGAGCTCCGGCACCTACTACGCCGACGGCGCGCCCTCACCTGATCTGGTGACGGGAACGGAGACCACGTACCCGGCCTCGACCGACACCGTCTTCGACGGTGCCGGACGGCCGACCGTAGTGATCTCCAAGAAGTTCGGCACCGAGACCAAGCGCGCCACCACTAGCTACACCGGTGACAGCACCACGGTGATCCCGCCCCAGGGCGGGACAGCGACGACCACGGTCGTCGACGCGCTGGGCCGCACCGTCGAAAGCAAGCAGTACACCAACGCGGCCCGCACGACCTCGCAGTCGACGCTGTACAGCTACAACAAGCTCGGCCAGCTCGCCCAGGTCACCGACCCGGGCAATGCGAAGTGGACAGCCACTTATGACGTCCGCGGCCGACAGGTCGAGTCGAACGACCCGGACAAGGGCGTCACGAAGGTCACCTACGACGCCGGTGACCGCACCACGGACATCACCGACGCCCGCGGTATCACGCTGCACACCGACTACGACGACCTCGGCCGCCCCACCGCCGTCAAGCAGGGCCAGACCGTGCTCATCGCGCAGGTCTACGACACGGTCGCCAAGGGCCACGCGGCGAAGTCCACGCGCTACGTGGACGGCAAGGCGTACGAGTCCGAGGTCCTCGCCTATAACAACCTTTACCAGCCTCTCACCACCAAGGTGACCATCCCGTCCACCCCGGACACCGGGGCGCTGGCCGGCACCTACCAGTGGACGAACACCTACAACATCACAGGTCAGATCCTGACGACCAAGCAGCCGGCCATGGGCGACCTGCCCGCGGAGACGGTCGGCAGCACCTACAAGTCGGTCTCCGGCCTCCTCAACAACATGGGCGCGGGCAGCAGCCGCCTCGTCTCGGCGATGACCTACGACCACTACGGCCGCAGCATCCGCCACGAGCTCGGGGCCATCGGTCAGCGCCTGTACCGCTCGACCGAGTACGACGAGCACACCGGCGCGATCAGCCGTGCCTACACCGACCGCGACCTCGCACCCCAGCGGATCGAGGACACCAAGTACACCAACGACCCCGCGGGCAACCTCACCTCCATTGCCACGGTGTACGGCCAGGACGCCGCACGCACCACCGACACCCAGTGCGTCAACCTGGACGCACTGCGCCGCATCACCGAGGCCTGGACCAACAAGGACGAGGCCTGCGCGAGCTCCCCGTCGGCGACCGTCATCGGTGGCGAGGATCCGTACTGGACGACCTACACCTACGACGCGGTCGGCAACCGCAAGACCGAGACCAAGCACAAGACGGCCTCGGGCCCGACTGCCGACACCATACGCACCTACGCCCCGCCGACCGCCGGCAAGCACGACCTGACCAAGGTCACGCAGACCGGCACCGACGTCCATGACGAGACGTTCACCTACGACGAGAGCGGCAACACCAAGACCCGCAAGAGCGGCACCGGCGAAACGCAGTACCTGGACTGGGACGTCGAAGGACACCTGAAGACCCTCACCCAGGGCACTTCCAGCAACTCCTTCGTCTATGACGCCGCCGGCCAGCGCCTGCTCCGCAAGGACACCAAGAGCACTACGCTCTACCTGCCCGGTGGCAACGAACTCCGCCTGGACAAGGCCGGAGCGGTCACCGGCACCCGTTACTACGACGGCGTCGCCATGCGGGAGGGCGGCAAGCTCACCTTCACCCTCACCGACCACCACGGCACCGGCACCACTCAGATCACCGCGGACGCCACCCAGGCCGTGACCCGCCGCAAGACCGGGCTCTTCGGCGAGACCCGCGGCAGCCAGCCCACCGGCTGGACGGGCGACAAGGGCTTCGTCGGCGGAACCAAGGACGCCGACACCGGCCTCACCCACATCGGCGCACGCGACTACGATCCCCTGACCGGGCGGTTCATCTCTGTCGACCCGATCATGGACCTGAAGGACTCGCAGCAGCTCCACGGATACACCTACTCCAACCAGAACCCCTTCACTTTCTGGGACCCCACCGGCAAGCAACTCGAAGAGTGCGCCAGCGGCATGTACAAGTGCCACAACGGCAATGACCCGTATGATTACGGCAACCGCTATGAGGAGATCGTTGAATCCAACGGCGGAACCCTGTCCCCCGACTATTACCGCCAGAAGCACTATGGGTGCGTGAACTCTACCTGCCGCAACTCGGGCGGCTCGGGCAAGTCGGGTAAGTCGGGGAGCGCGGGCGGGAATGCGCCCACCAAAAAGAAGGTGTACGCCCTTGGGATGCCCCTTACCAGTGATCAATTCAAGTCACTGCAGCAGCAGGGTTATCAGGGAACTCCCGATTACACGGTGGAAGAGCAGAAGGAATGGGTTGAAACCCTGGACTGCGTGAAGGGCGGGGACAGTATTACGGAATGCAGAAAGGCCGGCGAAGCAAAGGCGGACGCCTGGTGGATCGAAGATGTCATCGATGAGCACAAGGACAGCATTTCCTTGGCGAACGAGAGTGCCGGAACTCTTGCTTTTCTGTCTGATAGTGTCGCCGTGGGATGCATGGCCTGGGGGAATGAGCCCTGCGCTGCGACCGCCGCGTCTGTCGGCCAGTCGGCCATGGGCGCCAAGGTGCTCACCCGGATACCCATGATCATTAATGCGTGCGGATCCTACTCCAGCGGAGCCCAGGGTTGCACCGAACAGAGCCTCGGCCTCGCAGGGGACGTGGCGGGACTGGCACTCGCCTTCACGGGCGCCAGACTTGCGCAAAGTGTGGCTGATTCGATCGTGAGCTCCTTGGGGTTCAGGGGGATGTGGCGATGATGAAGAGATCGAGGACCAATCTCCTGAAAGGCCTCTTCTTTTTCGGAGTCTCCCAGGCTCTTCCCGTGATCGTCACCATTGAGGCCATCAGCTCACCGCACGACACGTACACTCCGCTGGCCCTGGCCTTGATGCTCTCCCCCTTCTTCGCATGCTTCGTATGGCGTTTCTATTTTTCGCCTGGATTGCTCGCACGGAAGGATCATCTGGTTGTTCGCCAGTCGTATCGCACCACCTGGATTCCATGGTCGGAGATTTCCGAGATTAAATGGCAGAAATCCATCCTCGGCTATCGGCTTTGCCTGGTAAATGGGGCGACTCACGCAGGTAAGAAGTTTTACCCGCAGGCATTTCAGAAGAACCGGGACGGGAAAAGGGCAAGGATGCGGCTGTTGGCTGACATGGAAGCCAAGAGAGAGGCCTCGTCCGGGGTGCCGGGAGCGCTGATGCGGCAGCAACGGTCCAGCCTCGCGCCGGAATTTGCCTCTGTCGTCTTCTTCATCCTCTGTTTGGCCGTGGCACTGGCCGGCCAGTAGTCACGAGCGGCGGCTCGGCGGGTACTCCCTGCCGGGCCGCCCTGGTGTAGAACCAAGCAGGCCCTGCCCCGGATTCGGGGCAGGGCCTGCTTCACTTCGATCCTTCTGTCTACTCCGAGTCGGCCTCCAGGTTGCCCTCCGTGTCCAGGTAGACCTGGCGGAGGGATTCGAGGATCTGCGGGTCCGGCTTTTCCCACATGCCGCGGGACTCGGCCTCAAGGAGGCGTTCCGCGATGCCGTGCAGGGCCCAGGGGTTGGCTTCCTCGAGGAAGGCGCGGTTCGTGGGGTCCAGGACGTAGGTCTCCGTGAGCTTGTCGTACATCCAGTCCGCGACCACGCCCGTCGTGGCGTCGTAGCCGAAGAGGTAGTCCACGGTCGCCGCCAGCTCGAAGGCGCCCTTGTAGCCGTGGCGGCGCATCGCCTCGATCCACTTCGGGTTGACCACGCGGGCACGGAAGACGCGGGACGTCTCCTCCACCAGGGTGCGGGTCTTGACCGTCTCCGGGCGGGTGGAGTCGCCGATGTACGCCTCCGGGGCCGTGCCGCGCAGGGCGCGGACCGTGGCCACCATGCCGCCGTGGTACTGGAAGTAGTCGTCCGAGTCGGCGATGTCGTGCTCGCGGGTGTCCGTGTTCTTCGCGGCCACCGTGATCCGCTTGTACGCGGTCTCCATCTCGGCGCGGGCCGGGCGGCCCTCCAGGCCGCGGCCGTACGCGTAGCCGCCCCACACCGTGTAGACCTCCGCGAGGTCGGCGTCCGTACGCCAGTCGCGGGAGTCGATCAGCTGGAGGATGCCGGCGCCGTACGTGCCCGGGCGCGAGCCGAAGATACGGGTCGTCGCGCGCCGCTCGTCACCGTGCTCGGCCAGGTCCGCCTGGGCGTGGGCCCGGACGAAGTTCTCCGAGGCGGGCTCGTCCAGGGACGCCGCGAGCCGCACCGCGTCGTCCAGCAGGCCGATCACGTGCGGGAACGCGTCCCGGAAGAAGCCCGAGATGCGCAGCGTGACGTCGATGCGCGGGCGGCCCAGCTCCTCGAGCGGGATCGGCTCCAGGCCGGTGACGCGGCGCGAGGCCTCGTCCCAGACCGGGCGGATGCCCAGCAGGGCCATCGCCTCGGCGACGTCGTCGCCCGCGGTGCGCATCGCACTCGTGCCCCACAGGGACAGGCCGACCGAAGCCGGCCACTCGCCGTTGTCGGTGCGGTAGCGGGTGAGCAGGGAGTCGGCCAGGGCCTGGCCCGTCTCCCACGCGAGGCGGGAGGGGACGGCCTTGGGGTCGACGGAGTAGAAGTTGCGGCCGGTCGGGAGGACGTTGACCAGGCCCCGGAGCGGGGAGCCCGAGGGGCCCGCCGGGACGAACGAGCCGTCCAGGGCCGAGACCACGTGGGCGATCTCGTCGGTCGTGCCGGCCAGCCGCGGGACGACCTCGCGGGCCGCGAAGTCCAGTACGGCCGCCACGTCCGCCGAGTGGCCGGCGGCGACCGAAGCCACCGCCTCCGGGGCCCAGTTCGCGTCCTCCATCGCCTGCACCAGCGCGCGGGCCGCCTCCTCCGCCTCGTCGGCGGTCGTACGGGTGGCCGCGGACTCGTCCAGGCCGAGCGCCTCCCGCAGGCCGGGCAGGGCCGTGGTGCCGCCCCAGATCTGACGGGCGCGCAGGATCGCGAGGACCAGGTTGACCCGGGCCCCGCCGGTCGGCGCGCCGCCCAGGACGTGCAGGCCGTCGCGGATCTGGGCGTCCTTGACCTCGCACAGCCAGCCGTCGACGTGCAGCAGGAAGTCGTCGAAGCCCTCGTCGTCCGGGCGCTCTTCCAGACCCAGGTCGTGGTGGAGCTTGGCGGCCTGGATCAGGGTCCAGATCTGGGCGCGGATGGCGGGCAGCTTGGCCGGGTCCATCGCGGAGATCTGCGCGTACTCGTCCAGGTGCTGCTCCAGGCGCGCGATGTCGCCGTACGACTCCGCGCGCGCCATCGGCGGCACCAGGTGGTCGACCAGGGTGGCGTGCACGCGGCGCTTGGCCTGCGTGCCCTCGCCCGGGTCGTTCACCAGGAAGGGGTAGATGAGCGGCAGGTCGCCGAGCGCGGCGTCGGGCGCGCAGGCCGCCGACAGGCCGGCGTTCTTGCCCGGCAGCCACTCCAGGTTGCCGTGCTTGCCCAGGTGGATCATCGCGTCGGCGCCGAAGCCGCCGTCCTGCGCACGGGCCTGGATCCAGCGGTACGCGGCCAGGTAGTGGTGCGAGGGCGGCAGGTCCGGGTCGTGGTAGATCGCGATCGGGTTCTCGCCGAAGCCGCGCGGCGGCTGGATCAGGATGAGCAGGTTGCCGCGGCGCAGCGCCGCGAGGACGATGTCGCCCTCCGGGTTGGCCGAGCGATCCACGAACATGTTGCCCGGGGCCTCGCCCCAGTGCTCCTCGACGCTTTCGCGCAGCTCGGCGGGGAGCTCGGCGAACCACCGCTTGTAGTCGGCGGCCGGGATCCGGACCGGGTTGCGGGCCAGCTGCTCCTCGGTCAGCCAGTCCTGGTCATGGCCGCCGGCCTCGATCAGGGCGCGGATCAGCTCGTCGCCGTCGCCGGAGACCAGGCCCGGGATCTCCTCGACGGGGCCGAAGTCGTAGCCGCCCGCGATGAGGGTGCGCAGCAGTTCCACGGCGCTGGCCGGGGTGTCGAGGCCGACCGCGTTGCCGATGCGGGAGTGCTTGGTGGGGTACGCGGAGAGGACGAGCGCGATCTTCTTGTCGCGGCGCTCGATGTGCCGCAGCCGGGCGTGCCGGACGGCGATGCCGGCGACGCGGGCGGCGCGCTCCGGGTCGGCCACGTACGCGGGCAGGCCGTCCTCGTCGAGCTCCTTGAAGGAGAACGGGACGGTGATCAGGCGCCCGTCGAACTCGGGGACGGCGACCTGGGTGGCGGCGTCGAGCGGGGACAGGCCCTCGTCGTTCTCCTCCCAGGCGCTGCGCGAGCCGGTCAGGCACAGGGCCTGCAGGATCGGGACGCCGAGCGCGGCCAGCGCGCCCGCGTCCCACGACTCGTCGTCGCCGCCCGCGGAGGCGGTGGCGGGCTTGGTGCCGCCGGCCGCGAGGACGGTGGTGACGACCGCGTCCGCCGACTCCAGCGCGGCGATCAGGTCCGGCTCCGGGGTGCGCAGGGAGGACACGTAGAGGGGGAGCGCCTGGGCGTCCTGGGCCTCGATCGCGTCGCACAGGGCGTGTACGAAGGCGGTGTTGCCGCTCATCTGGTGGGCGCGGTAGTACAGCACGGCGATCCGGGGGCCCGTGGTGGTCCCGGGCGTGCGCTCCAGCGGACCCCAGGTCGGCGCGGCGGCCGGCGGGTCGAAGCCGTGGCCGGTGAGCAGCACGGTGTCGGAGAGGAACCGGGCCAGCTGGTCCAGGTTCGCGGGGCCGCCGTGGGCGAGGTAGCCGTGCGCCTCGGCCGCGATGCCGATCGGGACCGTGGAGGCCTCCATCAGCTGGGCGTCCGGGGCCTGTTCGCCGGTGAGGACCACCACCGGGCGGGTCTGGCCGGGCGCCAGGAGCAGGTCGAGGCCGTCCTGCCAGGCGCGCAGGCCGCCGAGGAGGCGTACGACGACCAGGTCGACGCCGTCGAGCAGCCCGGGCAGGTCGTCGAGGGGAAGGCGGGACGGGTTCGCGAACCGGTACGGCACGGGGCCGTCCGCCGTGTTCGCGGCGCGGGCGCTGAGCAGATCGGTGTCGGACGTCGACAGCAGGAGGATCATGCGGCGGCAGGCCTTCCTCGGGGTTTCCGCGCCCCGGGCAGTGAGGACAGCGGGAGTTCCTGACTCACCCGGCGGATTGCTCTGCAGGGTTCACAGTGGCGGGACCGCGCCGGATTCGCACCGGGCTTCCTCCCGGCGGGCCACGTGGCTCCGCCGCTGGTCATCTTAGGTGGCGATCTCCCCGACCGGGAGTGGGGGTGGCCCGCGCCGCCCGCCCGCGCACGACCGCCGCGCGGAACGGGGCGGGTGGTGACGGCCACAGGTCGGGGAGGGGGAATCGTGGGTATGCTCGCCGCCATGCCGCCCCAGCCCCCTTCCGCCGCATCGCGGGACGAACCCGTCATACGCGACCGCGGTGACGCCTGCCCCGGTGCGCTGCGGCTGCACGCCGCGGACGACGGGTTCCTGGCCCGGGTCCGGGTACCCGGCGGGATGCTCGACGCGGACGCGGCCCTGCTGCTGGCCGACGCCGCGGACCGGCTCGGCGACGGGCACATCGACCTGACCTCGCGCGGCAATGCGCAACTGCGCGGACTCGGGGCGGGCTGCGGCGGCGAACTGCAGTCCGTGCTGGTCCGCGCCGGCCTGCTGCCCGCGCCCACCCACGAGCGGGTCCGCAACATCGTCGCCTCGCCGCTGACCGGCCTCGACGGGCTCGGCCTGCCCGACGTGGCGCCCTGGGTCGCGGAGCTGGACCGGCTGCTGTGCGCGAGCGCGCCCGCGGCCGGGCTGTCCGGCCGCTTCCTGTTCGCCCTCGACGACGGCCGCGGCGACGTCACCTCGCTCGCCGCGGACGTGAACCTGACCGCCCTGGACGCCGACCGGGCCCTGCTGTGGACGGCCGACCCCGCGGACGCCCTTCTCGTGGCCGCGGCCGACGCGCCCCGGGCCGCCCTCGTGGCCGCCGCGTACTTCCTCGACGCCGTCCGGGAAGCCGGCACCCGGGCCTGGCGGGTTGCCGAACTGCCCGCCGAACAGGCCCTGGGTTCCGGTGAGTTGCGTGTACGGTTGGCCGCCGCCGGGGTCGAGGCAACCGTCGTACGGGCAAACGCCCGGCGCTCCCCGGCTCCCGAACCCGGCATCGTCCAGGGACCCGACGGCGCCGCCGCACTCAGCGTGCTCGCACCCCTGGGCCGGCTGACCACCGCCCAGTGGCGCCTGCTGGCCGGCCTCACGGGCCGTGTCCGCCTGACCCCCTGGCGCGGCATCGTCGTCCCCGGCCTGCCCGCGCACGCCGCGGCACAGGAGCTGGCCGCCCTCGCCGAGGCCGGGCTGGTCACCGCGCCCGACGACCCCTGGCGGTCCGTCACCGCCTGTACCGGGCGTCCCGGTTGCGCCAAATCCCTTGCGGACGTACGCGCCGATGCCCGCGCCGCCGTCGCCCGGGCGGCCGGCCCCCTGCCGGTGCACTGGTCCGGGTGCGAACGCCGGTGCGGGCACCCCCGCGGCACCGCGTGGGTGGACGTGGTCGCCACCCCCACCGGGTACGACCTCTCCGCGTCCGGCCGCACCCCGCGCCTCGGCCTCAGCACCTGCGAACTTCCCGCGGCCCTCGCGGACGCACGCCGCACCACCTCCCACGACGCAGCGAAGAAATGAGCGAGTACACAGTGTTCGAGTACGAGAAGGACGGCGCGGCCATCTACCGCCAGTCCTTTGCCACGATCCGCGCCGAGGCGGACCTCTCCGGGCTGCCCGCCTCCGTCGCCCAGGTCGCGGTACGCATGATCCACGCCTGCGGAATGACCGACCTGCCCCAGGACCTCGGCTACACCCCCGACGTCGTGCTGCGCGCGCGGGCCGCCCTGACCGCCGGCGCGCCGATCCTCTGCGACGTGCAGATGGTCGCCAGCGGGGTCACCCGCAAGCGGCTGCCCGCCGCCAACGAGGTGATCTGCACGCTCTCCGACCCGGCCGTGCCAGCCCTCGCCGCGAAGATGGGCACCACGCGCAGCGCCGCAGCCCTCGAAGTCTGGCGTGACCGCGGCCTGTTGGAGGGATCCGTGATCGCCGTCGGCAACGCGCCGACCGCGCTGTTCCGGCTGCTCGAGATGATCGAGGAGGGCGCCCCGCGCCCGGCCGCCGTCATCGGCGTCCCGGTCGGCTTCATCGGCGCCGCCGAGTCCAAGGACGCGCTCGCCGCCCACGCCTCCGGCCTCGACCACCTGATCGTGCGCGGCCGGCGCGGCGGCAGCGCCATCGCGGCCGCCGCCGTCAACGCGATCGCGAGCGAGGAAGAATGAGCGCCGCAACGAGCACCGGAAAGCTGTACGGCGTCGGGCTCGGCCCCGGCGACCCCTCCCTGGTGACCCTCCGGGCCGTCCAGGTCATCGCCGAGGCGGACGTCGTCGCCTACCACAGCGCCCGCCACGGCCGCTCGATCGCGCGCTCGATCGCCGCCGAGCACCTGCGCGCGGACCACGTCGAGGTGCCGCTGGTCTACCCCGTCACCACCGAGACCACCGACCACCCCGGCGGCTACCAGGGAGCCATGGAGGAGTTCTACGAGGAGTCCGCCGCCCGGCTGGCCGCGCACCTGGAGGCCGGCCGGACCGTCGCCGTGCTCGCCGAGGGCGACCCGCTCTTCTACGGCTCGTACATGCACATGCACAAGCGGCTCGCCGACCGGTACGAGGCCGAGGTGATCCCCGGGGTGACCTCGGTGAGCGCCGCCGCCGCCCGGCTCGGCACCCCGCTCGTCGAGGGCGAGGAGGTGCTGACGATCCTGCCCGGCACCCTGCCGGAGGAGGAGCTCACCGCCCGACTCGCCGCCACCGACTCCGCGGTCGTGATGAAGCTCGGCCGTACCTTCCCCGCCGTGCGCCGGGCCATGGAGGGCAGCGGCCGCCTCGCCGAGGCCCGGTACGTCGAGCGCGCGACCATGGCGGGCGAGCGGACCGGCGTCCTCGCCGACACCGACCCCGACAGCGTGCCGTACTTCGCCGTCGCCGTCGTACCCAGCCGCATCGGCAACCCGGGCAGCGTGCCGTCCGGTCCCGGCGAGGTCGCCGTCGTCGGCACCGGGCCGGCCGGACCCCTCTGGCTCACCCCCGAGACCCGGCGGGCGCTGGCCGACGCCGAGGTGCTCGTCGGGTACACCACGTACCTGGACCGCGTACCCGTCAAGCCGGGCCAGGTCCGCCACGGCTCCGACAACAAGGTCGAGTCGGAGCGCGCCGAGTTCGCGCTCGACCTCGCCCGCCGCGGCAAGCGGGTCGTCGTGGTCTCCGGCGGCGACCCGGGCGTCTTCGCCATGGCCACCGCCGTCCTGGAAGTCGCCGGGCAGCCGGAGTACAAGGACGTGCCCGTACGGGTCCTGCCGGGGGTGACCGCCGCCAACGCGGCAGCCGCCGCGGCCGGGGCACCGCTCGGCCACGACTACGCGACGATCTCCCTGTCGGACCGGCTCAAGCCGTGGGAGGTCATCGCGGAGCGGCTGCGCGCCGCCGCGGCGGCGGACCTCGTGCTCGCCCTGTACAACCCGGGCTCGCGCAGCCGGACCTGGCAGGTCGCCCAGGCCAAGGAGCTGCTGCTGGAGCTGCGTTCGCCGCAGACGCCGGTCGTGGTCGCCCGCGACGTGGGCGGCCCGCAGCAGTCCGTCCGCATCCTTCCGCTCGGCGAACTGGAGCCGTCCGAGGTGGACATGCGGACCATCCTGCTGATCGGCTCCTCGCAGACCCAGGTCACGGAGCGGCCGGACGGCTCCCGGGTCACCTGGACCCCGCGCCGCTACCCGGAGGCCTGACCGCCGGGCCGGGCGGCGTTCTCAGCACTGCCAGAGGAACGCCGCCCGGCCGCAGGGTGCGCAGACGTGCGCATAGGCTCTGCCGGAGCCGAAGTTGGGAGCGGTGAGGGGGTCGGGACCCTCCTCCAGCTGGGCGATGAACTCCATCGGGGCGCCGCAGTCCGTGCAGTCGGGCGTCTGGTCGTACTGGAGCCAGTCGGGGGTGCCGCCGAGCCGGCCGAGCGCCTCGTTCCCGGGGCGCCCGCTCCGCTCGGACCAGGCCTTGGCGGCGAGCCGGTACTCCGGCTCGTCCACCGTGACGCGCTCGACGGTGCGGACCGCCCCGAGCTGCCGGACGTCCTCGTCGCTGTCGTCGTCCTCGTCGTCCTCATCGCTCTCGCCGTCCTCGGCGGCGGGGAGCGCGGGCAGCGGTACGGGAACCAGCCCGTCCGGCGGGAAGAGGTATGCCCTGTTGCCGCCGGCCGTCGCACTCCACTCCTCGCACATGCCCGGGGCGTTCGCGCACATGAAGACGGCGAGGACCCCGTGCCCGCCGTCGAGGACCAGCTGCGCGATGAACCCGAGCGGCCCGGAACAGGCCGTGCACGTGGGCCACTCGGTGCCGGCGGGAGCCAGCGGCAGGCCCCCGATACGGGTGACCGGTGCATCGGGTGCGGCGGAGCCGTCGTGGATCAGCAAGGTGGTGGCGCTCATACCGGTGAGGGTAGGACCACCCACTGACAACCGTCGGACGGGTCAGGCCCGGGCCGCTGTGAGCCACTCCAGGGCCGCCGCCACGGACTCCGCCGCCGCGACTCCCTCCGGGACCGGGGGGCGGCGGACCACCAGGACCGGGATGCCGGCCTCACGGGCCGCGGTGAGTTTGGGGGCGGTCGCGCAGCCGCCGCTGTCCTTGGTGACCAGGACGTCGATCCGGTGGCGGGCGAGCAGCTCCCGTTCGTCCTCCAGGGTGAACGGGCCGCGGGCGAGCAGGACTTCGAGGCGCGGCGGCACCGGTGGGTCCGGCGGGTCCACGGAACGCACCAGGAACCACGTGTCGGCGAGGTGCGCGAACGTGTGCAGGCCCATGCGGCCGGTGGTCAGGAAGGCCCGGCCGCCGAGTTCCGGAAGCCGCACGGCCGCCTCGGTGAGCGAGCCGGCGAAGTGCCAGTCGTCCCCCGGCCCGGGGGACCAGCCCGGGCGGCGCAGCGCGAGCAGCGGGACGCCCGAGAGCGCCGCAGCCCGGGCCGCGTTGAAGCTCATCCGCTCCGCGAAGGGATGCGTGGCGTCGACCAGGTGCGAGACCCGGTGGCCGGTGATCCAGGCCGCCAGTCCCCCGGGGCCGCCGAAGCCGCCGATCCGCACCTCGCCGGGCGGTAGCACGGGTGCGGAGACCCGGCCCGCGAGCGAGGTGGTCACGCGGTACGCCGGGTCGGACGCCAGCGCCTCCGCGAGGCGGCGGGCCTCCGTCGTACCGCCCAGGATCAGGACGTGGGCCCGAGCCCCGTCAGCAGACATGCCGGTCGCGCTCGGGGGAGTACAGGTGGCTGTCGCGGAACTGCTCGGCGCCGAGCGTACGGCCCACCACGATGACCGCGGTGCGGACCAGGCCCGCCTCCTTCACCTGCGCCGCGATGTCGGCCAGCGCGCCGCGCAGGATCAGCTCGTCGGGGCGGCTGGCCATCGCCACCACCGCCACCGGGCACTCGGCCCCGTAGTGCGGCAGCAGTTCGGCGACGACCCGGTCCACGTAGCGCGTGGCAAGGTGCAGGACCAGCAGCGCGCCGCTGCGGCCGAGCGTGGCCAGGTCCTCGCCGGGCGGCATCGGGGTGGCCTGCTGGGCGATCCGGGTCAGGATCACGGTCTGGCCGACGGTGGGGACCGTCAGCTCCCGCTTCAGGGCGGCTGCGGCCGCGGCGAACGCCGGGACGCCGGGCACCACTTCGTACGGGATGCCGGCCGCATCCAGCCGCCGCATCTGCTCCGCGACCGCGCTGAAGATCGACGGGTCGCCCGAGTGGAGCCGCGCCACGTCCTCGCCCGCCGCATGGGCCCGTACGCACTCGGCGATGATCTCGTCGAGGTTCAGCTGCGAGGTGTCGACCAGACGGGCGTCCGGCGGGCACTCGGCCAGCAGTTCGCGCGGGACGAGGCTGCCCGCGTACAGGCAGACCGGGGCGGCGGCCAGCGTCCGGGCACCGCGCACCGTGATCAGGTCGGCGGCGCCGGGGCCCGCACCGATGAAGTACACGGTCATGTCGATTGGTCCTTTTCGTTCTCGGCGCCTGTGTCTGCGTCTGTGTCTACGTCTGCTTCGGTGGGGTCCTGGGGCCGCGGCCAGGGCTTGGTCACGGACCACTGCGTGACCGGCATCGCCTGGCGCCAGCCCGTGAAACCGCCGACCGGCACCGCGTGCGCGACGGCGAGCTTGACCAGGTCGCCGCCGTGGCGCCGGTAGCGCTCGGTGAGGACCGCCTCCGACTCCAGGGTCACGGTGTTGACCACCAGCCGGCCGCCCGGGGCCAGGGCCGCCCAGGCCGCGTCCAGCAGGCCCGGCGCGGTCAGCCCGCCGCCGATGAACACCGCGTCGGGGGCCGGGAGTCCGGCGAGGGCCTCGGGAGCGGCGCCGGTGACCACGCGCAGCCCCGGGACGCCGAGCGCCGCCGCGTTGCGCGTGATGCGGGCCGCGCGCTCCGGGACGCGCTCCACCGCCACCGCCCGGCAGGAGGGGTGCGTGCGCATCCACTCGATGCCGATGGAGCCGGAGCCGCCGCCGATGTCCCACAGCAGCTCGCCGGGGGCCGGGGCGAGGGCGCACAGGGTCGCGGCCCGTACGTGGCGCTTGGTGAGCTGGCCGTCGTGTTCGTACGCGGTGTCG
Source organism: Streptomyces sp. R33 (assembly GCF_041200175.1). Classification (NCBI taxonomy): domain Bacteria; kingdom Bacillati; phylum Actinomycetota; class Actinomycetes; order Kitasatosporales; family Streptomycetaceae; genus Streptomyces; species Streptomyces sp. R33. The sequence continues at coordinate 2,286,562 of NZ_CP165727.1, read as the reverse complement.
GGCAGCCCGGGGGTCGCGCCGAGCCGCGGGACCCGGGTGTCCCGGTCGCGGCGGCAGTCCACGGCGACCACGTTGAGGGGATCGCCGGGCGCGTGGTCCCAGCCGTCGGCCTCGCCCTCGTACGTGTCCTCGCGCTCGGAGCCGAGCTGCTCCAGCACCCGCATCCGGCTCGGGCCGAAGCCCCGCTCTCGGAGCAGAGCAGCGACCTCGTTCGGGGTCGCCGCTCCGGCGCTGAGCACCAGCACCCGCCGCCCCTCGTACAGCGCGGCCGCGAGCCGGGCCACCGGGCGGCCGACGACCGTGACCACCTCGGTCTCCTCCACCGGCCAGCCCAGGCGGGCACAGGCGTACGACACCGACGAGGGGTGCGGGTGGACCCGCAGGGCGTCCGGCCCGAGTTCCTGCGCCAGGGCGCGGCCGATCCCGTAGAACATGGGGTCGCCGCTCGCCAGCACCGCGATCCGGCGGCCCGCGTGCTCGGCCATCAGCTTCGGCACGGCGGGCCGCAGCGGGCTCGGCCACGCCACCCGCTCGCCGGTGCACTCGTCGGCCGGCAGCAGGTCCAGCTGCCGCGGCCCGCCGATCAGCACCTGGGCCCCGGTCAGCGCGGTCCGCGCGGCGGCGGTGAGCCCGGCCCAGCCGTCGGCGCCGAGGCCGACGACCGACACGGGCATGGGGGGCGGTGCGGAGCTCACTGCGCGGTACCTCGGGAACGGGAAGGGAGCGGGTGGACCCGCAGCCTACTGGCCGGGTGACCGGCCCCCGGCCCCGCCCCCGCGAAGGACGAGGTCTACCCTCGGTAACCCCACCGTAGCCGCGTCGCTCGACCACCTCGCGAGGGAGCCCACATGCCTGGCTGGAACGCCGAGAACATCCCCGACCAGAGCGGCCGGACCGCCGTCGTCACGGGCGCCAACAGCGGTATCGGCTACGTCGCCGCCCGGGAGCTCGCCCGGCGCGGCGCCGCCGTGGTGCTGGCCTGCCGCAGCGCGGCGCGCGGCCGGGCCGCGGTGGTGCGGCTGCGCGCCGAAGTCCCCGGTGCCGAGGTTGAGTTCCTGCCGCTGGACCTGGCCGACCTCGGCTCCGTACGGGAGTTCGCGAAGGCCTGCGGACAGCGCCGGCCGTCCCTCGACCTGCTGGTGAACAACGCGGGTGTGATGGCCCTGCCGTTCGGGCGGACCGCCGACGGGTTCGAGACCCAGTTCGGTGTCAACCACCTCGGCCACTTCGCCCTGACGGGACTGCTGCTGCCGCAGCTGCTGGCCGCCGCCCCCGGCGCCCGGATCGTCACCGTCTCCAGCGGGTTCCACGCGCTCGGCGACGTCGACCTCGACGACCTGAACAGCGAGCACCGCTACCGGCGCTGGATCGCGTACGGCCGCTCCAAGACCGCCAACCTGCTCTTCACCCACGAACTGGCCCGCCGCCTCGAAGCCGCCGGCTCCGGGATCGTCGCGGCCGCCGCGCACCCCGGCTACGCCTCGACCAACCTGCACGCCGGGGCGTCGCGCCAGGAGGGCCACCGGCCCATGTCCCGGCTGATGGGGGTCGGCGCCGCCGTCCTCGCCCAGTCCGCGGCCTCCGGGGCCCTGCCCACGCTGTACGCGGCCACCGCGCCGGGGGTGCGGCCCGACGCCTTCTACGGACCGCGGCTCGGCTGGCGCGGAGCTCCCGTCCGCTCCTGGCGGGCGAAGTGGACCCTGGACGACACCTCCGGCGAACGCCTCTGGGCGGCCTCGGAGAAGCTCACCTCGGTCCCGTACGGCTCCCTCGCACGCTGAGTCGATCCGGGCCGGGCGCCCCGCCGTGAGCCCGTCCGCCCCCGGGGTGCCCCGGGGCGCCCCGGGCGGCACCTGATCCCGGGTGCGCCCGCCACGGGAGACTCGGCGCCATGGACGACGACACGGACAACCACCCAGAAGCCCACGACCACGCAGTGGTCCTCGGCGCGGGCCTGGCGGGGCTGCTGGCGGCGCGGGCACTCGCCCAGCGGTTCGCACGCGTGACCGTGGTGGAGCGGGACGAACTGCCCGACACCGGACCGGCCTTCCGGCCCGGTGTGCCGCAGTCCCGGCACGTGCACGTGCTGTGGTCACGGGGCCTGGAGCTGATGGAGGAGCTGCTGCCCGGGGTCACCAGGGAGCTGCTGGCGGCCGGGGCGGCCCTGATGGAGACGCCGCGGGACTTCCTGTGGCTGAGCCCCGCCGACTGGTTCCACCCGGTTCCGGGGTCCCGGATCCTGGTCGGCAGCCGGGAGCTGATCGACTGGACGGTCCGCAGGGAGGTGCTGCGGGACGAGCGCATCCGGGTCCGCTCCGGCTCGATGGCGACCGGCCTCGTCGCCGGGCCCGACGGCCGCTCGGTCACCGGCGTGCGGCTGCGCGAGGGCGGCCCGCTGCCCGCCCGCTTCGTGGTCGACGCGACCGGGCGGACCTCCCGGGCCCCGGCCTGGCTCGCCGCCCTCGGCCACCCGGCCCCGGCGACCACCCGCTACGACTCCCACCTCGGCTACTCCAGCCGCTACTACGAGATCCCGCCGGACCCCGCGCGCGGCTGGCAGGGGATCTACGTCCAGGGCCGCCCCGAGAACCCGCGCGGCGGCGTGCTGGTGTCCCAGGACGACGGCCGCTGGCTGGCGACGCTGACCGGCAACGGCGAGCACGCCCCGCCGACCGGGGAGGAGGAGTTCCTCGACTTCACCCGGACCCTGCGCACCCCGGCGCTGTACGACGCCCTCCGCGACGCCAAACCGCTCTCCGCGCCCACGAGCTACCGGAACACCGCCAACGAATGGCGCCACTTCGAGCGCCTCGACCGCTGGCCGGCCGGATTCGTCGTCCTCGGCGACGCCGTCTGCCGGGTCAACCCCGTGTACGGGCAGGGGATGACGGTGGCCGCCCTCGCAGCGGACGCGCTGGCCGGGGCCATCCGGGGTCTTGCGCCCCGGGAGATCGCCGCGGCGGCCCGGCGGATCCAGCGGCGTACGGCCGCCGCCGCCGAGGTGGCCTGGCAGATCGCCACCAGCGAGGACATGCGCTACCCGGAGACCGTGGGGCCGCCGCCCGACCGGGCGACCAAGGTCCTGCAGGCCTACATGTCGCGGGTGATCGTGGGCGCCAACGCCGACCCCGAGATCTCCCGCCCCTTCTTCGGAGTGCTGTCGCTGTCGGCCTCGCCGAACGTCCTGCTGAGCCCGGGCACGGTGATCCGGGTCCTGTCCAAGTGGCGCCTGCCGACGGCCCCGGAGACCGCCGCCTACCCGCCGCACCACAAGGCCCCGGCCGACTCGGGGGCGTAGGGGGCCGCCTCGTCCAGGGGGTGTCCGGCTAGCGGGCCGCCACGGCCCGCTCGTACAGGGTGCGTACCGCCTCGTCGAAGCGGCTGCTGTACGAGGTCGTCTCGTCCCCGCCCCCGTCGCGGCCGCCGACCACCCCGATGAGGGTGTGCGCGTCGGTCAGCACCGGACCACCGCTCGTGCCGTCGGGTACGTCCGCGCAGTCCAGCCGCAGCTGCGCGGGCCCCGCGGCGCGGGCGGTGTTGAAGCATTCCACCGGGTGCTCGGTGTCGTTCGGATAGCCCACGACCCGGGCCGGCGCGGGCAGTTCGGGCCGGAACCGGATCGTGTGGGCCCCGGTGGCGTCCTCCAGGCGCTCGCCGGGACGCCCGGGCCGGCGCATCCGGAGGAAGGCCACGTCGTGGTCTGGGTCCTGGTCCTCGGTCCACCGGGGGTCCACGTCGATCCGGGTCGGCACCCAGACCCCGTACGGGGCCTCGCCGTCCCGGTAGCCCGGGGCGAAGACGAGGTTCGTACGGAAGCCGAAGATCCCGCGGTACACGCAGTGGGCGGCGGTGGCGACGAGGTCGCCGTCGGGGGAGTGGACCACGGCGGCCGAGCAGTGGTGGTCCTGGTCCCCGTCCTCGCCGGGTGAGAACAGCGCCCCGGTCGCGGGCTCCGCGGCCGCGGGCCGCGCGACCAGCGGGTCGGAGGGCTGCCAGCCGCCCGACCGCCAGTGCACGCCGGCCGGGGGGCCGTCCGTGCCCTGCGCGGCCGGGCCCGGCGGGGCGGATTCCGGCGCGGGAGCCTCCTGTACCGGAGCCTCCCGCGCCGGAACGTCCCGCGCCAGGCCGTCCAGTACGGCCGCCGCCGCGCGGTCGGCCTGCTCCGGGTCCTGTACGTAGCTCCCCTCCGCGGGGTCCCCGTCCGCGAGGTGCGCCGTGATGCCGCGCAGCTCCCACAGGAACCCGGCGCCCCCGATCAGCACCGCGCAGCACAGGCCGACGAGCAGGCAGACCCGTACGGCCCGCCCGTGAACCTTGGTGAACATCCGGCACTCCCGCCCGCAAACCGCGATCGGCACCCCGATCGCCCCCTGTTCGACGGACGGCGTGGCGACGACAGTTCCGGATCCGGAACGTGTCCGTTCTCACAGCCGGACGCCCGTCATCCGCCGTCCTTCCGGACTTCACTCAACTCGCCTACTCTCCCGGCGGGTTGACACATGGCGCACCGACTGGGCGGACAGGAGCCGAAAGCATGGGAATGCGGAACCGGATGGCGGGCGCGGTGACGGCGGGTCTCGCGGCCCTGGCCCTCGTACTGGGCACGGCCCCGGAAGGGGCCGCCGCCAACGCGGCGGGTGCCGCCGCCGACCTCCCGTACGCGGGATCGACCGGCGTCGGCGTGCACAACGCGTACGAGAAGGCCAAGTACCCGTACTTCGCCGACGCCCTCGACTCGGGCGCCGCGATGCTGGAACTCGACGTGTGGACCAACTTCTTCGGCAGCTCCTGGCGGGTCGCCCACGACAACCCCTTCGGCAACGACAACAACTGCGAGAACGCCACGAGCCCCGCCCAGCTGCGCACCAAGTCCCGCAACCAGAACCTCGCGGGCTGCCTGTCCGACATCCGCAGCTGGCACGACGCCCACCCCGGCCACCGCCCGGTCGTCCTCAAGCTGGAGCTCAAGGACGGCTTCGCCGCCAACCTCGGGCGCGGCCCGGCCGAACTCGACGCGCTGCTGGCCTCGAAGCTCGGCGACGCCGTCTACCGACCCGGCCAGCTCGCCGCCGGCCACCCCGACCTGGACAGCGCCGCCCGGGCCGGCGCCTGGCCGAGCCGCGCCGCGATGGCCGGCAAGTTCCTGGTGGAGCTGATCCCCGGCACGCTGGAGGAGGGCAACGCGAACGACACCCTGTGGACCGACCGGGAGTACGCCCAGCACCTGCGTTCCCTCGCCGCCGCGGGCCGGCTCGGCCAGGCCGCCGCCTTCCCCGCCGTGCACCGGGCCGAAGCCGGCGACCCGCGCGCCCGGTACGCCGATGCGGCGCTCCGCCCCTGGTTCGTGGTCTTCGACGGGGACGCGAGCGCGTACGCGGGCGGCTCCATCGACACCGCCTGGTACGACCGCAACCACTACTTGCTGATCGCCACCGACGCCCAGGGCGTGGCGCCCGCCATCGACGGGGTGCACCCGACCGAGGCCCAGGCCCGCGACCGGGTCGGCCTGATGGCCCGGCACCACGCGTCCATCGCCTCGGCGGACTGGTACCCGCTGCCGTCGGTGCTGGCGACGGTGGTCCCGCGCGGCTAGTACCCTTATTGCGAACTATTCGCAATAAGGGTACGGGTGCAGGTGTGATGGCGGTGGCGGGTTCTCCGGTGGTGCTCGGCATCGAGTCGTCCTGCGACGAGACGGGCGCGGGCATCGTGCAGGGCGGCCGCCTCCTCGCGCACGTCGTCGCGTCGAGCATGGACGAGCACGCCCGCTTCGGCGGGGTCGTCCCCGAGATCGCGGCCCGCGCCCACCTGCACGCCTTCAACCCGGTGGTCCGCCAGGCCCTCGACCGGGCCGGACTGCGCGCGGACCAGCTCGACGCGGTGGCCGTCACCACCGGCCCCGGCCTCTCCGGCGCGCTCCAGGTCGGACTGGCCGGGGCCAAGACCCTCGCGTACGCGCTCGGCGTACCGCTGTACGGGGTGCACCACCTCGCCGGCCACGTCGCCGCGGACACCCTCGAGCACGGGCCGCTGCCCGAGCCCTGCGTGGTGCTGATCGTCTCCGGCGGGCACACCTCGCTGCTGCTCGTACGGGACCTCGTACGGGAGCCGATCCTGCACCTCGGGGACACCCTGGACGACGCGGCCGGGGAGTGCTTCGACAAGGTGGCCCGGGTGTTCGGCCTGCCGTACCCGGGCGGGCCGGCCATCGACCGGGCGGCGCGGGGCGGGAACCCGAAGGCGGTGCCGTTCCCCCGCCCGCTGACCGGCGGGCCGCGCGGGGAGGACCCGTACGCGTACTCCTTCTCCTTCTCCGGGCTGAAGACGGCCGCCGCCCGCTGGGCCGAAGGCCACCGGCAGCGCGGGGCGCAACTGCCGGTCGCCGACGGCGCGGCCTCGCTCCAGGAGGCGGTGGCCGACGTACTGACCCGCAAGGCGGTCGCGGCCTGCACGGCGTACGACGTGAAGACGCTGGTGGTGGTCGGCGGCGTGGCGGCCAACTCGCGCGTCCGGGCCCTGGCGCAGCGGCGTTGCGCCTCGGCGGGCATCGAACTGCGGGTACCGCCGATGACGTTGTGCACGGACAACGGCGCGATGATCGCGGCGATCGGCGACCTGCTGGTCCGCGCGGGCGCGGAGCCGGCGCCGTACGACCTCACGATCGACCCGTCGGCCCCGCTCGAGTACGCGGCGCTCCACCCGATGGCCTGACGGCCCTGCCCGGGGCGGCCCGTTGCCGCTCCGGGGCGCTGTCGTTGGGCAGTCCCGAAGGCGTACACACGGGACTCGCGAAGGGACGTACGACATGGACAGGGGCGTCGACGAAGTGAAGACGGTGCACCTCACCCACGAGGTGTACGGGTACCTGGTCGCGCAGGCCGAGCCGCCGAGCCGCGTCCAGGAGGAGCTCGTCGAGCGGACCCGCGCGCTCGGCCGCGAGGCGCAGATGCAGGTCCCGCACGAGCAGGGCGTCCTCCTCACCCTGCTGGGCAAGGTGCTCGGCGCCCGCCGGATCGTCGAGGTCGGCACGTTCACCGGCTATTCGACGCTCGCCCTGGCCGCGGGCCTGGTGCCCGGCGGGCGGGTCCTGACCTGCGACGTCTCCGAGAAGTGGACGTCCATCGCCCAGGAGGCCTGGAAAGCGGCCGGGGTCGGCGACCGGATCGAGCTCGCGATCGCCCCGGCGCTGGAGACGCTCCGCGCGCTCCCCCAGGAGCCGGTGATCGACCTGGTCTTCCTCGACGCCGACAAGTCCGGCTACCGCGCCTACTGGGACGAGCTCGTGCCGCGCCTGCGCCCCGGCGGGCTGATCCTCGCCGACAACGTCCTGTACGGGGGAGAGGCGGTGCACGCGGACGCCCGGGGGAACGCCCTGGCCATCCGGGAGTTCAACGCGCACGTACGGGCCGACGAGCGCGTCGAGTCGGTGATGCTCCCGATCGCGGACGGTCTCACGCTCGCGCGCAGGCGGTAAGGCCGCAAGCGGTAAAGGACCGTGGGGCATCCTGGGGCGACAACCGCACTCCGAGGAGCCCCAGTTGACCGACCGCATCATTGAGCCGTCCGCGGACACGCACCGCCGCCACATCGCGTTCGAGCGCCTGCACAACTTCCGTGACCTGGGCGGCTACCGCTCGGCCGACGGCCGCACCGTCGCCTGGGGCACGCTCTACCGCTCCGACTCCCTCGGGAAGCTGGCGGGCGCCGACTGGGAGCGCTTCCTCGGGCTGGGCATACGGACCGTCATCGACCTGCGCTATCCCTGGGAGATCGAGGCCAAGGGCCGGATCCCGGAGGCCGGGCGGTTCACGTACGCCAACCTGAGCATCGAGCACCGCCCGTACGACCAGGCCGCGATCGACCCCGGCATCGACCCCTGGCGGTACCTGGCCGACCGGTTCGCCGAGGTGACCGAGGACGGCGTCGAGGAGATCCGCGGGGCCATCGAGCTCATCGCCGCCGACCCCGGCCCGACGGTCTTCCACTGCACCTCCGGCAAGGACCGCACCGGCCTGATCGCCGCTTTCGTCCTGACGCTCCTCGAGGTGTCCGAGGAGGAGATCCTGGCCGATTTCGCGCTCACCGAGCTGGCCACCGCCCGCCTCACGGCCGACTGGCACGCGGCCAACCCGGGCCGCACCATGCGCTGGCCGTCGTACGGCCGCGCCCCGGCGACGATCCTCTCCCTCGTCCTCGCCGATCTGACCACGCGCTACGGCTCCGCGGCCGGCTATCTCGCCACGCGCGTCGGGATCACGCCCGCGACGACGGCCCGGCTGCGGGAGCGACTGCTGCGCTGATCATGGCCGGAACCCGTTACCGGTGTGGCTTCTGCCAACTCGGCGTACGGGCTTGTGAGTTGAGGCGGACATCCCAACAATGCACATGACAACCGGAGGATCTTCGGTTGCTCTTCGTCATCAGAGGGGAACCCCCACATGAACAAGCCTCTCGCCGGCGCCCTGCTCTCGCTGCTCCTGATAGGAGCGGCGGCAGCTCCGGCCGTCGCCGCCGCACCCCGGGACCAGGCCGCGGCGGCCGTCACCGTGAACTACGCGGGGACGGTCGCCCTCAGCAACTGCTCCGGCTCCGTCGTCCGCGCCCCCGGCTCCCTGCCGAACGACCCCGCGCTCGTCCTCTCCAACGGGCACTGCATCGAGACCGGCTTCCCGGGGCCGGGCGAGGTCGTCAAGGACCAGCCGTCCAGCCGCTCGTTCTCACTGCTCAACGCGTCGGGCTCGCGCGTGGCGACGCTGCGGGCCAGCAAGATCGCGTACGCGACGATGACCGACACGGACATCTCGGTCTACCAGCTGACCAAGACGTACGCGCAGATCCAGAGCCAGTACGGCATCGGCGCGCTCACCCTGAACGACGCCCGCCCGGTGCAGGGCACGGCGATCAAGGTCGTGTCCGGGTACTGGAAGCGGATCTACAGCTGCAACGTGGACGGGTTCGCGTACCGCCTCAAGGAGGGCGAGTGGACCTGGAAGGACTCCGTCCGCTACACCTCGTCCTGCAACACCATCGGCGGAACCTCGGGCTCCCCGGTGATCGACACGACGACGGGCAAGGTCGTCGCCGTCAACAACACGGGCAATGAGGACGGGCAGCGCTGCACGGAGAACAACCCGTGCGAGGTGGACGAGAACGGCAACATCACCGTCCGCCGGGGCATCAACTACGCCCAGGAGACGTACCTCATCGTCCCCTGCATCGGCGCGGGCAACAAGATCGACCTGAACCGGGCGGGCTGCGCCCTGCCGAAGCCGTAGCGCGACCGGCCGCCCGCTCCGCGGGGGCGGGCGGCCATTCGCCCCACCTCGGCCGACGGCGGGTCGCTCGCCGCGGTCGCCGTCGCGATGTGCCAGCGTTGACCCGATGCAATCCGCCCACGGTGTCTTCACGTCCTTCCTGCAGAGCGACATCCCGTACCCGGAGAAGGCGCTCCGCACGATCGCGGTCTACGCGCTGATCCTCGTGCTGCTCCGGATCGTCGGCAAGCGCCAGCTGGCACAGCTCAGCACCTTCGACCTCGTCGTGATGCTGCTGCTGGCCAACGTCGTGCAGAACGCCGTGATCGGCCCTGACGACTCGGTCCTCGGAGCGGCCTTCGGGGCCGCCGTACTGCTCGCGGTGAACACCGTGGTGGTCCGGGCGGCGGCCCGCTACGAATGGCTGGGCCGCCTGCTGGAGGGCACCCCCACCACCCTGGCCCGCGACGGCCACTGGCTCACCCCGGTGATCCGCCGCTGCGGCCTGCGCCGCGCCGACCTCGACGCGGCGGTCCGCCACCAGGGCGGCGACGACGTCACGGAGACCACGGAAGTCACCCTCGAACCGGGCGGCACCCTGGTGGTCCAGCTGGCGGAACCGGAACAATCGGCGGACAAGGCGGACATCGCCGCCCTCAGGGCCGCCATCGCCACGCTGGAACGCAAACTGGACGCCCTGGCCTCCGGGCCCTCCTGAATGCGGTGTGGCCGGAACCCCTCGCTCATTCATTCCAAATCACCGGTTTGGCCCGCGAGTTGACGCGCTGTCGGCTACGGTCTGCTGCGCAACCACCTCCGACGGGTGGTCGCTCCACATCATCGGGAGTCCATCCGCCCTCGCACGCCGCAGCTGGCGACGCGCCTGGCCGGCTCTGGTGACGGTCTGTGGAGGCGGCGCTTGCGTCGTCATGAAGTTGAGTTCCGCGCTCCTTCGACACACCGACGACGCACCCGTCCTCCGCCGTGCCCCGCATGCGTGCCTGGGCACCGTCCTGTGACGGGTGTCGACCCCGAGGAGGTTGCCACCCGTGGCTGCCCGTAAGAGCACCTTCCAGTTCCTGAACCCCGCCCATCGGAACCTGATCTCGGACGCCGTCCCCCTCGACGGCGTCTTCCCCCTGCTGCCGCCGGTCTTCGAGCCCCTGCGCGGCGAGCCCGACCTCTCCGACGGGGCGCCGCCCACCGAACTCGGCAAGGCGGTCATGGACTGGTACGCCAAGGCCAAAGGGTGCCCGCCCGAGGAGACGCCGGCCGGGTTGGTCCGGGCCATCGAGGCGGTGTCGGCCGTCGGCCGGGAGAACGTGGACGCCGTCCGCCGGGCGACGTGGCGGCGCAACCATGCCGGGTTGCTGTCGGTGGCGCAGCTCGTGGTCTGCGTCCCGATGGTGCGCCCGGCCACCGTCCAGCCGCGCATGGCCGCCTCCGCTCAGCGGATCATGCGAGGTCACAGGCAGTCGCTGATCCACGAGGTCGGTTCCGGTCTGCGTATCGAGGCCCGCTCCGCCGAGCACCTGATCAACATCAGCAAGGCGCAGAAGGTGGTCCGCGACCCGACCGCCTATGTGAATGAGACCGAGAAGGAGTTCGCCGACTCGCTCGCCCTGGAAGGGATCCGCGAGGAGATCCGCGGGTTCGTGTACGACATGTACGTGTCGGACGACGAGCGTGGGTACCTCGTCGAGACGGACGACGGCTGGACGAGGGTCAACGTCGCCCAGTCGTTCATGGGGCAGCTGATGGGTACGCATGTGGACCTGTCCACGATGCACTGGGAGTACCCGGCCGGCTCCCTGACCGTTCGCTCGCACACCCCGGACAGCATCGAGGCGGCCCACCGCGCGCTGCGCTTCGAGGAGGCCTCCTTCGCCGTCTGGCCGACGGGCCGGACCAAATCCGCGGTGGAGACCTGGCTCGCCGGCGCCCGACCCGAGGCTGAGGCCACGCTGCGCATGATGACCGCCCGGATGGACATCGGTATCGCCGTCCGGCCGTATCGGAGGAACAGCGATCACGATGTGGTCTACGCCGACATGGCCCGCTTCCACGTCAAGGGGCAGAACCCGACGCTCTGGGGGAAGGCGGACGACGAGGCCTTCAAGGCCCGCACGGTCGTCAACGACCTTGTCCATGACCGATTCCTGACCAAGGAGCAGCGCGCCGTCTTCTTCGGCGACACGGAGGTACCGTGGGCGGACGACCCGTCGCGCACCCCGTATCGCAACCGCGTCGTGGCAACCACGCACGTCATGGTCGCGACCGTGGTCGACGATCCGAAGGACGACTTCCGGTACCGCTTGGTGCGCGACACGCTCAAGCGCCTGCGCGTGCCCAACTCGCCCCTCCAAGCTGCAACCACCACCGCTTCCCTGGCCGGTCTGGTCGCAGGCCTGGACGGGGACGGCGAGATGGGCCAGTTCACCGCCGTGATCGCCCGCTCCTTCCGCAAGCCGGACCTGCGCGACATCAGCCAGCACGACGGCAATTGGACCGAGCTGATCGACCGGGACGTCGAGGAGATCGCCGAAGGTGCCCGCAGAGAGCTGGCGGCAGCCGTGCATCCCCAGCGGGCAGACCCGGGCCGCCACCAGCGGGCTTTGGCCTTCCTCGCTCTCGTCGCACATGCAGCCAACCCTGCCCTGCGCGACTACCAGCGGCCGGATGGCGGTACCCGCTCCGACGGCGCCCCGCGCCTGATTCCGTACCCGTCTTCGATGACCCTGACCGGCCGTGGTGGCCGTGGAGGGGTGGCGAAGGTCGAAGCGGACGTCGTGATGATGAACGCGGCCCGCTCACCCCAGGGGATCGACCAGCTCGAGGCGATCGTCCGCGCGGCCATCATCGAGGTGCCTGTGGTCCCGGTCGACCCGGCGACCGGCGAAGACCTGCTGGAGGAGTGGCTGCGGCGGTCCTGGGCCAAGGACCCCGACATCGACGGCAGGCACGGCACCGGCGCGCACGGCCTCGCGGGATCCCCGGGGCCCGCCCCCGACGTCCGGGCCGACGGCAGCGACCACCGGGACGGGCACGGTCTCCGCACCGCCCTCACCGTCCCGTTGCGGCCGGACGGTCCGGAAGAGGAAGACGAGCAGTCCGATGGCGATCCGCTGGCCGATCCCGGAACTTGGGCGAAGGAGATCAACGCCCTGGCCGATGGCATCGACAGGTTGGCTGACCGGGCGAGGGTGCTCGCCGAGACCCGCGTGGCACCTGTCCGAGCCGGTGTCGACGTGAAGGACTATGACCCTGACGGCCTGCCCCTCATGATCGACGAGGAAGGTATCGACCCCGACGTGGAGAACGGTACCGACAAGTCCCTCGAGACCTTGCGCGGCTTCCTCCGGCAGGGCGTCATGGCTTACCTCAGGCAGCGGGTGCGCCCGTGACCGCCACCGAGGCCGAAGCCGGGGTCGGCCGCGCCACCGGCACGGTGGCCGGGGACGAGGACCGCCGGGTCAGCGGCACGGTCGCCGTCGACGAGGCCGGGCGGCCCGTGGTGCGGCGGCCCGCGCACGTCAGCGACCACTGGTGGCAGGACGTGGCCGCCCTCCTCGGCCCGACCCTGCACGGCACGCCCGCCACGGCCGTCACCGCCGCCTCGGTCGTCGTCCGCCGTGACCGGGCCAGGGCCCTGCCCCGGCTGCTCGCCCGCCATCCCGCGGCCGCCGCCCGGTGGACCTGGACCCCGGCCGCCGAACGGCTGCGCGCGGGCGGAGCCGCCGCCGCGGACGGGCTGGCCGCGCTGCTCGCCGCCGATGCGGCCGAACAGTCCGCGTGGCCCGCCGACATCGACCTCCCGGCCCTGGGCTTCGTCCGGGGGCTGCTCCCCTTCCAGCGCACCGCCGCGGCCCGGCTGCTGCGGGCCGGCGGCGGCGCCAACTTCTCCGTGCCGGGCTCGGGGAAGACCACCGTGGCGTACGCCGTGTTCACCGCCCTGCGGGCCCGGGGGGCCGCGCACGCCCTGCTCGTCGTCGCACCGCCCTCCGCGTTCGAGGCATGGGTGGAGGAGGCCCGCGCCTGCTTCGCCCCCGACCGGGCGCCCGCCGTCGCCGTACGGCCCCGGGTCATGGCGCGCACCGACACCGTCGTCGTACTCAACTACGAGCGCCTCGGCGACCCGGCGGTGCGCGCCGCACTCGCCGGCTGGTCCCGCGGGCGCAAGGTCCTCACCGTGTTCGACGAGGCCCACCGCGCCAAGGCCGGCGCCGCCTCCCGGCGCGGCGCGGAGGCGGCGGAACTCGCCCGCCGCGCCGACGCCGTCATGGTCCTGACCGGTACCCCGATGCCCAACCGGCCCCGCGACCTGGAGGCCGTGTTCGACCTGGTGTGGCCGGGGCAGGGACCCCGGCTCGTCCACGGCGACCTCGCCCACCTCCGGGACCGGGCCTACGTACGGGCCACCAAGGACGACCTCGAACTCCCGCCCCTGCACCTGAGGGTGGAACGCATCGCCCTCGACGCCTCCCACCGCGCCCTGTACGACGCCATGACGAGCCGCGTACGGCAGTGGGCGCAGGAAGCCGCCGGGGCCGAGGGATCCGCCTCGGGAGCGGTGGCGGCCCAGGCGGGCCGCGCCCTGCTGCACCTGATCGCGGCCGCGGCCAACCCGGCCGCGGTCTTCGCCCCGGGGCAGCCGTGGTCGCTGCCGCTGGACGGGCCCGGCCATCCGGACCTGGCCTCCCTGGTGGCCGAACCGACCCGGCACATCCGCCCGGCCAAGGTGGTCCGCGCCGCTCAACTCGTGGCCGAGCACCGCGCCCAGGGCCGCAAGACCGTCGTCTGGTCGGGTTTCCTCGGCAACATCGAGGCGCTGGTCACGGCGCTGGCCCGGCACCGTCCGGCCGTCGTCACGGGCGCCACCCCGCTCGACGACCGCAAGGCCGAGCTCGACCGCTTCCGCCACGACGACGACTGCTGGGCCCTGGTCGCGACCCCACAGACCCTGGGCGAGGGGGTCTCCCTGCACCTGGCGGCCAGCGACCAGGTGCACCTGGACCGGGGGTACGCCGCCGGCACCTGGCTCCAGGCCCTCGACCGCACGCACCGCCTCGGCCTGCCCGCCGCCGCCCGCCCCACCTGTACGGTGCTGCTGGCCGCCGACACGGTCGACGGGCGGGTCAACGAGGTCCTCAACCACAAGGTCGCCGCCCTGGCAGCCGCCCTCCGGGACCCCGCCCTGCGCCCGATGGCGGACCCGTCCCTCACGGACGGCGACACGGACGCCCTGCTGGGAGACACCGACGCCCTCCGCGAGCTGCTCCGCCCCTGGTGACCGTGCTCAGCCGGTGAAAGTCCACTTCTGGTTGGGATTGCCGCTGCACCACCAGCTCTGGACCGGGGTCGCATCGGCCGGGTTCTGCTCGCGGACGTCCACGCACTTGTCGGCCTGGACGTTCACCAGGTCCCGGGTGGTGGCGTTGTGGTCGAAGCGCTGGGCGCCGGAGCCGTTGCAGTCCCACAGCTGGACCTTGGCGCCGGGTTCCGTGGAGGCCGCGTTGACGTCCAGGCACTTGCCGAGCGCCCGGACGGTGCCGTCGCCCGGCAGCGTCCACCGCTGGGCGCCCGTGCCGTTGCAGGTGTAGAGCTGGACCTGGGTGCCGTTGGCGGTCTGCGAGCCGGCCACGTCCAGGCACTTGCCGGCCAGCCCGACGAAGGTTCCGGTACGCCCGCCGCCGCCATCGGAGGTGGTGACGCGCACGTAATCGACCACGAGCTGGTTGGGGAACTGCGTCGAACCGTCCGGGTTCCCCGGCCAGTCGCCGCCCACCGCGAGGTTGAGGATGAGGAAGAACGGCTTGTCGAAGACCCACCGCCGGCCGCCGAGGTCGGCGGGGGTCCGGCGCTGGTAGACCTGCCCGTCCACGGACCAGGTGATCGAGCCCGGCGCCCAGTCCACGGCGAAGGTGCGGAAGTCGTCGGCGAAGGCACGACCGCCGGACAGCGTGTACGCAGCCCCGATGCCCCCGCCGCCCGAGTACCCGGGCCCGTGGACGGTGCCGTGCACGGTCGACGGCTCGTACCCGACGTTCTCCATGACGTCGATCTCACCGCTGTTCGGCCAGCCGACCTGGCCGATGTCATGGCCGAGCATCCAGAAGGCGGGCCACATGCCCTGCCCGCGCGGTACCTTCATCCGGGTCTCGACGTGCCCGTACGCCTGGGTGAACCGGCCGGCGGTGTTCAAGCGCGCGGAGGTGTACTCGCACCGGCCGTACCAGCACTGGTAGTTGCCGGGATTCTCGCGGCGGGCGGTGATCACCAGGTTGCCCCGGCCGTCGAGCGCGGCGTTGGCGGCGCCCGGCGTGTACCACTGCCGCTCGTGGTTGTTGACGTTGTCCCCGGTCTCGATCTGCCACTTCCCGGTGTCCACGGCGGCCCCGCCCGGGCCGTCGAAGTCGTCCTCGAAGGTGACGGCGTCGACGGCTGCCGCCCGGGTGACGGGCGTGACGGGCATGACGGGCGTGACGGCCGAGGTGGCCGGACCCCAGCCGAGAACAAGTGCCAAGGAGCTGCCGACAAGCGCTGCCAGCGTCGATCCGCGTCTGCGTAAGGGTATGGACATGGGGGGCCTCGATTCGAGCGCTGGTCCAGACCTGAGCGTGAGCGGGAGTGAACCCCCTTGACGCGTCCCGGTCAAGAGCGCGGGAGCGCCGCTCTGCCGGCTGCCGCAGATCACCTGCTGGTGGTGCGGGGGACGTCCGCATTAGCATCCGATGATGATCACGCCGGCAGACAAGCCCTTCCACGATGCGGTGCGCCGAGCTGACGTCGGCTGGCTGGCCGGCCATGTTGACGCGCAGCTCTGCCCGCCGGCCGTCTTCGAACGCCTCATCCGGCACGACGATCCCCGCATTCGGCATCTGGGCCTGGTCCTTCTGAGCGAGCGGGTCACGTCGTGCCGGACGGGTGACGAGCCCGAGACGGCCGAACTCGCGGGGCTGCTGCCGGAATCGGTGGAGGGACCGCCGGAGGCGGCGCTCGTCCTGGCGCGGCTCCATGAACGACTGGGCCCGTATCGCCAGGGGCTCCGCCGGCCGTCGTGGCGTTCGGCCGGGCTGCCGGCGCGGGTGCAGATCGCCTGGCTGCGTGCTGAGCTGATCAACGAACCGACGTTGATCCGGAAGGAACCCCGGGGCGAACTGCTGTACCAGGCCGTGCGGGAAATGACCGTCACCTGCGCGCACCGGCCCGGGCAACTGGTGAACGAACTGGCCGACAGCGGTGACCCGGTGTTGCAGGCCGCGGCGCTGCAGCTGGCCCGGCAGGGGCTGCATGCCGGTCTGCTGGCTCCCGCACTGGTTCGCGCGTGTGCGATCCGCCTGCTCGGTGCCGGCAGCGCGGCCGTCGTCGCCGACGTACTGGGGGAACTCGCCGAGCCGTGGGCGGCGTTGGATCCCCTGCCGCAGCGGCTCCTGTCTCCCTTTCTCGCTGCCGACTCGGTGATCACGCGGCCCGAGGTGGCCGATGCCGCCATCGCGGCTGCCGTCCGTCACGGGCACGCAGGCCTGCTGCGGCAGGTCGTCGACGATCCGGATCTGCCGCCGGGTCTTCGCCGGCGCGGGATGGAACTGCTCGGTGACCTGGCGGACCGCGGGGACATCGGCGCGCTGACGGCCATCGCCGCACGGGACCCCCTGCTGTTCGGCGGGCCCGCGGTGACGTGCCTGCGCGGGCTCCACCGGCGGGGGCACTTCCCGGACGGTCCGCACGTCCCGTCCATCATCGGCCTGGCGCTGGCCGATCACTCCGTCCCGCCCCACGAGGTCGCGACGATCCTGTACACCTGCCGACAGGTGGTGCTGCGCGTACTGGTGGATGCGGACGCCGACGATCCGAGCTGGCCGCGGCGGCTCACGCTGCTGGTCGCCCTGGCCGGACAGGGGACGGGGGAGCTGCCGATCGGGGACGCGATCACACGGGTTCTTCCCTCGGCTCCCGTGCCAGGGCCCTTTCTCGACGCGATCCGCGCCTTGCGCCACGCGGATGCCGAAGACGCCGTGATCGCTCTCCTGCCCTCCGCTCCGGCAGCGGCCCTGAATGCTCTGGAGGCCATCGGCGGTCACCGGACGGCGACGGCACTGAGGGAAGGGCTCGGTCTCGCCGCGGCGGAGAGCGCGGGCGTGATCGCGCCGCATCTGCGCGCGGTGCGCAGCCGCGCCCTCGAGGTGCTGTGGCATCTGACCGACGACCCGTCACAGCGACGTGCCCTCCTCGTCCGTCTCGATCCCGCCGATCTGCCGACCCGCATCGCGGCGGATCTCGGTGGTCCGGACGAGCAGGAACTCGCCCTCCTGAGTTCCCATCTGGATCCGGACGGGCCGGTGGCGGCACTGTGCCGACTGGCCGCGCACGGCGGCGCCGGCACGCTGCCGGTCATCGCGGACCTGCTCCTGCGCGTCGTGGCCGAGCTGGCGGCGTCGTGGGAGCCGGGCGGAGCCGCCCCGCGACTCGACACCGGACGGCCGGCCGGGGAGCCCGTCGAGCCCGTCGTACCCCAGGAGATCCTGGATGCCGTACACGGCCTGGGCCGTCGTCTCCACAGGCGCGGACGGATCAGGCCGTCCTGCCTGCTCGATGCGGCGACCGAACGAGAGGCCGGACACGCACTCGTCGCGACCATGGGTCTGGATCTGCTGGACCGGCCCGGCCTGTCGGCCGGCGAGCAGGCGGTCCTGCTCGAACTCCTGCTCCGGGCCCCGTACGCGCGCACCCGTACGCGGGTGCACCACCTGTTGCGGCACCGCGACCGGCACGTCCGCAAGCACGTGCTCGCACTGCTCGCCCGCGACGCCACCGGGGACGACGCGCAAGCCTTGTCGGCGACCTTGATCGCGCTGACCGCCGCCCAGGACGTCCAGACCGTCCGGCAGGCGCTGCTCGCACTCGGCCACGCGCGGGCCCGCTGGGCCTGCGCCGCGATCGCCGCATGTCTCGACCATCCGAACATGAACATCAAGAAGACCGCCGCCGAGGTCCTGGTCCGCGCGGGCACGCCCGTGGCGGTACCGGCACTGCTCCGCTGGCTCGGGCGTCACGACAACCCGGGCCTGCGCGGCTCGCTCGTCGAGGCGCTGCGCGCCGTCCTCGGCGACGCGTACCCGGCGACCGTCCTCGCCGCCGCCGAACACAGCGAAGACGCCCGCGCCCGCGAACTGCTGCTGGAAGGCCTCGACCGCACACTGCCGGCGGCCTCGGTCCTCGCTCTGGCCGACCAGGCGTCACGGGTCGCACCGACCCTCCTCGCCCTCGTGGCGACCGGCCGGGTCGGCCTGGCTTCCGGGACGGTCGAGGAGCTGTCGGCGGCCATGGCCGAGCACGGGATCACCCCGCCCGCCACGCCGGGGCCGGCGGTGGACGGCGCAGCGGACCGGGACCTCAGGTCGCTGGCGGCGGAGGGCTGGAACCCGTCGGTCGCGCTGCGCGTCGCCCAGAGGCGTGAGCAGCCGCACCCCGCCCGACTGCGGGAACTGCGGCCCATGCTGCCGGACTGGCTTCGCCTGGCCGGCTCCGAACCCGCTGTACGAGGTCGCGTACTGGCCCTCGTCCTCCGGCTCTGCCCGGCACCGTGGACGACCGAGGAGCTGACGGCCTTCGCCCGGTCCCACAGCGTCCTGCTCGACGGGCTCGCCGAGGCCTCGGCCCGAGACCGGAACGACCTCGTCGCGGTACTCGAAGCGGTCGGGCCGACTCTGGCGGCGGCTCTGAAGCCGGCAGCCGCCGACGCGGTACGCGCGCTGCCCCCCGCGCCCGGGGGCCGGTCCCTGCTGACGCTGCTCCGCGGACTCGGCGCGGTGCTGGTCCGCGCCGACCTCGAGCAGGCACTTGCCTCGGCGCGGCTGGGTGCCAACCCCTGGCAGGCCGAGACCGCTGTGCTGCGGGAGGCGTTCGTCGCGCCGGCTGCGCCGGCTGCGCCGGCCGAAGCCGAGGCGTGGCGAGCCGGGCTGGACGCGGCAGCGCGCACGCCGAGCACCCTGGAACGATTCCGCCGACTCCCTCCCGGGCCCGAGGGGATCCCGGACTCCCGGGAGCGCCTGAGCACGCTGATCGATGTCCACGCCTCCGCCGGCCCCGAGGTCCGCGCCGCCCTCATCGACTGGATGACGGACATCCAGCCGCTCGACGCACCACCCTGGACCATCACCGAGACCACGTACCCGCAGACGCCGCGACCGCGGACGGTACACATCGACGACCTCGACCAGCCCCGTTCGACCGCACTGCGGGAGCGCCTGCTGACCATGCTGCAGGCGCCCGCTCCGGATCACCGGCACACTGCGGCCCTGGCGCTCTCGGAGTGGCCCGAGCCCGAGGCCAGGCTTCCCGTGCTGCGAGCATTTCTGCAAGGGCGCATCGACGTACCGGTCGGTGCCGACCTGGCCCACACGCTCAACGCCGTCGGCGAGACGGAACTCCGCGCGGAAGGCGTCCTGCACGACAGGGTCGCCCTGGCAGCGGGCCGCCTCGACCCGGGGGAGCTGGAGCCATTCATTCCGCTCCTGCTGGACTGGTGGGAGCACGACCCGCCGGCCGGCAGCTCCGCAGCCGGGCGGGCGCTGCGCCGGGCCCCCTCCGACGTACTGGCGGAGCATCTCGGCGACCGGCTCGACGCCGGAGCCTGGGGGTTCCTCGACCTGCTCCGCGGGCGTCCCCTGCTGCGCACCCCCGCGCTGGTGCGGACCTGCCGCCGGCTGCGTGCCGAAGGCCGCGACGACCTCGCGGACGGCCTGCTCCTCGTCGAGGGTCCGCTGCGCCACCCCGACGCCGTACGGCAGGACGCCGCCGCGCTGGCCGCCCTCCGCGACCGCACCCCGGCCGCGCCGCCGGCGCAACCCCCCTCGCGGCAGCACCTCCTGGACCTGGCCCGCACCGGCGACCCGATGCGGATACGCCGAGCACTCACGCGACTGGCCGAGGAACACCGGGGCTCCGACCCGGACCAGGACCCCGGCCTCCGGGACCTGCTCGGCGAGCTGCTGCACCACCCGAAGCCGAAGGTCCGCCTGCACGCCCACCGCACCTCGCGGGCCGTGCTGGACCGGCAGACCTACCTTCACCACACGTCGACCCTGCTGGCCGACCCCCAGCCGGACCTGGTGCGCACGGCGATCCGGACCCTCTCCCACGCGAGTTGGACCCCCGCGATCCCCGCCCTGACCGGGCTGCTGGAACACCCCCACCCCACCGTCCGCAAGGCCGCCGCCGAGGGACTCACCGTCATGGGCACGTCGTCGATCCCCGCCCTCAGACACGCCGCCGCCCACGTCCGCCCCGACAGGCGATCCCTGTACACAGAGCTCCTCGAACAGATCTCGACCGCCGAAGCGGAATAACGCCCTGCTGGCCTGTTGCCGTCACGCTCACTCCTCCCACGACGAACGACGTCGTGGGAGGGTCGTGGTATCGGGGCGACACCGCCGCGCGTGACGTGACCAACGGATGGGTCGTTCTGAGACCCAACCCGGGGAGCCACCCGCCGTTCGTCGTTCTCACTTCCATGCCACCGACAAGACCCGGCACCCGTAGTGCGCACGCGGAGAACTGAGGCAAGGCCCGTGACTCGGATTGACGCCACCTCGTGGAGCCGTTCCCTGCGGGCCCTTTTCGGGGAGGGCATGTTCGCGGCGGTGGGGGCGCGGCGGCGCGATGACTGGCGCCTGGACGCCCTCGACGTCATGCAACTGCGGACGGATGATCCGCGTGGCTGGTCGAAGGTTGCCGCGGCACCGCCTGGGGGCGATTACGGCACCGGCCCGGACAGCCCGTTCAGCGCTGTCACGCCAGGAGACTTCAGCACGGCCTTTCCTGTGTCCAGGAGGGGCGCCGAACAAATCCTGGTCACTCTCCAGGGTGAGTGGTTCCAAACAGAGGACATTCCGGATTTCGATGCGCGAGAGGCCGAGCTGACCTCGCACGCGAGAACGATCCTGGAAAGATTCGGAGAGGACACGCTGTTTTTTACCAATGCGGCGACGGCGCGAGGCAATCCCCATGCCGATATGTTCCGTCGCGATGGTGCCTATGAGGGCTTCACCAGCCACGTAATGGATTGTGGTGTAATCGCTGTCTCCGCCACGGAAGTCGGCATCTTCTGGGGCTTCACCATCGGCTGAGGATCTCCCGTGCGTACCCGTTCTGCCACCTATCCGACGAGCAGGCCGTACATCGCCGGCTGGCCCAGGGCACGCGACCGAGGTTCACCATCGAGGGCGCTTGGCCGTCCCATGAGGAGCCGCCCGTCGGGCGCGTGCGGCTGCAGGCGATGATGCTCGCCGGTCGCGAGCCCGTCGATGTGCGGGCCGCGCGGGTGACGTTTCGGTACCCGACATCGGGCTGTCCGAGTCCCGGACTCAAGGCTGGCTGTCCGCGATGGCCGACCACATCAAGCGCAGCATCGAGTCCGGCGATGTGCCTCCGCCGGTCGCGCCCCAGACCCACTGGGAGTGGCACGCCCGCTTCGGGGAGCTGGGACAGTTCCTCGGCGGTTGGTTCTCGCAGGACATGCCCGACGAGTTCGGCGACCACGATGCGGCGGTCCGCGACTACAGGGCAACGGTTGATCCCCAGCCGACCGCCCGGCTCGTCGGCGAGATCCACGAACTGCTCGCTCTGGGGCCGGAGGAGCACGACTACGCAGTCGGCGTCGCTGAGCTCGGCATGGAGGTCGAGCCGCCGGCCCCGTTCTCGGTCGAAGCCTGGCTCCGGACGGTGGCGGAGCATCTCGGGACGGCCAGGCCCGACTACACGAACTGAACAGTCCCGTCCGGAGGGCTTTCCGGGTCGGCGGGGCTATGCCGGAGCCCGTTGCCATGGGGTATCGACCTGCGGGTGCCGGCCCTGGTAAAGCGGCGGCCCGGTCCCCCCCGGGGAGGAACCGACCCCGTTGCTGCAGTTCGTGACGGAGGACGACAGGGTGATGGAGATCGCCTGCCCCGTCCCCCAACCCGGCGCCAACCACTCAACGACGGCGACACCGTCCTGGTCACCTATGATCCGCCCGACCCGCGCAACGTCGTCGTCGGGGCCCTCGTGGCGCTGCTCGCCCTGGCTCTCCTCCTCCTCGTCGTGATCGTGGGTCGGTAGCACCTCCGAGAGCGTTCCTCGGCGTGAGGTCATTTCGCCGTCGCGGCGGCTAGTCCCGCGTGCATGTCGCGCAGAGCTTCGTAGCGACGTACGACGTCGGCGCGGTCGGCTGGTCCCCAGGGCACGTCAAGCGCTTGATTTTTTGACGGTACAGATGAAAATCAAATAGGCGGGAGATGCGGTTAGTTGCTCAGTCTAGAGCCAGTCCCGACGTTTGAAGATGAGGTACAAACTGATGCAGACTGCCGCCATCAGGGCAACTGCGAATGGGTATCCGAGCGCCCAGCGCAGCTCTGGCATGGTCTGGAAGTTCATGCCGTAGATGGTTCCTACCAACGTGGGTGCAAACAGGATGGCGGCCCAGGAGGAGATCTTCTTGAAGACGTCACCCGGACGCCGCTGACCTGCGCGGATTGCTGTACGAGCGGGCTGACCTGCGAATTCGCTCGTTTCCGGGGCTTTCAGCGTGATGCCGTTTTGCGCGGTCGATTCTCCCCAGCCGCTCCCCACCGGACCTTTATTCTCCCCGGATTCTCCCCAGCCACAGCCCGTTCCTGGCGGTGTTTCCGCTGGTGAGGCGGCCCTTCGTTGGGTTGGGGTGTGGTTACCGTTCTCAGGAGTCTCGGGGCGAGTGTGCTGGCGTCACAGCCTCGCGCGTTCGCGCCCGCGACACTGCGCGGCTCTGGTCCTTGACCGGTTGTGCGCTGTCGTGCCAACCCCTGGGCGCAGGAGGTCAACCCGGTCGGTCGGGTCGCTCGTAGCTTGCAGAAGTGCCGAGCCGCGGACGCGGCGGGCACGTTACCGATTGCTTCGAGAGGACTCCTCGTGTTCGACATCAACAAGGTGCAGGCCGCCCCGAGCAAGGATCTGCTCACGCCCGACAACTCGGTCATGCTCTTCGTGGACCACCAGCCGCAGATGTTCTTCGGCACCGGGAGCGGCGATCGCGCCGCGATCATCAACAGCACCGTGGGTCTGGCCAAGGCGGCTCAGGCGTTCGATGTGCCGGCCGTCCTGACCACGGTCGCCGCCGAATCGTTCTCCGGGCCCCTGCTGCCCCAGCTCGCCGAGGTGTTCCCCAAGCACGAGGCCATCGACCGCACGACCATGAACGCCTGGGAGGACGAGGCGCTCGTGGCGGCGGTCAAGGCGACCGGGCGCAAGAAGATCATCCTGTCCGGGCTGTGGACCGAGGTCTGCCTGGTGCTGCCCGCGCTGTCCGCGCTTGAGCAGGGATACGAGGTGTACGTGGTCTCCGACGCCTCCGGCGGCGTCAGCCCGGCCGCCCACGAGCACGCGCTCCAGCGGATGATCGCCGCCGGAGCGGTGCCGGTGACCTGGGTACAGGTGCTCCTGGAACTCCAGCGCGACTGGGCGCGCCAGGAGTCGTACGGCGCGGTCATGGAGATCGTCAAGGCCCACGCGGGTGCGTACGGCCTGGGCGTCGTGTACGCGCAGAGCGTCATCGGCGCGCACGCGGCCGGCTGACCCCTGTGGACACCGGCATTCTGATCCTGCGTCTGCTGGTGGGACTGCTCGTCGCCGGCCACGGTGTGCAGAAGATCAGCTCGCACCTGGGCGGCAAGGGACTTGAGGGCGGTACCGAGGAGTTCCGCGCCGACGGCTTCCGCGGCGGTGCCCTCACCGCCCTGGCGGCGGGCGGCGGCCAGATCGGGTCGGGTCTGCTGCTCGCGGCCGGCCTCCTGACCCCGCTCGCCGCGACCGGGGTCATCGGGGTCATGACGGTCGCCCTCACCGTGAAGTGGCGCCACGGCCTCTGGGTGCAGAACGACGGGTACGAGTACCCGCTCGTCCTCATCGGCACCGCCGCCGCCCTCGCCGCCACCGGACCCGGTGACTGGTCCCTCGACGCGGCCCTCGGCCTCACGCCGTACCCGCTGTGGTGGGCGGCCCTCGCGCTCGTGGCCGGTCTCGGCAGCGGACTCCTCACCCGGCTCGTCCTGCACCGGACCGCCGCCCCGGCGATCGCCGAGCGCTGAGCGCGAGCCGCACAGACCGGGTCCGGCCGCCCGCGTACCCCCCCGACCGGGCGGCCGGGCCCTTCCCACCTTCTCTCCCGAACAGGAGCACGCGATGGACACCCTCACGACCCCGCACGGCGGCGGCCAGCCGCTGCTGCACCAGAAGGGCGCCGAGACCCAGGCGTTCGGCACGCTCAAGCAGTTGCCGATCGGCCTCGGCCACGACACCCGCATGTACGCCTGCCAGCGGCTGAACCGCGTCCTCGCCGACACGCAGATCCTCTACTCCCTCTACAAGAAGCACCACTGGCTCATGCGCGGGGCGACCTTCTACTCGCTCCACCTGATGCTGGACAAGCACGCGGAGGCCCAACTGGCCATCGTGGACGCGCTGGCCGAGCGGGTCCAGAGCCTCGGCGGCGTCGCCGCCGGAGACCCGCGTCACGTCGCGGAGCTGACGTCGATCCCCCGGCCGCCGGACGGCGTCGAGCCGGTGCCCGTCATGCTGTCGCGGCTCCTCGACGCGCACGAGCGGATCCTGATCGACGCCCGGGACGCCGCCGCCCGGCTCTCCGGGGAGGGCGACGAGGGCAGCGCCGACCTGCTCGTCTCCGATGTCATCCGCACCGGCGAGGCGCAGGTGTGGTTCCTGGCCGAACACCTGGTGGACACCCCACTGGTGCACGGCTGATGGAGGACACGTACGACGTCGTCGTGGTCGGCGGCGGGCCGGGCGGCGAGGTCGCCGCAGACCGGGTCGTCCGGTCGGGGCTGACCGCCGTCGTCGTCGAGGCCGACGCCGTCGGCGGCGAGTGCTCCTACCGTGCCTGCGTCCCGAGCAAGGCCCTGCTGCGACCCGGCGCCGCCCGGGCGGAGGCCCGCTCGGTCGACGGGGCCCGGCAGGCGGTCACGGCGGCACTCGACCCGGCGCGCGTCCTGGCCCGCCGTGACCGTTTCACCGGGCGGGGCGACGACACCGGCCAGGCCCACTGGCTCGACGGTGCGGGCATCGCGCTCGTACGGGGGCACGGACGGCTCGCCGGTGAGCGCCGGGTGGAGGTGACCGGGGCCGACGGCACGGTCCGTACCCTGCGGGCCCGGCGCGCGGTCGTGGTCTGCACCGGCACGGAGCCCGCCCTTCCGCCAGTGGAGGGGCTCGACCGGATCGGTGTGTGGACCAGCCGGCAGGCCACCACGGCCGACGCGGTGCCCGAGCGGCTCGTCGTCATCGGCGGGGGAGTGGTGGCCTGCGAGATGGCCACCGCGTGGCGCTCGCTCGGCTCCTCCGTCACCCTGCTGGTCCGCGACCAGGCCCTGCTGACCGGCTGGGAGCCGTGCGCCGGCGAAGAGGTCGCCCGGGGTCTGAGCGATCTGGGCGTCACGATCCGCTTCGGGGTGTCGGCCGTCCGGGTCGCCCGTGACGAGGACACCCGTGCGGTGACCGTGGACACCGACGACGGCACCGCCCTCGTCTGCGACGAGGTCCTGGCCGCGGCCGGCAGGCGCCCGCGGACCGCGGACCTCGGCCTGGACTCCGTCGGACTGGCGGCACGCGACTGGCTCCCGGTCGACGACACCTGCCGCGTCACGGCAGTCGAGGGCGACTGGCTCTATGCCGTCGGCGACGTGAACCACCGTGCGCCGCTGACCCATATGGCCAAGTACCAGGCCCGCGCCTGCGCGGCGGCGATCGCCGAGCGATCCGCGGGGCGCCCGGTCGTCACCGGAGGCCGGCAGCCGTGGAGCGCGGAAGCCGACCACGTCGCCGTCCCGCAGGCCGTCTTCACCCGTCCGGAGGTCGCGAGCGTCGGTCTCACGGAACGCGCGGCACGCGAAGCGGGTCTCGCGGTGCGCACGGTGGAGTACCGCATCGACGACGTCGCCGGCGCCGCGCTCCACGCGGACGACTACCGCGGCCTCGCCAAGCTCGTCGTCGACGAGACCCGGGGAGTCGTCGTCGGCTGCACGCTCACCGGCCCGATGGCGACCGAACTCATCCACACGGCAACGGTCGCCATCGTGGGAGAAGTCCCGCTCGAACGCCTGTGGCACGCCGTCCCCGCCTTCCCGACGGTCAGCGAGATCTGGCTGCGGCTCCTGGAGGCGTACGGCCTCTGAGGCGAGGCCCCGCCCGACCGCCGCACCCGCTCGGCCCAATCGGCGCGCCCTCCCGCCCGACCGGCACACCCCCGCCCGCCCGAGCGCACCCGAATGCCTCACCACCCGACAAGGAAGCCCCATGCATCCCAAGAGGCGCACCCTCGCCCTCGCCCTGCCGGCCACACTGGCCGCCCTGATGGGCGCCGCACCCGCCGCACCCGCGAGCGTCCCGGCCGCCGCCGGCGCCGACCGGCACGGTCCCAAGCCCACGATCGTCCTGGTCCACGGGGCGTTCGCCGACGCCTCCAGCTGGAGCGGCACGATCAGGCGGCTGCAGCGCGCCGGCTACCCCGTCCTGGCCCCCGCCAACCCGCTGCGCGGTCTCGCCGCGGACACCGCCTACCTGCGCAGCGTGCTGGCCGCCGTCGAGGGCCCCGTCGTCCTGGTCGGCCACTCCTACGGCGGCGCCGTCATCAGTGGCGCCGCGCTGGGCGACAGCCGTGTGAAGGCCCTCGTCTACATCGCCGCGTTCACCCCGGACAAGGGCGAGAGCGCGGCCGAGCTCGCCGCCAAGTTCCCCGGCTCCACCCTCGGCGACACCGTGAACCCGCGGTCGTACCCGCTGCCCGGCGGTGGCACCGGCACCGAACTCGTCATCGAACGGGCCAAGTTCCACCGGCAGTTCGCCGCCGACGTCCCCATCGCCGACGCGGCCGTCATGGCCGCGACCCAGCGCCCGGTCGCCACTGCCGCGCTGGAGGAGAAGGCCGGGGAAGCGGCCTGGAAGACGATCCCGTCCTGGGCGCTGATCGCCAGCGCCGACAAGAACATCCCGCCGGCCGCCGAACGGTGGATGGCCCGGCGCGCCGGCTCGCACATCACCGAAGTGGACGCGTCGCACGCCGTGGCCGTCTCCCGCCCGGCCGTGGTCACCGACGTGATCCTCGACGCCGTGCGGGCGACCCGCTGAGCCCCCGACCTGCGCCCTCTCGTACATCCCCAGAAGGAGAACCCCACATGAAGGACCGTCCGATCCTCGAACCCGCCGCCCAGGCCTTCGCCGACGCCACCGCCCAGCCGCCGTACCTCTACCAGATCCCCGTCGCCGAAGGCCGTAAGGCCGTGGACGGTGTCCAGAGCGGTGAGGGCGTCCCCCTGCCCGAGGTCGACGAGGAGTGGATCACCGTCCACGGCGGCCCGACCGGCGACGTCCGCGCCCGGATCGTCCGCCCCCGCGGCGCAACCGGCCCGCTTCCCGTCATCCTCTACATCCACGGCGCGGGCTGGGTCTTCGGCAACGCCCACACCCACGACCGGCTCGTCCGCGAACTCGCCGTCGGCACCCGGGCGGCCGTGGTGTTCCCCGAGTACGACCTCTCGCCCGAGGCGCGCTACCCCGTCGCGATCGAGCAGAACTACAGCGTCGCCCAGTGGGTCGCCCGCGAGGGACACCACAAGGACCTCGACGGCACGCGGATCGCCGTCGCGGGCGACTCGGTCGGCGGCAACATGAGCGCCGCCCTCACCCTCATGGCCAAGCAGCGCGGCGACGTCACGCTCGTCCAGCAGGTCCTCTTCTACCCGGTCACGGACGCGAGCTTCGACACCGGCTCGTACCACCAGTTCGGCGAGGGCTACTTCCTGCGCCGCGACGCCATGAAGTGGTTCTGGGACCAGTACACGACCGCCGAGGCCGAGCGGGCCCAGATCACCGCCTCCCCGCTGCGCGCCTCCACCGAGCAGCTCAGCGGCCTGCCGCCGGCCCTGGTCATCACGGCCGAGGCCGACGTCCTGCGCGACGAGGGCGAGGCGTACGCGGCGAAGCTCCGCGCCGCCGGCGTCCCCGTCACCGCCCTGCGCGTCCAGGGCGTCATCCACGACTTCGTGATGCTGAACGCACTGCGCGAGACGCAGGCCGCGGAACTCGCCATCGGTCTCGCCACCGACACCCTGCGCAAGGCCCTCGCATGACCGGGCCGTCGACGAGCATGCCGGTGGCGGGCCTCGTCCCCGCCCCGCGTCGGGAACACGAGCACGCCGACCTCCTCGTCCGCAACGCCAAGGTCTTCACCGGTGACCCCGACCGCCCCGAGGCCCGTGCCGTCGCCCTCCGCGGCGGCCGGGTCGCGGCCCTCGGCGACGACCACGACCTCGCCCACCTCGTCGGGCCGGGAACGAAGGTCGTCGACGCGCTCGGCCGCCGGGTGATCCCCGGCCTCAACGACTCGCACCTGCATGTCATCCGGGGCGGCCTGAACTACGTCCTGGAGCTGCGCTGGGACGGCGTACGAAGCCTCCGACACGCCCTCGCGATGCTGCGCGAGCAGGCCGGCCGCACCCCGAAGGGGCAGTGGATCCGGGTGGTGGGCGGCTGGACCGCCGAGCAGTTCGCCGAGTGCAGGATGCCGACCGTCGCGGAGCTGAACGCCGCCGCCCCCGACACTCCGGTCTTCGTCCTGCACCTGTACCAGTCGGCGCTGATGAACCGGGCCGCGGTGCAGGCAGCCGGATTCACCCGCGACACCCCGGATCCCCGCGGCGGGCAGATCGTCCGCGGCCGGGACGGCGAACCCAATGGCGTGCTCCTCGCGGCGCCGAGCGCCCTCATCCTGTACTCGACCCTGGCCAATGCGCCGGCCCTCGACGAGGCCGACAAGCGGACGTCGACGCGCCACTTCCTGCGCGAGCTGAACCGCTTCGGACTGACGTCCGCGGTCGACGCCGCCGGCGGGTTCCAGAACTTCCCCGACAACTACGCCACGGTCGCCGACCTCGCCAGGTCGGGGGAGCTGACCCTCCGGATCGCCTACCACCTCTTCCCGCAGACGGCCGGGCAGGAGCTCGCCGACCTGAAGCGCTGGACCGAGATGGTCAAGCCCGGGGACGGGGACGAGTGGCTCCGGCTCAACGGCGCGGGAGAGAACCTGACCTGGGCCGCCGCCGACTTCGAGAACTTCTCCGAGCCCCGGCCCGAACTCGGCGCCGGCTACGAGACCGAATTCGAGAGCGCCGTCCGGCTTCTCCTTGAGAACGGCTGGGGCTTTAGGCTCCACGCGACCTACGACGAGACGATCCGCCGCGACCTGGCCGTCTTCGAGAAGCTCGCGGCCGAAGGACTCTTCCCCGGCGGCAACCGCTGGCTCTTCGACCACGCGGAGACGGTCTCGGCCGACAGCCTCGACCGGATCGCCGCCCTCGGCGGCGCCGTCTCGGTCCAGAACCGGATGTCCTTCCAGGGCGCCGCGTTCCTCGACCGCTACGGCGCCGGGGCCGCCGCCCACACCCCGCCGGTCCGGGCCATGCTCGACCGAGGCCTGACCGTCGCCGCAGGAACCGATGCCACCCGCGTCTCCTCGTACAACCCGTGGGTCGCCCTCCACTGGCTGGTCACCGGGCGCACCGTCGGCGGCACGGCCCTTTACCCGGCCGGGAACCTGATCGACCGGGAGACCGCCCTCGGCCTCTACACCCGGGGCGGAGCGCAGCTCACCGGCGAGCAGGACGTCAAGGGGACTCTGCGAGAGGGGACTTACGGCGACCTCGCGATCCTCTCCGACGACTTCCTCACCGTGCCCGAGGACGTCATTCCCGACATCGAGTCCGTCCTCACTGTCGTCGGCGGCCGGATCGTCTACGCGACCGCCGAGTACGAGGGGCTCGACGAGGCCATCCCGCCGGTGGCCCCCGAGTGGAGCCCGGTGGCCCACTTCGGCGGGTACCAGAGCGGTGCCCGCCAGGCATCGGCCGTGGCCGAGGCCGTCGCCGAGTCCGAGCAGCACCGCCGCTGGCGCGTCGCACGCGGCTCCGTTCCCGACACGACGCCGTCCTTCGTCGATCCCTGCTTCGATCACTGAAAGAGAGATCCACCCGATGTCCGCAGCCTCCCCCGCCGCCGACGGCGGCGACACGCCGCCAACCCTGCCGGACGTTCCCCCGGGACGCCGTTTCGAGCCGGACCTCCGGTCGATGACACGGATCAACCTGCGCCCCATCGCCTCACCCATGCCGCTCGGCTTCTTCACGATAGCCATCGGCTCCGTGATGACGGGCTGCCTGCAGCTCGGGATCTTCGACCAGACGGCCCGCAGCGCCGTCGCCTTCACCGTACTGCCGGCCTTCGCCCTGCAACTCCTGGTGAGCTTCCTGGCCTTCGGAGCCCGTGACGTGATCGCGGCGACGCTGATGGCGGTGTTCGCCGGCAGCTGGCTGCCCTACTCGCTCATCATGCTCAGCGGCGCGGCCGACGGCCTTCAGGTCCTCGGCGTGTTCAACCTGGCGCTCCTCTGCTTCGGGGCCCTGATGACCGCCGTGACCCGGCCCAAGCGCGCGCTGTGGCTCGTCCTCGCGGTCTCCCTGCCCCGCTGGGCGGCCACCGGCCTCGCGGGCATCACCGGCGCCGAATGGCTGACGCGCACGTCCGGCGCGCTCGGCCTCGTGGTGGCGCTCGTCGCGATGTACACGGCGTTCGCCCTGATGCTCGAGGACATGCGCAGCGAGCAGGTCCTGCCCATCGGCCGCAGCGGCCCCGCCCACCTCGCCGTGGAAGGCGACCTGTCCGTCCAACTCCGCAACCTGGAACGCCAGGCGGGCGTACGCCGCACGCTCTGACCGCACCCACCCACCCCGTCACACGACGACCGCACAGGAGCACCCATGGAACCGCAGGTGACGGACCGGCCCGAGAAGTCCCGGTATGAGATCCTCGCCGGCGAAGCCGGCGCCGAGACCGCCGGCTTCGCCGAGTACCACCTCTCGGAGGGCGAGATCGCCTTCATCCACACCGAGATCGACAGCCGGTCCGCCGGCCGGGGCCTGGGCGGGCTCCTCGCCCGCGGGGTCCTCGACGACGCCCGGGCCCGAGGGCTGCGCGTCCTGCCGTACTGCCCCTTCATCCGGGGCTGGATCGGCAAGCACCCCGAGTACACCGACCTGGTGCCCGAGGCGAGGCGCGCCCGCTTCGGCCTGTGAAGCACCACACGAACACCACACATCCGCCTCCCGTCTCCCGCATCCCCTGCCCCATCCCCCTTCCAGCACCGAGGAGTTCCCCCATGCCCCGACACGCCCGCCCCACCGTCGTCCTGGTCCACGGCGCCTTCGCCGACGCCTCCAGCTTCGCCCGCGTCATCCCCGAGCTGACCGCTGCCGGCATGGAAGTGGTGGCCCCGGCGGTGCCCAACCGCAGCCTCGTCGACGACGCCGCGTACATCGCCTCGGTGATCCGCGCCGTCGAAGGCCCCGTGATCCTGGTCGGGCACTCCTACGGCGGTGCCGTCATCACCCTCGCCGGCACGGAGGACAACGTCCGCGCACTGGTGTACCTCGCGGGATACGCGCTGGAGGAGGGCGAGAGCCTGGGCGAGCTGCAGGGCCGCTTCCCCGACTCCGGTCTCGCCGACGCGCTTGTCTACACCCCGTTCCCGGTGGCCGGCTCCACCGAGACCGGCACCGACGTCTCGGTGGAGATCGAGAGGTTCCCCGCCCTCTTCGCGGCGGACGTCGACCCCGGCCTCGCCGCGGTGCTCGCCGTCTCCCAGCGCCCCCTGGCCGCACGGGCCTTCTCGGAGGCGGCGCCTGTCGCGGCGTGGAAGACCAAGCCCTCGTGGGGTCTGGTCGCCTCCTCCGACCGCACGATCAACCCCGATGTGGAGCGCTACGGGTACGAGCGCGCCGGCATGACCACCGTCGAGGTCGACTCCTCCCATCTGGTCATGCTTGCCCAGCCCAAGGCCGTGGCGGAGCTGATCCAGGACGCGGCCCGGTCCACCGCCCACTGACCCGATCGTTCAGGATCGAACGATTAGTCGATAATGTTCGAGCGCTGGTAGCTTCTGATCGCCCCCGAGGACCCCTTCGGCGGGTGATCGGAGAAGATGCGCCCATGAGGTTCGGCGCGAGGCTCGCGCTCGCCGTCATCCCCCTCGCCGCCCTTGCCGCTGCCTGTGGTGTTCCGCAGGACGGTGGCTCGCGGTCGCACACCGCCGTGGACTGTGGGCCGTACGCCAGGTACGGCAAGCACCCCGGCACCAAGGTCACCGTCTACGCGGAGAACCGGGACCGGGAGGCCGACCTGTTCGAAGAGACCTGGGCGGACTTCGCGGACTGCACGGGAATCGACGTCCAGTACGAGGGGGACGGGGAGTTCGAGGCCCAGATCCAGCTCCGGGTCGACGGCGGGAGTGTGCCGGACGTGGCGTTCTTCCCTCAGCCCGGGCTCCTGGAACGCTTTGCGCGGGCGGGGAAGCTCAAGCCCGCGAGCGCCGGGGTCGTGGCCCTCGCGAAGCAGGGCTGGTCGGCTGACTGGAACAGCTACGCGACCGTGAACGGCACCCTCTACGGCACGCCGCTGGTCGCGAACGTGAAGTCGTTCGTTTGGTACTCGCCGAAGTTCTTCCGCGACAGGGGACTGAGCGTTCCCCGTACGTGGTCCGAGCTGATGGCCGTGACGGAGAAGGCCGCGGCGTCGGGCGTCAAGCCGTGGTGCGCGGGCATCGAGTCCGCCGAGGCGACCGGCTGGCCCGTCACGGACTGGATCGAGGACGTCCTGCTGCGTCAGCAGGGCACGGACGTCTACGACCAGTGGGTCACCCACAAGATCCCGTTCAACGACCCGCGGGTGATCATGGCCATGGACACCGTGGGGTCCATCCTCAAGAACGACCGGTACGCCAACGGCGGTTTCGGTCCGGCCCGTTCGATGGCGTCGATCTCCTTCCAGGAGGCCGGCACACCGGTTCTCTCCGGCGACTGTGCGATGCACCGCCAGGCCTCGTTCTATGCCGACATGTGGCCGAAGGGAACCGAGATCGGACCGGACAAGGACGTCTACGCCTTCCTCCTGCCGGGGGCAGACCCGGCCGACCGCCCCGTACTGGGCGGTGGGGTGTTCACCGCGGCGTTCGCCGACCGTCCCGAAGTGCGGGCGTTCCAGGAGTATCTGGCCTCCGCGGACTTCGCGAACGCGCGTATGAAGAAGGGCCCGTTCGTCTCGGCGAACAAGGGCGTGGATCCGGCGAACGCCGCCACCCCGGTCGACAGGCTCTCGATCCAGCTGCTCCAGGACCCCGGGACACAGTTCAGGTTCGACGGTTCGGACCTGATGCCCGCGTCGGTCGGCGCCGGGACGTTCTGGAAGGGAGCCGTCGACTGGATCGGCGGCGCGAGCACCCGGCAGGTCGCCGACTCCATCGAACGGTCCTGGCCGAGCCACTGATGTCGTTCGACGCCGTCGCCCAGCAGCCCAAGCTGCTGTACCTGCTCCAGGGCGTCGCCGCCTTCGCGGCGGTGGTCTCCCTGATCCTGCTGGCGCTGCACCGGGGGCCGTTTCGAAGAAGGGCCGCGGCCCTTCTCCTGCTGGCCCCCGCGCTGCTGCTACTCACGGTCGGTCTTCTCCTGCCCGGTCTGCGCACCCTGGTCCTGTCGTTCACCGACAGCGGGGGAGACGCGTGGGCCGGCTTCGACAACTACGTGTGGATGGTCACCGACCCCCGGGCGATGGTGGCGCTGCGCAACACCCTGGCGTGGGTGGTGCTCGTGCCGTTGCTGGCAGCCTCGGTCGGTCTGCTCTACGCGGCGGCCGTCGTACGGTCGCGGTTCAGAGCGTTCGCGCTGTCCCTCGTCCTGATGCCGATGGCGATCTCCTTCGTCGGCGCGGGTGTCGTCTGGAAGTTCGTCTACGCCTACCGTCCCGCGGAGGCCGGGCAGATCGGGCTGCTGAACCAGCTCGTCGTCGCGTTCGGCGGCGAACCGAGGCAATGGCTCGTGCACTCTCCCTGGAACGTCCTGTTCCTCATCGTGGTGATGGTGTGGACACAGGCGGGCTTCGCAGCCGTCCTGCTGGCCGCCGCGATCAGGGCCGTTCCCGGAGAGCTGACCGAGGCGGCCCGACTCGACGGCGCGTCCCCCCGGCAGATCTTCTGGCGGATCACCATGCCGTCGATCAGGCCCACGCTGCTCGTCGTGGTCCTCGCCCAGACGATCGGCACCTTCAAGGCCTTCGACATCGTCAGGACCATGACCGGCGGACAGTTCGACACGGGCGTCATCGCCCACGAGATGTACGACCAGACCTTCCGCTACGGCGAGACGGGCCGCGGTGCGGCGCTCGCCGTGCTCCTCTTCGTCCTCGTCACCCCCTTCGTCGCCCACCAGGTCCGGGCACAGCGGAGGACGGCGTGAACGGCGTCCGGGAGCGTCTGGCCTCCCGCGCCTTCACGTCGATCGCCGTGGTGATCGCGGTCCTCTGGACGACACCGACCCTCGGTCTGCTGCTCTCCTCGTTCCGTCCCGAGGAGGAGATCAAGACGACGGGCTGGTGGACCGTGTTCGGTACGCCGCATCTCACGCTCGACAACTACGGCGAGGTGCTGTCCGGGGGCGGGAACGGGTCGGGGCGGCTCGCGGAGTACTTCGTCAACTCCGTCGTCATCACCCTTCCCTCGGTGCTGTTCCCGCTCGTGCTGGCCTTCTTCGCGGCGTACGCCCTGGCGTGGATCGACTTCAGGGGGCGGGACGCGCTCGTCGTCGGCATCTTCGCGCTCCAGGTCGTGCCGCTCCAGATGGCGCTCGTCCCCCTCCTGAAGCTGTTCTCCCAGGGCTGGCTGTTCCTGCCCGCGTGGAACCTCACCGGTCCGGCGCGTTTCGGCCAGGTCTGGTTCGCCCACACGGTCTTCGCGCTGCCGTTCGCGGTGTTCCTCCTGCACAACTTCCTGGCAGGGCTGCCCCGGGACCTGATCGAGGCCGCCCGCGTCGATGGCGCGTCACACGGGACGCTGCTGCTCCGGATCGTGCTGCCCCTGGCCCGCCCGGCCCTGGTCTCCTTCGCCATCATCCAGTTCATCTGGGTGTGGAACGACCTCCTCGTGGCACTGACCCTGCTGGGCGGAACGGCCGAGACCGCGCCGATGACGGTCAGACTGGCGAGCCTGGCCGGGACGTACGGCAACGAGTGGCAGCGGCTCACCGCAGGAGCCTTCGTGGCGGCGTTCGTCCCGCTGCTCGTCTTCTTCTCCCTCCGGCGGCACTTCGCGCGGGGACTGCTCGCCGGATCGGTCAAGGGATGAGCCCCGAGCGGCCCGAGGGAGAAGGCATGGCGGTGCCCGGGAGCGCGGGGCTGAGCCGGCCCGGGCTGCGGGGCCGTGAAGCCGAGCTGGAGCGGCTGCGCGCCCTGGTCGAGGCGGTGCGCGACGGCGAGGGAGGAGCGATCGCGCTGCTCCTGGGCGAGCCCGGGATCGGGAAGACCGTACTGCTGCAGGAGACCGTCTCGATCGCGCGGGCTCACGGGTTCGTCATCAGCCATGGACGCGCCGAGGAACTGCACGAGCTGGCACCGCTCGCCTCACTGGCCTCCGGCCTCCTGCACGGTGACCCGCCGTTGCTGTCCAGCACGGACTTCGCAGACCTCGCGGGCCATCACGACCAGCGCGTCTGGCTCGTCGAACGACTGGCCCAGCTGATCGAGGAACGCTCGGCGGGCACGCCCGTACTGATCGCGGTCGACGACGTCCAATGGGCCGACCCGCTGAGCCGGTTCGCCCTGAGTGTCATGCCGACACGGCTGCTCAGCTGCCCGGTCCTCTGGCTGCTCACGGGCAGGAACGACCCGGAACTGTACGGGCAGGGGCCGCGGACGACGACCCTCCCCCTCCGGCCGCTGTCCGACACGGCCCTGGCCGAGCTGGGACGGGACGTCCTCGGGGGGGACGTGCCGACGGAGGTCGCGGAACTCCTCGACGGGGCGGGAGGCAACCCCTTCCTCGCGGCCGAGATGCTCACGGGCATCGCGGCGTCGGGCGCGGACGCGTCGGAGCCTCCGGAGCGGCTGGTCCTCGGCGTACGCGACCGGCTGGCCGACCTCCGGCCGGACACCCTCCACTTCCTGCGGATCGGCTCGGTCCTCGGCCGCGCGTTCTCGCTCGCGGACGCCGCCGCCCTGTGCGGTCGGCCCGCCTCCGGACTCAGCGCCGAAGTGGACGAGGCGATCGCCGCCGCCCTCCTCCACGACGACGGCGAGCGCCTCCGGTTCCGCCACGACCTGCTCCGCCAGGCGGTGTACGCCGATCTCGCCCCCTCCGTACGCCGGGCGCTGCACCGGGAGGCCGCGAGCCGGCTCGTCGCGGCGGGCCGGAGCTCCACCGACGCGGTCCCGCATCTGCTGAAGAGCGCCGAACCAGGCGACCAGGAGGCGATCGGGCTGCTCGGCACGGCCGCCACGGACGTGATCGCCGTGATGCCCGACCTCGCCGCCGACCTGGCCGTACGCGCCCTGGAACTCGTACCGCCCCATGCGCCCATGGTGTTCGACGTGGGAGAACGGGCCATCGTCGCGCTGACCCGCGCGGGCCGGTACACCCAGGCACGGGATACCGGCGACACGCTGCTCGCCCGGCAGCCGCCCCTTGACGTCTTCGCCCGTCTGCAGTCCGTACTCGGCGACACGCTGTGGCACCTCGACGACGTCCACGAGCTGACCCGCCGCTCGACGGCCGCACTGGCAGCCGTCACCGACCCGACGATCCGCGCCCGGCTCATCGCCCGGCAGGCCCTCGCCCGGTCCCGCGGGCGCGACCTCGGGGCCGCTCGCGAGACCGGCGAACGGGCGCTCGCCGAGGCGGAGCGGTCCGGTGACCGGGAGGCCCGTGTCCTCGCGCTGTGGGGCCTCGGCGAGATCGCCCTCAACGCGGGCGACTGCGCCGCCGCCGTCGAACACCACACGGCGCTGAGCGTGTTCGACACGGCCTTCCTGCCCGAGGAGGCCGTCGCCCGGATCCACATGGACGACTTCGACACCGTACGGCGACTGCTCCGGACGGCGGGCGGCGCTCCCCTGCGCCCCGCCATGCTGATCTGGGCCCAGGGAACCCTGAACATGGGGCTCGGCCGGCTCGACGACGCGGACGCCGACCTCGTCACCGCCGAGCGGCTCGAAGCGGACCTCCACCTGCCCGGCAACCTGGTCAACATCCGCGTCAACCGCGGCTTCCTCGCGATGCTGCGCGGCGACCGCGAAGCCGCGCGGGAACACCTGGACGTCGTGCGGGCGACCGTGGCCGATCGGCCGAACACGGGCAACCACGCCACGCACCAGTACTTCGAGGCCGTCGTCGCCGACGCCGACGGCGACCACGCGGCAGCGGCCGAACTGGTCCGATCCGTGCAGTGTGACCACCCCTTCCTCCGATGGCGGCTCCTGCGCCCCCATGTCGTCCAGGCCGTGCGGATCGCCCTGCGCGGCGGGGACCGGAACCTGGCCGAGGACCTCGCGGCCCAGGCTGTCGAACACGCCACCCGCAACCCCGGCGTGCCGACCGCCCAGGGGGTGGCCGCCCACGCGTCCGCCCTGGCGAACGCCGACCACGAACTCTTGGAGCGGTCGGTGCGCATCCTCCTCACCGGCCCCCGGCCGCTGCCCCTCGCCGCCGCATCCGCCGACCTCGGGCGCGCGCTCCTCACAGCAGGCGACCCCGCCGCGACACCCGCCCTGACCAGGGCCCACGACATCTACGCCCAGGCGGGAGCCGATGTCGAGGCCGACCGGGTCCGGGCCGATCTGGAACGGGCCACCAGCCGCTCCGGCCGGCGCACCGGAGGCCTGCGGCCGCGCCCCGCCCAGGGCTGGGACGCGCTCACGGCCTCGGAACGCAAGGTGGCCCGGCTGATCGCCGCGGGTCACACCAACCGGTCGGCCGCGGAGGCCCTCGTCGTCTCCCCGCACACGGTCAACACCCATCTGGCGTCGATCTTCCGCAAGCTCTCGGTGCGCTCGCGGGTCCACCTGGCCCGGATCGCGCTTGCGGAGGGCGACGCCGGAACAGCCAGCGGCGGCTGAGTGACCTCTGCGCCCCCGTGCAAGGTGTGGTGCGCGGTACGGCAACAGGAGGTGCGGGACCGGTCCTAGCGTGACGGGCATGCCGCGCCGCTTCGACGCGCGGACCAGCCGACCTGAATCGAGGAAGCATCCCCATGCCGTACATCACCGTGGGCCAGGAGAACACCAACCCCATAGAGCTGTACTTCGAGGACCAGGGTGGCGGGCAGCCCGTCGTCCTCATCCACGGCTTCCCGCTCGACGGCCACTCCTGGGAACGCCAGGGCGCCGCGCTGCTCGACGCCGGCTACCGCGTGATCACGTACGACCGCCGCGGTTTCGGGCGGTCCTCGCAGCCGACCACCGGCTACGACTACGACACCTTCGCGGCCGACCTGAACACCGTGATGGAGACCCTCGACCTGAAGGACGCCGTCCTGGTCGGTTTCTCCATGGGCACCGGCGAGGTCGCCCGCTACGTGTCCACGTACGGCTCCGGCCGTGTCGCCAAGGTCGCCTTCCTGGCCTCGCTCGAGCCCTGCCTGCTGAAGAGCGACGACAACCCGGACGGCGTCGCCCCGAAGGAGTTCTTCGACGGCGTCGTCGCCGCCGTCAAGGCCGACCGCTACGCCTACTACACGGCCTTCTTCAACGACTTCTACAACCTCGACGAGAACCTGGGCACCCGCATCAGCGCGGAGGCCGTTCGCAACAGCTGGAACACCGCGGCCCGCGGCGGCTCCTTCGCCGCGTCCGCCGCGCCGGCGACCTGGTACACCGACTTCCGCGCCGACATACCGACCGTCGACGTGCCGGCCCTGATCCTGCACGGCACCGCCGACCGCATCCTGCCGGCCGAGGGCACGGCGCGCCCGTTCCACAAGGCGCTCCCGTCGGCCGACTACGTCGAGATCGAGGGCGCCCCGCACGGTCTGCTGTGGACCCACGCCGAGGAGGTCAACACCGCCCTCCTCGCCTTCCTGGCGAAGTGACGCCGCACCGCCCACCCGCCGGGTGACGCCGGAGCCCCCGGCGTCACCCCGGCCCCCGGTTCCCCGGCGCGGGAACCGGACGAGCTCAGGAGAGCAGACACCCCATGCAGTTCGGCATCTTCACCGTCGGGGACGTGACCCCCGACCCCACCAACGGTCGCACTCCGACCGAACGCGAGCGCATCAAGGCGATGGTGGCCATCGCGCTCAAGGCCGAGGAGGTCGGCCTGGACGTCTTCGCGACCGGCGAGCACCACAACCCGCCGTTCGTACCGTCGTCGCCGACCACCATGCTCGGCTACATCGCCGCCCGCACCGAGAAGCTGATCCTGTCCACGTCCACGACGCTGATCACCACGAACGACCCGGTGAAGATCGCCGAGGACTACGCGATGCTCCAGCACCTGGCCGACGGCCGGGTCGACCTCATGCTGGGGCGCGGCAACACCGGTCCGGTCTACCCGTGGTTCGGCCAGGACATCCGCCAGGGCATCAACCTCGCCAAGGAGAACTACGCGCTGCTGCGCCGGCTGTGGCGCGAGGACGTCGTGGACTGGGAGGGCACGTTCCGGACGCCGCTCCAGGCCTTCACCTCGACACCGCGGCCCCTGGACGGCGTCCCGCCCTTCGTCTGGCACGGCTCCATCAGGTCCCCCGAGATCGCGGAGCAGGCCGCCTTCTACGGAGACGGCTTCTTCCACAACAACATCTTCTGGCCGGCCGACCACACCCGGCGCATGGTGCAGCTCTACCGGCGCCGGTTCGCGCACCACGGCCACGGCCGGCCGGAGGACGCCATCGTCGGCCTGGGCGGACAGGTCTTCATGCGGAAGAACTCCCAGGACGCCGTACGGGAGTTCCGTCCCTACTTCGACAACGCTCCCGTGTACGGCCACGGCCCGTCGCTGGAGGACTTCACCGAGCAGACCCCGTTGACGGTGGGCTCTCCCCAGCAGGTCATCGAGCGGACCCTGTCGTTCCGGGAGAGCGTCGGCGACTACCAGCGCCAGCTGTTCCTGATGGACCACGCGGGCCTGCCCCTGAAGACAGTCCTTGAACAGCTGGACATCCTCGGCGAAGAGGTCGTGCCCGTGCTGCGGAGGGAGTTCGCGAAGGGACGTCCGGCCGACGTGCCGCAGGCCCCCACGCACGCGTCCCTTCGAGCCGTCCGGGAGGTGTCCGCCGCATGAAGCTGATCGTCGTCTCCGCGGGGCTGAGCACCCCCTCCTCCACCCGCCTGCTCGCGGACCGGCTGGCCGAGGCGGCCCGCGACGAACTCGCCGCCCGGGGGCAGGCGCCGTCGACCGAGGTCGTGGAGCTGCGGGAACTGGCCGGCGACATCGCCAACCACCTCGTGACCGGCTTTCCGCCGCCGCGACTGAGCGCCGCGATCGACGCGGCGACGGCAGCTGACGGCCTGATCGTGGTGACTCCCGTGTTCGCGGCTTCCTACAGCGGTCTCTTCAAGTCCTTCTTCGACGTGATCGATCCGGATGCCCTCTCAGGGAAGCCGGTCGTGATCGCGGCGACGGGCGGTACCGCCCGCCACTCCCTGGTCCTTGAGCACGCCGTACGCCCGCTCTTCGCC
This sequence comes from Streptomyces sp. R33, assembly GCF_041200175.1. Taxonomy (NCBI): domain Bacteria; kingdom Bacillati; phylum Actinomycetota; class Actinomycetes; order Kitasatosporales; family Streptomycetaceae; genus Streptomyces; species Streptomyces sp. R33. The sequence continues at coordinate 2,245,742 of NZ_CP165727.1, read as the reverse complement.
CATCTCCGCGCCGTCGCCGTCCCCACCGCCGTGTTCGCGGCCTCCGAGGACTGGGGCTCGGGGGGAGACGAGTACACCGACGGCCTGCCCGGCCGCGTCCGCCGGGCGGGCGCCGATCTCGCCGCGCTCATGGCGGCGCGCCCGGTCGGTGAAGAGCCCGAGGACGACGTCACCATCCTCGAACGGCAACTCGCCGACCTGCGCTTCGACTGAGAGTCGGCCCCTGGGCCGGGCGACGGCGATGTGGTTCATATGGTTCATACTGTTCCGCCGTATGAGCGTGAACCGAGTGACGACAAGGACCGTGCCCGAGGAAACCGAGGGCGTACGGACGCCGCTGCGCGGCAGGGACGCAGAACTGGCGTTCATCGAGGCGCGGCTCGAAGCGCTCGACCGGGGCGAAGGCGGGATCATCCGCGTCGAGGGCCCCATAGGCATCGGCAGGTCCAGGATCCTCGCGGAGGCCGCGGCAGCCGCGAGGCGGCGGGGGACGAGGGTGTTCGAGGGAGCGGCGGACCCCGACGAACAGTTCGTGCCGCTCGGCCCGCTCCTCGACGGTCTGCTCTCCGGCGAGGAACCGCTGTCGGGCGCCGTCCGTCTCAGGGGCCTCGCCACGACGCCCGGCCAGCGCTTCTGGCTGCTCCAGGAACTGGGGGACCGCCTGCGGGAGACGGCTCGAAACGGCCCCCTGCTCGTCGTCCTCGACGACCTCCAGTGGTGCGACGACCTGACCCTTCTCACCTTCAACACCCTCGCGGCCGGACTCTCGTCGCACGCCATCCTGTGGCTGGTCGCCGTGCGCGGCGGCAGCGTGCCGTCGGGAGTGCGCACGACCCTGGACCGGATCCGCCAGGCAGGCGCACACGAGCTGGCGCTGGGAGCGCTGGACGACCAGGCGACGACACGGATCATCGAGGGCGTCCTCGGCGCCGCTCCCGACCCGGACGTCCTCCGCGTCGCCCGCCGCGCCGAAGGAGTCCCGCAGCTGCTGGTCGAGCTGCTCGGCTCGCTGCGGGAGGCAGTGACGATCGAGAACGGCACGGCCAGGCTGTCGGCCGGACCACCCGCCCCACGGGAACTCCCCTCGGTCGTGCGCCGCCTCGGCCAGCTGTCCGACGAGGCACGGGAGCTGGTGCAGACGGCGGCCGCCGTGGGCGCCCCGGTCACCGTCGCGCTGCTGGCCGAACTGCTCGGCAGGTCCCCGGCGGCGCTCATCACAGCGGTCCGGGAATCCCTCGACGCCGATCTGCTCACCGAAAGCGGCGATCGCCTCGCCTTCCGCCACGACCTGATCCGCGAGGCGGTCCAAGCCGGCCTCCCCCTGTCCCTGCGTCAGGCCCTGCGTGGTCAAGCCGCCGAGCTGCCGCCGGGGAGCGCGGCCTCCTCTGTCGAGCATCCCGGGCCGTCGGCCGGGAGAGCACCGGCAGATGCGGCGGAGGCCGGGAGAGCGGGTGCGGGAGACGTGGCGGAGGCCGACCGGCTGCGCACCGCCGCGGCGGAACTCGCGGCCACCGCTCCCGGACCCGCCGCGGAACGCAGCCTCAAGGCTCTGGAACTCACGGTGGCGGACGCTCCGGAGCGGCCGCGGGTCATCGCCGAGACGATCCCGCTGCTCTGGCAGACGGGCCGGGCCGCCCAGGCACGTGAGCTGGGTGTCTCCGCCCTGGCGACCGGCGGTCTCGGACCTGAGGACGAGGCGCGCATACGCCTTGCCCTGGCACGCCTCGCCGTACCGTTCGACTTCTCCGAGGCGGTCCGGCAGGCCCGCGCCGGGGCGGCACTGCCCGGGATCCCCGTGGACGTGAGGGGGCGACTGCTCGCCATGCTCGCGGTCGGCCTCTCGATGTCGGGCGAGCACTCGGCGGCCGAGCAGGTCGCCGCGGAGGCGTGGGAGACCGCAGCGGCAGCGGCGGACCGCTCCGCCGAGGCCACGTTGACGACGGTCCGCTCGGCCGTGAGTTTCCACCGCATGGACTTGACCGAGGCGTTCCGGCAGGCCGAGCGGGCCGCCGCGCTGGCCGACGCCCTGGGCGTCAGCACCTCGCTGTGGGTTCCGGAGGCCTTGTGGCACGCTCTCCTGTCGAACACCACCGGACGCTCCGCGGAGGCGCTCGCCGCCGCGGAGGACGGCATCCGGATCACCAGGGAGCAGGGCCGGACGGCGGCCACCCGTATGTGGCTCATGACCCGCTCCCGCATCCTTCTGGAGGCCGGACGGCTGACGGACGCCCGGGCCGACGCCGAGGCCGCGTCCGCGACGACCGACGATCTCGGCCCGGGAAACCTCGCCGACGTCACGCTCCGGTACGTGATGATGCGCGTCGCCCTCCACACCAACGACCAGCAGACCGCACGAACGTACGCGGCGGAGGCGAGGCGCATGCGGAGCGACGGCGCACCCGTCGTCCGGTACTTCGGCTCCTGGATGCTGGCACTGATGGCCGACTTCGAAGGCCGGCCCGACCGTGCCATGGCCGAACTCGACGAGGTGATGACGTCGCCCGCCGCGGACCGGCCGGCCTACGCCGGCTTGGTCGACCCTGCCGACGCCCCGTTCCTCGTCCGCCTGGCGCTGCGTGCCGGCGCGCACGAACGGGCCGCGCAGGCAGTGGCCCTGGCCGAGCGACTGGCCGTGCTCAACCCCGACCTCACGTTCCTCGCCGCCACCGCCGCGCACGCCCGGGGGCTCCTCGACAACGACCTCGCCCCTCTCGTACGCGCCGTCCGGCTGTACGAGGACTGCCCTCGGCCGTTGGCCCGGGCGTCGGCACTGGAGGACGCCGGACGCAAGCTGGCGGCCACCCGCATGCCCGAAGCGGTGCCGTACTTCGATACGGCCCTCGCGCTCTACGCGCGAGCGGGCGCCGAGCGGGACGTCGCACGCGTCCGCCGGCGCCTGCGGGCCGCTGGTGTCCGCCGCCGGCCCTCGACGGCCGGACTCTCCGGTGCATGGCCCGAGCTGACGGCCGCGGAGATACGGGTGGTACGGCTCGTGGCCCGTGGGCTGACCAACCAACAGGTGGCCGAGCACCTCTCCCTCTCGCCGCACACGGTGGGTTCGCACCTGCGCCGGGCCTTCACCAAGCTGGACCTCACCTCGCGCGTGGAGCTGGCCCGGCTGGTGAAGCATCGCGACAGCGGAGAGTAGTCGCTTCGTATCCCCCGTGGGCGTCATGGCAATGGACGATTCGTGTGATGTGCCGACGTCGTCGCTTCCTCAGAATGATCAAGAGCCGCGGACTGGAAAAGTCCGCGGGGAGCCGTTGGTCGAGAGAGGAACAGCGCATGACCGCAAGGCTCCAGCGAGCCCGCCCCGGCAGCCCCGAGCTCCAGGCGCTTGTCGACGAGCTCGCGGAGCGGCTCGGCCGGTCCGTCGCCGTCGACGACCCGCTGGTCCGCATGGTCTGCACGAGCCGCCACTTCGGCGACGAGGACCCGGTGCGCATCGGCACCCTGTTGCAGGGCCGCGCCGACAACGCGACCATCCGCTACGTCCTCGCCCAAGGCGTGACCCAGTGGTCCCGAGCCGGATTCATCGATGGCCGTGACGATCTCGGACTGCTGCCCCGTTACGTCGTGCCCCTGCGCGAGCGCGGGCACCTTTTCGGACTGCTCCTGGTGGTCGTGCCCGAGAAGACGCTCGCAGAGCACGAGACACGTGCCATCGCCCGGGCCGCGGACGCCATGGCCGCCCAGATGCACGGAGAGCACATCGCCACCGACACCCGGAAGGCCGACGAGCGGGACCTCGTCCTCGAACTCGTCGGCACCGACGTCGCCGCCCGTACCACCGCACGGCGGCGAGGTAAGGAACTCGGACTGCTCGGAGCAGCCGAGCACGTCCTGGTCACCGTCGTCCAGCTGAGCTGCGCGACGGAGCACGTGCGGCAGTCCGAGGCGGCCCTGTGGGGGGCGCTGGAGGGGTTCCGGCAGACGCGTTCGGCCACGGGCCTCATCGCGATCGGCAAGGAGCGGGCGATACTGCTCCAGCTGCGCGATCGCCCACCCGGCCAGGACGAGGTCACCGCACAGTCCGCTCGCATCCTGGACGAACTCCGCACCTTCCTGGGCCCGTCGGCGGGCCCCGTGATCGGCGTCGGCGGCCGGCACCCCAGCCTGGACGGTGCATGGACGTCGTACGAGCAGGCGCTCGTGGCGGCACGCGCGGCACGCCGACTGCCCACCCTGAACAGCGCCAGTGACTGGGAGCTGCTCGGGGAGCTCGCGGTGCTGCTCCAGCTCCCCGAGCACGCCCTGAACGCGTCTTTGGTCCCGAAGCCGCTCCGTACCCTGAGCGGCGCTCATGGCGGCGACCGCCTGCGGGACACCCTGCGCTGCTTCCTCGAACACGCGGGATCGATTCCCCGGACCGCGGACACGCTGGGAATCCACCGCACCTCGCTCTACTACCGCCTGCGCCAGATTCAGGAGATCACCGGACTCGACCTCGACGACGGCGCCCACCGGCTCACTCTGCACCTCGGCCTCAGGATCGAGGAACTCCTCGCCCCGGGCGGCGACGGGGCCGTCTGACCACGGACTCGCTTCGACAAAGCGAGGAGGATCCACGGCCCGATTCCTACAGCTCGCGGTGGTGCGGGCGGCGGGCCCCATTCGATGATGTTCGGGACGGGCGGGAGTGATGTACCGCCTCTGACCAGGGGAGAGGTCATGAAGGAACTGATCACGACGGACGGCGCGCGGCTCGCGTACCAGGACACCGGCGGGGAGGGCGTCCCACTGGTGATGCTGCACGGCTGGGGGCAGACGCAGGCGATGTTCCGCCACCAGATCGAGGGGTTGGCGCCCGGCCGTCGCGTCGTCACCGTCGACCTTCGCGGCCATGGGAAATCCGGCAAGCCGCGTCACGGCTACCGGATCGCCCGGCTCTCCCGCGATGTGCTCGAACTCGTCGACCATCTCGGTCTCGACCGTTTCGACGCACTGGGCTGGTCCATGGGCGTTTCGGTGTGGTGGAGCTTCATCGACCAGTACGGGACCGGACGGATCCGGCGCTTCGTCGCCGTCGACCAGCCCGCGGCGGTCGCCGCCGTGCCCTGGATGACCGAGCGGGAACAGCGGGACTCCGGTGCCATCTTCGATGTATCGGGGCTGTTGTACCTGGGTGCGGCCCTCGCGGGGCCGGAGGGCGACGCGGTCCGCGCCGACTTCGTGCGCGGCATGTTCTCCGGCGAGCCCGACTCCGAGGTACTGGCCTTCGTCGGCGAGGAGATCCGGTCGACACCCGCCTACGCGGGCGTACCGCTGCTGTTCGACCACTGCGCGCAGGACTGGCGCGACGTGCTTCCCCGGATCGATGTGCCGACCCTGGTGATCGGCTGCGAGGGAAGCCATGTGCACCCCGATTCGCAGCGCTTCGTCGCCGAGCGGATTCCCGGCGCACGCCTGCACGTTTTCGCCTCCGACGTCGCGAGCTCGCACTTTCCCTTCCTGGAGAACCCGCCGGCCTTCAACGCCGTGGTGGAGAAGTTCCTGGCCGAGGAGCCGGCGAACGGGGCGTGAATCCGCCCTCCGCCCGCACGCACCTACGGCTAGGAATCCCCATGACCCTCACACTGATGTCACGTGCGCCCCAACGCGTGCCCCGGCAAGCGCCGGATCCGACCTCGCCCTCCTCCCGCTCGGGGTGGCTGGTCCAGATGCTCTCCGAGATGCCGGAGACGAACGACCGGACCCACGTCTACCTCGGCGTCCATGTCCGTGGGCCCGTCACCGTCGTCCACGAGCGCGCCAAGACCTTGTTGGAGCCGAACGACCTGGTCTTCTGCGACTCCGCCCGACGGCATCTGCTGCAGTTCGGAGAAGACTGCCAGATGATCTTCTTCCGAGTGCCCCGGTGCTATCTGGGCGTCACGGAGTCGGAACTGAACCAGGTGCTCGGCGTACCCGTACGCGGCGGGGAGGGGATCGGGGCGCTGGCGTCCGACTTCCTGACCGCGCTCGCCGCCGAGGCGGAGTTCCGACGGTCCACGATCGGGGACCGGCGTGCCCGGACGGCCGTACACCTCCTCTCCGTCCTGGTCATGGAGCTCCTCGAAGCGGACACGACGGACGAGGCCGACGACGCGTCCGGGGCCGTCACCGAGATGCTGTCCCGTATCCACGGCTACATCGAAGAGCATCTGATGGACCCGGACCTCTCACCGGAGTCGATCGCACGCGCCCACCACATCTCCGTCCGGTACCTGCAGAAGCTCTTCCAGAACGACGGCAGCACGGTGAGCCAATGGGTGCGGCGGCGCAGGCTCGAGTTCTGCCGGCTCGAACTGGGCCGCTCCAACCGGAGGATCACCATGGCCGCGGTGGCACACCGCTGGGGCTTCAGCAGCCCCTCGCACTTCAGCCGCACGTTCCGCGGGGCCTACGGCATGAGCCCCAGCGAATGGCAGGCGCTGGCGACGTCGGCCTTCGCGACGACGACTGCCGGCGCCCAGGACGAGCGAGGGCGCTGAGACGCGTGTGCGCCGTCGTGTCAGCGCGGATGCACGCACGTACAAGAGGTACCACTTGCACGGCCCTACCGTGAGTAACCGTCGCACGGACCTCTTGCCGCATTCCGGGCCGCGCCCTGACCGTCGTGACGACGCCCCACACGTGGCCCGACACCGAGAAGAGAACTCGCATGACCAACCCCACCGTCGTCCTCGTGCACGGTGCCTTCGCCGACGCGACAGGCTGGATAGGCGTCATCTCGGAACTGCGGAGCAGCGGTATCCCGGTGATCGCTCCGTCGAACCCGCTGCGGGGCCTGACGTCGGACGCCGCCTACCTCGCCTCCGTCCTGGCCCAGGTCGACGGCCCGGCCGTACTCGTCGGCCACGCCTACGGCGGTGCGCTGATCACCGTGGCCGGCACCGCGGAGAACGTCGTCGCGCTGGTCTACGTCGCCGCCTACGTGCCCCACGAGGGCGAGAGCCTCGGCCAACTCCAAGGGAGCTTCCCCGAGTCCCCGCTGACGGGCAGCCTGAAGGAGTGGACCTACCCGCTCCTCGACGGCGACTCCGGGGTCGAGGTCACCATCGAGGAGACGGCCTTTCCCTCCGTCTTCGCGGCGGACGTGCCCGAGGACGTCGCCGGCGTCCTGGCAGCGGCCCAACGCCCGCTCGCCACGGCCGCCTTCACCGAGACCGCGTCCGCGGCGGCGTGGCGGTCGAAACCGTCCTGGGCGCTGGTGGCCGGGGCGGACCGCACGATCAGCCCCGAGGTCCAGCGCTTCGGCGCCGCACGAGCCGGAGCCGTCGTCGTCGAACTTCCGGACGCCTCCCACGCCGTCGTCCTCTCCGAGCCCACACGGGTCGCCGACCTGATCAGGGACGCGGTACGGGCGACGAGCTGACCGACCGACCTCCGCGACGACAGGACCGGGACCGGGCCAGTCGTCGACCGACCGGCGGGCCGGCTTGATGGCGCAGGCGTGAGGAGCGGTTAGCGACTGCGCTTCTCCCCAGAGGCTCCCCAGCGTCCTTGGAACCTCGAAAGCCCAGGTCAGGTGCCCCTTTGGGGCTAGACGAGTAAGTCCGAAGTCTTCGAGCGCATGAAGCGAGGGTCTCGTTGGTTCGCTTGTGACGACAAACCTCGAAACCCTCGCGACAGCACTGTACGTGAGGATCGATGACTCTCTGGCAGGCACGCGGCGGCCGGGCCGTCCTCCGAGGCTGACGGATGCCGAGCTGTTGACGCTTGCGGTGATGCAGGCCGTGCTCGGCTTCGTCTCCGAGGCCAGGTGGCTGCGTTTCGCTCGCTGCCATCTGGCCGCCGAGTTCCCCTACCTGCCCGGGCAGTCCGGCTACAACAAGCGCCTGCGGGCCGCGAACAGACTGATCGGCCGGTTCATCCGAACCCTGGCCCGGGACACCGATCTGTGGCACGACGACGTGTGGATCGTGGACTCCACCCCGGTGGAGTGCGCCCGGTCCCGGCCCACCGTCAAGCGGTCCGACCTGGCTGGCTGGGCCGCTTACTCCTACTGCCCCTCGCACTCGCGGTTCTTCTGGGGTCTTCGCCTGCACCTGCTCTGCACCCCCGGCGGACTCCCGGTCGCCTGGGCCCTGGCCAACCCGAAAACGGACGAGCGGGAAGTCCTGGCCGGCATGCTCACCCAGGACGCCGATCTGCTGGCCACCCACCCCGGGCAGACCGTCATCGGCGACAAGGGCTACGTCTCCAAGCACCTCGACGCCTTCATGACCGACCACGGCCTGACCCTGCTCCGGCCCAGCTACCGCAACCGCACACCGCGGCCCGGCGAGCACCTGCTCAAGCCGGTCCGCCAGCTGATCGAGTCGGTCAACGACACCCTCAAGGGCCAGCTCGACCTCGAACGCCACGGAGCCAGGACCCCAGCCGGAGTCCTGGCCCGCGTCGGGCAACGGATCCTGGCCCTGACCGCGGCGATCTGGCACAACCGGGCCAACGGAACACCGTTAACCAGGTCACTCATCGCCTACGACCACTGACCAGCACTTCGGACTTACTCGTCTAGGCGAGGAGATCGCCCGCATCTATTCCCCCCCCCAGCGCCCCCGCGGCTGCTTCTGGGTCGATCTGTGAGTGAGGTGAAAGTGAAGTGCGAAGGATGACTGAGCGTCATGCGATGGACTTAGAGCCAGTCCCGCCGCTTGAAAATCACGTACAAACTGACGCAAACCATCCCCATGAGGCAGATCGCAAGGGGGTATCCGAAGCTCCAACCCAACTCAGGCATGTACTCAAAGTTCATGCCGTAGATGGTGCCGACCAGGGTGGGGGCGAAGAGGATGGCGGCCCAGCTGGAGATCTTCTTGATCTCCTCGTACTCAGGGGGCTGACCTGCGGAAATCGACTAGATAGGCGGTCTGACCTGCGGCGATCCGTCTTTCGGGCCCTTTCGCCGTGCTGCCCGTTGATGCGGCCGATCCTCCCCAGCCGCCCCCCAACGGGGCTTCATTCTCCCCAGATTCTCCCCAGCGGAGGCTGCTCACGGGGAGGGATCGCGGCTGGCTGGGACCGTGATCCGGGTGTCATGACAGGCTAAGCGATGTAGCGGCAGCAGGGCCGGAGCAGGTGGCCGCCTTTTGCTTTGCGGTCGATCGCGGTTGGGGCCGACAAAGAGGTGCACGGCGCGGTTTGCGGCGACCACGTGCTCGTACCGGCGTCACGCAGTTTCTCGGCGCCGCAGGACGCACCATACTTGTGCAGGAGGTTCCGGTAGGACTCGCGGGCCTCCCAGTCCCCGAGGGGCATGTCTTGGCCGGGGCAGTTATCGTCCGCGCAGCGGAAGCAGTAGTGGAACTCCAACGGGGACCCACTCCAGGCGGCGCCAAGACGGACCGCGGAGATCAGCTCCCGCCCTGTAACGCAGGTCAGGATCCCGACCAGGCAGTACTGCTCGTGGCTCGCCTCGTGGAGGCGGTGCGGCGGGAGCCAATCGGCTCCCCGCCGGCTCCCGGGGGCAGTCGGTCGGCGGTCCGGCGAGGACTGCCCGGTGGAGCTACCCGAGCAGAGCGGCGACCGCGGCAGTGAGACCCTGCAGCACAGTGACAGCTGCTGCGGCCGACCCGATGGCGAGCCCGAGGTCTTCGAGGTTGTCCCGGATGCGGCGCTGGTCGGGTTGGGCGCTGTTCAGCTCCTCGCCGATGCGCCCGGCCGTGCGGCGTGCCAGATCGGCGTTGCTCAGCTCCTCCGCGTGTTCCTCGATGGCCGCGCCGAGCTCGGAGAGCTTGGCCAGTGCGGCCTGGAGGCGGGTGTCGTCTTGGCCTGAGCCGACGTACGACTGCTGTTGATTCCCGCCGATCCGGCCGGTGTTGACCTGGTTTCCGTTGCCCGTGACCTGCATGCCGCCACTCGCCTCGCGGCCCCGCCAGATACTCATGATCATCCCTTCTGCTGTGCGCTGTCGGTCTTGGTGCTCTGCGTCTGATCTCCGTGCACGGTCCCGGTGTTGACCTGGTTGTGGTCGCCACTGATGAAGAACTGGGTGACGACCTCCTGCGCCTGCCGTTTGAAGTCGCCCGTGTAGACACCGTGGTCATCGAGGAAGGCGCTGACCGTGCTGAACATCCGTGACTGGAGGATCGAGACATGCCGGGCTGCGTCCTCGACCTGGTGCATGTCCTCTGGTTCGTCGAGGGCGCAGTGCTCACGGAGGCCGACTGGCTTTCCAGTGTCTTTCTGCTCTGTCTTGTCCAGGACAGGGGCCACCTGCTGCTGCACGGAACGCCCGAGCAGGCCGTTGACGATCGCGTCCAGGGCCTGGACAAGCCCGGCATGGGACCGGCGTGCCAGCGCGGCTGTGTCACCGAGGGCGTGAACCGGAGTGAGCAGGATCTTCTTGGCGAGCTCCCATCCCTTCGCGGACTCGGAGCGAGCCTCGTCCTTCAGAGGGGCCAAGACGTGCGGCCGGGTCACGAAGTGGAGCGTTTTGCCCTCCAGTGCGGCGTGGGCGAACACCGTGACGACGATGTCTCCGTCCCAGTCGACTACCTGCGCCGCCAGATATCGACGTGAATGGTGGCCTGAGGGAGCTCTCCCCCCTTCCTCGATCATTTCCCGTGCTTCTGGCCACGTGCCATCGAGCCCCTTGCGCATTACGCCGGCCTTGCGGCTGGGCTTGCGCGGGAGCTTCTTCCACCGGGATTCCGGGACGGCGAGAGTCTCAAAGATGTCGCAGTTCGGCAGTGCGTGGGTCTCCACGAGAACGCCACTGAGGCGCTCGACCTCGTCGCGGACTTTGTCCAGCAACTCGTCCGCCTCGAACTTGCGGATGCCCGCCCCCTCCTTCCCCCACGGGTCTTCTACCTCGGAGGGTGGCCGTGACCGGCGTGTCAGGTCTTCGCTGTCGTGCTTGTCGTCCTCCGCGTCGTCGGCACGACGGGCGGCGGTGAGCTGGATGCGTGGCCCAGTGGCGCGCCAGGCATCAAGACCGGCGCCGACGAAGCGGTTGATCCGGTCTTCCTTCCGGTACGGGACGCTCTGCCACCGCTCGTTCACTTCACATTCGGCAATCCGGGCCGCCGCGCGCGGGGCAAGGCGTGGCCGGGTGGCAGGGCTGTTGCGCCACGGACCCAACGAGGCCAGGTAGGCCAGGGCCGTGCAGCGGTCCACCGTGTAGACGACGGCGAGTAGGAGGGCCGTCCACACAGCAGTTGCGACGGAGTCCCGTAGCGCGAATGTGAGGGTGGGCATATGTGGCTGTAGCCGGGTCCAGGCCAGGTAGCCACCCGCGATCACGAGGAGCATGGGAACGAGGGAGCTGAAGCCCCAGCGAAGCGTCGCGCGAAGGAGACCTGCTTTGAGGAGGTAGTGGTGGAGCAGTGTCATCACCACCAGCGCCAGCGCGCCCCACGGATGGCGCACCGCCACCAGGCCCACCACACCCGCCAGGAAAACACCGCGTAGCCGGCGCTGACGGTGGGCAGCCACGCCGTGCGTGAGGACGAGGGCAAGGCTGAACCCGAAGGAGGGGACAGACCGCTTCCGTGCGTTGAGCACGTTGTCCAAAGTCCATCGGACGAGTTCCTCGCCGGCGAACGGGCCCAGGTGCCGGATGTCCCGTCTTTTGCGGCCCCGGACGCGGTCCTGCCACTGGCCCATCAGGTCGCGTGCCTGACCGATCCGGTTCACGCGCTCGTGCATGGCCCCTGCGAGCAGACGGGTCACCTTGTTCGTGGAAGGCGGCTCATCGCGTTCCGCGTAGGTCGTACGCAGCGACCGACGGCCATCGGCCTCGGTGTCCTTACCGGGGACCCTCTGGAGCGGAATACCCGGAACTGCCTCGGCATGACCTGGCTCGGCGGTGATCGCGTGGGGCGAACCGCTGGGCACGGAGGCTCGCCAAAACAGCAAGGACATAGGCCATCTCCCCCGAGACCAGCTGCTCTTTAGCGGTCCATCCTGCCCACGAACGATTGGATCAGTCCGGGAAAGTAGGAGACGCGCCACCAAAACGGTCGAAGCTGTGGCGGGAACCATCACCCAGCGGATCCACATTGCCGCAGGTGGGAAGCGCCCGCATGCGCCGGGAGGTCCCATTCACCGTAACGCCATGTTGGCTAGTTCCCGCTCCTGGCTGCCGTACCGGCGCTGGCCCTTTGCTGGCTGAGTGGCCGCCGTTCCGAGGCGCCGTCTCCCGGAGGCTCCCCACGTAGTGCCGTGAATGGTCCGTATCTGCTTCGTGAGGTCCGCCTCTGTCTCCGCGCGGGCCTGGCGGACCGGGGCCCGCTGCGGCGGCGCCGAGTCGATCTGCCGCGTGCTTACCGAGCACGCCGCAGCATCGCACCCTCCACCACTACGCCCATCACCACAGCCAGGGATCTTCGGCTGCCCGCCAGGTGAGAGACATCGAACTCAGGGGCGTGATCTACGAGGCCAACTACCCTCTCTACAGGGGGAGAAAACTCTAGCAGGGGCTGAACCGGCAAGGAACTGGCCGGTTGTTCGTTCGATCGCACCAGCCACCCACAGGGTGTGGCAGCGGTTTGCGTGTGGCCCTATGAGGCTGGTTGCCAGGGCAGTCGGATCAAGGGACCGTCCGTTGAGTGCATCAGGTTGATGAAGTGATCGACGAGACTGGTGACGGCGCTGGGGTCGCGGATGACAGCACCTACCTCCAGGTTGTCGCTGTATGCGTTGTCGGTGAGGTTGGCGCTGCCGAGTAGGGCGATGTTGCGGTCGGCGGCGATGACCTTGGCGTGCATGCTGCCGTATCGGCCACCGGGCCCGTGCCGCTCGTTGTTCGCCCACTGCCACAGGCGTACGTCCGGATGGAAGCGCAGTTCGTAGAACGCAGTGCGCCCGTCGCCCTCTCCGTGCAGTCGGCCTCCGGAAGCGCGGGCGGTCTCCAGGACCAGATCCACGCTTACGCCGCGGTCTGCGGCTGCTCTGATCTCGCTGACGATCTCCTGGATGCCGAACGCGGCGTAGCTGGTGACCAGGAGCGTGGCGTTGGCAGCCCGGATTACCTGGATTGCGGCGGATGCGGTGAGCCTGACCGACACCGCGTCGCTCATTGGTCCTGAGACGGCGATTTCGACGTGATGGGTGGCGAGGTCCTGCTCGTATCGGTTGCCGGCGGCTTCGAGGGCCAGGGCCAGGGCACATCCCGGCAGTTGTGGATCAGTGGACCGCCACGCGGACAGCAGCAGGTCAGCGCGCGGTCCGAGACCTACGCCCGGGTGCGCGGCGACGAGGCGGGATTCCGTGCGTCCGTCAGGGGCATGCATCGTCCGCAGGACGTTGATCCAGGCAGCGAGGTGCGTTGCGGGGAGAGTAGCGACGAGGCCGGAGAGTACTTCGGGCAGGCTGGGCGCACTTTCGTAGACGCTGTGGCCGGTCATGCTGTGAAGAACCCGCCTGGTCGGCCGCTGAATGTTTCTACGAGCAGTTCGCGATCGAGGAAGTGGTTGCCCCGTTCGCAGGACGTTTCCGCCGCGAACAGACAGGCGTGACAGGCAGCACCGTGCAGGCGACCGTGGGCGACCGGGTCGTGGTCGGCGCACAGCGGATCCGAGCCGCACAGCCGCGCAGCTTCGAGCGCTTGATCGATCAACGCACCAAGTCTGTGCTGTCCACCGAGGCTGACCAGCCCGCCGAGGGTGCCCTCGCTGTCGGGGGCTGCGGTGTAGAGCAGGATGCCGGCCATTGGATCTGCACCGGAGCGCGCGTAGATCCGCTCGCCTATTCCGGAGGCGCCGTACCCGCACTCAAGAGCGAACTCTCGGATCAGGACGTGGGAGAAGGTGTGCAGCAGCACATAGCGGATGCCTGGCCACTCTGCGGCGGTGCGGCGCTGGGTGCACCACTTCTCGTGTGCCTTCATCAGCGTTCTGGTCCGGCGGATGACATTCGGGTCCTGTTCCCAGGCGCTGATCCGCTTCTCGTCGAAGCGAAGGAAGATCCCCTCGCCGCGGGTTTCCGCGCAGGGCAGCCAGATCGGCGCGGAGCTGGAGAGGGGCGCGCGGTTCTCCTCCAGGGCCTCGCCTCCGCTGGTCGCGGAGCCCCATTCCGGCGCGTCGATCCGACTGAATCCGTATAGCGCGGATACCTCGCGCAAGCGCTTGACCAGGCGCACCTGGCCGAGCCAGTCGCGGTGTACGGCTGGGACGGGCTCGTTGCTGACGCTGAAGTCAGGGTGGTTCTGCGGGCTGCCGATGAAGGCAAGCCATTCCGGTCCGGAGATGTCCAATGCGTCGGTGTCTTCGGCGGTGCTGGCCTGGTTCTCTCCCTGGTGTCGCGAGATCGCGTCCAACACCTCGTCCGCGCCGAAGCGTTCGAGTTGTGGCCACATAACCTGGGTGGGAAGGACCAGGCGCGCGGTCTCGCGGGGCAGCTGTGCCACCACCCGGAGCCCGGCCCAATGTTCGGCCACGGCGCTGTCCACCGGATTCTCGGCGTGCGGGATGGAGAAAACCCGCAACTGCATGGCGAACCAGCCGTTCGTCGCGCCCAGTGCCATGGTCCGGGTCTGTTCGGTGCAAGATTCGAAGGTTCCCAGGTGCGGGTGCCGACCCCGGCAGGCAGGGAGTACCTGTTCGCTACGGGTACCGATCGCCTCGGCCATGGATCGGGCCTTCACCTCGCAGGAGCATTCGACGAAGATGTTCGCGGCCTCGCCGGTGGTACCGCGCTCGACGAGCTTCAGTGTGTGGTCCGCCCCGTAGGGGGCGCCACGGTGGACGAAGTACATCCACGGGAAGTCGTCCACATGGCCGGCCGGGCAGGCAGAGACGAACCTGGCCGGCACCGCGGTCGGCCGTTTACGGCCGGTCTCGCGGCAGGAGTGGACGAAGCGGGTCTGGTCGGGTGCCACGCTGTTGGGCAGCAGGTGAAAGAGCCCGGAATCGGCCGGGGCGAGCCGGTTGCACCGAGTGTCGGTGCAGCGCAGCCAGCCCGGGAACACCGCGACCGGCACACCGATCCGGGACCAGGCGCCGGTGAAGTCGTTTGGATCCTCCGGCGTGTACGGAGGCATCCGCAGGTTCTGCACCTGGGCGCCGACCTTGCTGCGCACCGCCGCCAGCAGCCGTTCCTCCGGTACGATAGCGGCCTTCTCCAGCTCCCACTCGTCGAGCCCGAGGACCATCACAGAGAGATTCGGGAGGTCCGCGACTGCGCCGACACCGTAGGTGTGAAGCAGTTGGCTGGGCCTCAGCTCCCCGACCCGCAGGTTGCTTGCCGAGCGCGTCCCGTCGGCGGTGATGGTCATGAGAGGTCCCCTTCGTGTCCGGCGCCGTTGGCGTCCGGGTTCGGGCGCGGGAGGAACGGGTGCTGCTCGTGGTCGTCGGCGTTACCCGGAGCGGTCCGCAGCACCAGTCGGATACCTGGCTCGACTTCACGCAGCGAGGTGGGACAGGATGTGCGCTTCCACGGGCCTGAGTCCGGGCTGTGGAGCAAGCCAACGATGTCGTCGGCCTTGCCCTTGGCGTTGAACGCGAGTCGGGCGGCGGGGCGGCGCTGTTCGCGTGCCCACAAGTCCAGGATGCTGTCGAGTTCCTCGCGTACCCGGCTTCCGACGGACCGGTCGGTGGCGACCTCGCCGGCGCGGCGCTCCAGGTAGCGGACGATGTGGTCGGCCTTGCTGCTGTGCGTATCGAAGGTCTGCGCACCGAGGTTGCCGTTGTCGCCGGCCTCGAGGTTGCGGGCGAGCGCCACCAGTACCCCGGTGAGGCCACGGTCTATCGCGCGTTCGGCGAACGGGGTGACCGAGAGCGCTTCGACATGCCGGTACACGGTGGCGTGGAAGTGTTCGAAGGTCTCGTAGTGGGACAGGTCGCGCGGGCGGGCCCAGTTGAACACGGTGAAGACGAGGCCGGGGGCGGCGCGGCCGACGCGGCTGGTGGCCTGGATGTACTCGGCGGTGGATTTCGGCTGGTTGGCGACAATCATGACGCCGAGGCGGGAGACGTCGACTCCGACGGCGATCATATTGGTTGCCAGGAGCACGTCGATCGGTGTCAGTTTGTTCGCCCGGGGGAAGGTGTACTCCAGTTGCTGCAGGATGTCCGGGATCTTCTCCGAGGTCAGGCGCGAGGTGAGTTCCTCAAGCCGCAGGTCGTAGCGCCTCGACAAGCCGCGTTCGTTGATCCGCTCCAGTCGGGTGGAGACATCGTCCTCGACCGACAGACGCATGCCGCCCAGATCGCGCAGGCTGTTGAAGTAGCCGACGAGGGTCATGTAGGGATCCGTCACCGGGTTGTGCCCGTACTTCTTGTGCACGGTCTGCGCGGCGGCGAGCACCGCGACGTACACCCGGATCATCGTGGACTTCGTGCGCACTCCCTGCGCGCAGATCCCGATGTAGCGGCGGCCGGGGTGCGAGTCCTTGGGCCGCTGTCTGGCGAAGAAGCTGTCCCCGATCTCCAGGCCCTGTGGTGGGAAGACCCCGGTGCGCCGGTCGAACAGGGCATGAATCTGCCGTTCGGCGCGCCTCACAGTGGCCGTCGAGGCGATCACCTTGGGCCGCGCCGTCTTGCCCGGCGCGTACTCCCAGGTGGCAAGGCGGTCCACGGCAGCTTCGTACAAGCCGGTCAGCGAACCGAGCGGACCGGAGATCAGGTGCAGCTCGTCCTGCACGATCAGGTCCGGGGGACGCACCGGCATGGCCGCGGTGAGCGTAGCGGCGCGATAGCGTCCTTCCGCGAGATGGCTGGTGGCTTCCCAGTCCTCCTCGGCGATCTGGGCGGTGACGTAGCCGTGCCGGGAGCAGTGCTGGGAGGCGCGGCCGAACAGGGCCTGGGTGCGCCCGTTCCAGGTGAGCTGCGCGAACTTGTCGACGGTCGCGATCACAAGGCTCGGCAACAGCCGGTAGATTTCCTCGTCAACGACGACGACCGGCAGACCTTCACCGTTCGGGTCGCCACCGCCGAAGGGGCAGCCGAACAGCTCGGGGCAGCGCAGGAAGGTGCGGCGAAGGGTCTTGTCGACCTGGACGTCCCGGCCCTTCTCGATCTTCGTTCCGCACCATGGGCAACTGGTGAGCTGGTAGGGGCTGCCAGAGTTCTGATGGGGTTTCCCGCTCGCCCTGCGGACGTCCTTGACCCAGTCCATGGCCTTGTCGGTCGTGTTCGGGGACACCTTCCCCCCGACCCACAGGCCGATCCGGAACGGTTCTGCACCCCATCGAGCCTCGTCGCCGCGGCGCAGGACCTCGCACGCGCAGATCAGCGCCGTGGCACGCTGGAACTGCTGGATCGTCAGCAGCCGCAGGGTGTAGCGCATCAGGACGGCGACCCCGTGGCCCGCGTCGAGACCGCCGAGGTCCGGTCGCAGCCGGCGGATGGCGAGGGTGTACGCGGTCAGGCCGAGGTACGCCTCGGTCTTGCCGCCACCGGTGGGGAACCACAGGAGGTCCGCCACTGCTTCGGCTCCCGTGGCACGTTCCGGATGCGCCGGATCGGTCAGCGCGGGAAGGTTCAGCAACAGGAACGCGAGCTGGAAGGGACGCCAGGAGCGGTTGGCCGGCTTGTCCTCGTCGCGGAACACCGAGTCAGGGTCGCGGGATCCGTCACGGCGTCGGGCGGAGGCGACCCGTGTGTGGATACGCTGCAGGTGCATCGCGCTGTTCGCGAAGCGGAAGGCGGCCAGGGCATCCGGGTCACCGAGCACCAGCTCGATGCCCGCTTCGATCCGGTCGGCTGCCCGCTTCGCCTCGGCCAGCGCCTCCGCGGCCTGATCTGCGTACTCGTCGAGATACTGGCCGTCCTGTCCGATCCGCGCCTCGGCCCGCTCGATCCACGCCCGATAACCGGCCACAAGCGGCATCAGTCCCGCTCGCAGGCGCTGCGGCTCGCACGCGCCGAGTTCCTCCATGTCGACCAACAGGTCCACCAGCTCCGGGAGGTCCGGATCGCTGTCGAACGACGGCGCGTCGGTTTGCGCGATGTCGTACTCCGGCGCGGCCTTGGTGTAGACAGAGACCGCTCTCATCGGGTCGGAGCCACTGGCCGTCGCGCTCACCCCTGTCGCGTGCCCCACCGCGAACTCCGGGCTGAACCGGTAGGCCATGGCCAACCGCCGCTGCTCGCCCTGGTCGAGGGCATCGCCTCCGGATCCAGGCTCGTGCCGGGGCAGGAACACCGCCGCGCCGTCCACGCCCTCCGCTGACAGCTCGGCCTGGAACACCCAGTGCAGCGCGGAGTTGGAGTCGGTCTCGGTGGTATTGACAAGGAAGAGCGTGACCAGCCAGTCGTCATGGAAACGCCGCACCCGGCCGCGCAGCACTACCTTCTCGTCCTCGGAGTCGAGCACCAGAGCCTCGACCAGGCCCTCGACCAGCTTGACCGGAACGCAGCCGGTGTGGGGCGTGCGCCGCCAGATCAGCTTTTCGATGCTCGGATCCGTCGAGTGTGAGCGGACGTAACGTGCCCACCGCCCGGTCACCTCCAGCCGGTCGGCATCACCGCGTACCCGCGCGGTGAATCCGACCGATGACGGGGCCAGACTCGGCACGTTCGGCGCGTCCGTGTCCGGCGACCCTTCATCCGTGCCCGGCAGCTCACTGTCGCCGAGCGAGGCGTCCATCTCCTCCGGCACGATCGTTGTGCCGTTCGGCGCGAGCCGCCCGAGCACGTACCAGTCGGTCGGGGAGTCAGCAACCTCCTCCTGGTCGCCGCCCACCGGTCCGAGCAGGTCCAGCACCACGAGCTTGGCCAGCTCGTCACGTATCGAGCCTGGGGACGGGACAGCCAGCACCGGGCTGTTCGACGTCGCGGGCGGCAACTTATCGCTCATGGGTCACAACGATAGGACGAGCCACTGACAGCGCGGCGCAACGCAGCCAAAGCTTGTGCCGCACGTGGGCTCCGGTGCTGGAAGGCCCCTACCAGAGCCCATCACCGGGATCCGGGGTCGCTGCGGGGACAACAGTCTTCCTGGGCTTGGCGGGGCCCTTTTTGTTGTGGAGGCCACGGCGGACCTCGTCTTCGTACAGGGCGTGGTTGAGTTCGAGGAGACGGTCGTTCATCTCGATCTGGACATCCGGGGCGACAGTCCAGCGCAGGCCATGGACTGTCTCGTGGAAGCCGTGGTTCAGCACGAGCGGCGTCCAGCCGAAGTGCGCCGCGAGAGGGTGGGCGAGGTAGGACTCAGTGACGGCTTCGTCGATCTCGACATGGATATCGCGCAGGCGCTGGATATCGGCGTCGAGGTTTGCTGGGTTGTGGACCTCGTTGTAGAGGTCGGTCATGCCGAGTTGTGGTGTCCGCGATAGCTGGACATGGCGACGGTAGGTATCTAGATCCTCGCCGGCAGCCCGGGTGCGCGGGGTGAGTTCCGGCTGCGGGAACGTGTCGAAGCCGTCGGAGGGGGTGTAGCGGGGGTCTGATTTCATCGTCGACTCACCCTTGACCGTCCACCAGTTGAAGTGCCAGGCGCTGGTGAGTAGTGCGAGCATGGCGGCGTGATCAGATTCATAAAAGACGACCAACTGATCAGAGTAAATCTGGCCAGTTGGGACAACGTTCGGGAGGCCGTATTTGCTTACCCGGCCAATAACGACTACCTTATCGAGACTCGAAATGGCGTCACGCATCGCCTTTCGCTTATCCCCGTACTGCCACCAGCGCTGCGGCAGCGGCTTGCGGCGTACATATTCACCATTGGGCTTGACTTCTTGCCGCCAAGGCTTGACTTCGCGCTCGACAATGGCGAGCGGATCCGGATATTCTTGCGCCTCCGAAAGGGACATTTCAAAGAAATCGATAGCCCAGCGACTCGCCAGTGATTGCGGATCGTTATTAACGTCATCGCCGATCAGGTATGGGCGGACTACTTCGCGATTGCGTTGGTCGGCGGCGATGAGCGCCTGGGCTTTGCTCGTTTCAATCACGAAGCCCGTGCCAACCGTGATGCACCCCTGCGAGGATCGCCCAGAAAACATCTTGAGCTCATGCGGGTCGCCAGTTACTCGGGATGGTCGAGTCAGGCTCGAGTCGATCCTTGGCACGCTGACACCATCGAGAATTGCCTGATCGTCGAGTCCGTCACTTCTCAACCAAATCAGCGATACGAAAACATTTGCCGCACCGATCCACGGCTGAGATTTGATTGCGCGAAAGATCTCCCAGTCATGCGCCATCGCCCTCGCGATGCCAACCTCCCGGGAATCTCCCTGGGCAATCGTGTTGCTTGCGATGATTGCCATACGCCGCTTTGGGGCAAGCTGGGAATTTCTTAGTAGGAAATAGGTGCACAGATCTGCCCTGCCTCCAGCTGTCGAGCCATTTGCGACAACCTGCCCAATATAGCTCAAGCAATCAATACCAATTCGGCTGCGGATATCCATTGCGCCCGAGAATGGTGGGTTTCCCACTACAGCGTCGAAGCGGTGATCGCCGCGCGTGAAATCGGCAAAGATCTCAGGGAACTCGAGCGGCCAATGCAGCGGGCGCAGCGGGACCGTGCGCGACCCGCCGCTGGACCCGAGGAGCCAGCCATCGACGATCGTGCGGGCCTCGGCTGCTGCGGCCTTGTCTCCCAGCAGCGCCTGCTCAACGAGGTCGGCGATGGAAGCGAGGCGGTTATCGTACGCATCATTGGACTTGGTCGTTGCGGTGGATAGTTTCGCCGCAACCAGAGCGTCGGCAGCAAGGCGAAGTTGTTCCGTCAGCGCTTCGGCCTCGACGAGCTTCTTAGCCTTCGCCCGGGCGTCTCGGATGTCGACGACCTCGTGTTGCTCGATGTCACGGCGCAGCTCCGCTGCCTGCGAGAGCAACGGGCCAGTGATCTTGTCGATTTCCCCGCTGAGACGAGCGTTGAGGCGATGGCCTTCACCCGGGTTGAGGTGGAAGGCTTCGATCTGGTCCGCCGTCAAGCAGCCGATGAGGGAGTCGCCGCAGCGTAGCGCGTGGTCAACAAAGTTGAACGGACGGCCCTTCGCCAGAGTGACCAACCAAAGAGAGAGCTTGGCGAGTTCCACCGCCATCTCATCTGTGTCGACACCGTAAAGGCAGCGGTCGGCAACCATGCGACAGGCTTCAAGGAGTTTCGCGTCGCGGTCCTCGCGATGCTCGTCGAGACGCGCACCGACCGCGTCCGGCAGCCCATCGCGGTCCCATGCCTCCACGACCCGCTCCGACAAGTACCGGCATGCCGAGACCAGGAACGCGCCGGAGCCCATTGCGGGGTCGAGGACCTTGAGCGCCAGGAGTTCCGATGCCGGACGAACTTGCCACTCGGGCGGCTGGCTCCCATCGGCGGGTCGCGGAACACCGTCCGGGGAGCCGGGTGAGAAGCACAGCGGGTCGAGGGTATGCAGGATGATCTCTTCGGCGAGCGCGCGCGGTGTGTAATGCGTGCCGGAGTCGCGCCGGTCGCCGACCTGGGTGACGATGACCGTCCCGGCAGGGTGAACAACCGGCTCGTGACGCAGGTCGGAGCGCAGCAGGCCGAAGAATGGCCGCACTCGGTCGGCGAGCTCGGGATCGTTGTCGCAGGCTGCGTCGAGGGTACCGATCTGTGCGCCGGTCGGCTCGGTCGCGATTGCGGCGGTGAACTGCTTCGCCGTCAGGCCGGCGAGCTTGACGGTCTTGGCCTGGAGGTGACCCGCCGCGCTCCACTCTTCAAGGTCAGCCAGCTTGACGTCGACACCAGCCTTGCCCTTGAGCCCGAGGCGTGTCTCGTCGAGCCGAATGGCGGAGTGTTCGAGCAAGCCCTCGTAGACATGGCCGATCTGCTCGACGTCGAGGCCCTTGTAGGACAGGCGTTCCGTCGAAGTGACCTTGCCTGCAGGCGTGGTGCGCTTGAGTTTGATTAGGGCGTCAAGCATGGCGAAGACGACACGATCGGTGACCTTAAGGCGTTCCAGCCAGGCAAACCGCTTCGGGTCGAACAGCGATCCGCCGTATGCGGGGATCCACATGTCCGGGTGCCGGGCCCCGCCGTGGATGGCCTGGAAGGTGGCGAGCAGGGTGGGCCAGGCGGCCTTCCAGCGGTCGGCGATGTCAGCGTCGTCCTGATCGAGGCGGTCGTAGAGCTTCGTGACCGAGTACGAGTCGGCGTACAGCTCGTCGTCGGCCGGGAGCAGGCCCTGTTCCTCCGCGTAGAGGAGGAACACGATCCGCATCATCACGGTCAGCGCAGCGCGGTAGACGGTCCGCGGCGCGACGCCTTCCAGCACGACGCCGTCGGCCTCACGGTCGAGGCGGGAGAGCTCCGCGACAAGGAGTTCGACGGCCGCGCGGACCTGCTTGCCGAGGGTCTTGGTGACGGCGGTCGTGTCGTCGGCTGTGCGGGTGAACAGGGCGGCGAGGGAGTCGGTGTCTTTGCCCTCGCTGTCCTTGGGCGCGATCGCGGCGCAGCGGACACCGAGCAGCGAGGTGAAGGCGCGCAGCAGCAGCGGTTCCTCGAACCAGGTGTCGGCATCGAAGACCGCCACCGAGGTCGGTGCTTTGGGCCGGGCGTGGACGAGGACCCAGAAGGTTCCGTTGGTGAGCAGCGCGAGGGGGACGGCACGACGCCGGCACAGCTCGGCGGCCTGCTCGGCCGCCGACGGCAAGCCCTTCGTGGCGCGGGTGAGGGGTTCGCCCCAGGGGCGGCGGTAGATGAGGGCGCGTTCGGCCGCGCCGGGCATGCCGCTGGTCGGGTCGGGAGGGCCCATGAGCAATGCGTCGGGGGCTGTGCCGGGGTGGTCGGTGAGTTCGCGGGGCAGCATCGAGCCTTGGCGCAGTGCCTGGCCCTGGTAGCCGAGCAGTTCTTCCAGGATCAGGTGCTGCCAGGCGCTGCACAGCGTCGCCGGTTCGGCCTGAAGCTCGGCCCAGGCCTGCCGGAGGCGGCCGCGCAGGGGAGTGTCGACAACGTCAAGGCCTTGCGGGAATGCGTCCGCGAGGATCTTCGCGGTGAGGAACGGCCCGTCCGGACGAAGCAGGTTGAGCCACTCGGCGTGCTGCTCGATCGGGGTCTGCTGCTCCGTTTTCGGGAAGCGGGTGCGCGTTGGCATCAGTGGCCTGCCTGGTGGGAAGGAGCGGCTACGGTCAGGGAGGCGGGGACGAGGAAGGTGACCGCCACGGGGAAGCGGCGGGCGACCGGGTCCGCGTACCGGTGGCGAAGGGCCGCCGCCTCGGACACGAGCTGTTCAGGGACGGCGGCGAGGCGTGCCTCCAGTTCCGTGCGGTCCTTCCTGAGCTGGTCGCGTTCCGGGTCGGGGGCCAGCAGGGAGTCCTGGCGCCAGAGCGGGTTGGAGTTCAGGGAGTCCCGGATGCTGCGCTCCAGCTCGGTCAGTACCGACTGCATTGCTTTGACGTCTTCCTCGCAGCGCTTGTCCAGGACTTTGCGCTGTTTGCGTGCGATCTTGTTGGACTCGGTCTGCAGCGCCTTGCTGAGAGGGGTCTCCAGTACGCCCCACAGCGCGGTGAGCCGGTCGAGGAACTCGGGCGGCGGTGCCTCCTGCGACGCGGCAGTGAGCCACTGTTCCAGGGCTTCCGGGTTCTTCTCCACCACCAGTTTGCCGTGTTCGATGGATCCTCCGGCCAGGGCGATCTGCTCATGCAGACGCACTCCTCGGTTGCCGGTGAGCACGACGCGGCCGTGAGCGATCACTGCAGGGTTGCGCAGCAGGTCGCCGGGGACGATCCGGGCGGTGACACGGGACAGATACGCGCCGTGCTCGTCCTGGGACCACAGTTCAGCGCGTAGCAGACGCAGGCACAGATCGACCAGGCGGTGGTTCAGGTGCAGCAGCACGACGTCAGTACGTCCGGCGTAGTTCTGGTCGAAGGTGACAGGGCGCTCCTTGCCACTGACCGGGTGCCGCAGGCCGTCGTTGCGTGCCTGCGCCCAGCCTTCCTTCAGTTCCGGGAGCTTGAAGCACCGTGCATTGACTCCCCTGGGCGACGAAGTCTCGATCAGATCCTTCTTGTGGGCCAGGCGGAGCGCGGTCCGTACGACCCGCTCGATCGTCTCCGGGTTCAGATTCAGCTCGGTGCGGGTCCGGGTGAGCTGTTCCTGGGCCTGCTGGAGGTCGTGCGCCAGATTCCGTTCGATCTTCAGTACGGCTTTGCCGGCCAGACGCTGGATCTCCCTGTCGGTGGTCTGCCAGCTGGAGCGCTTGCCGAGCATTTTCTGCTCGACCTGGCTGGCGATCACTTCTCCGGCACTACCGAGGTCGGTGCGGATCTGCTCGACCTTGCGGACCGCGACGCCGAGGAACGCCATCGCGTCCTCCAAGGTGCCCTCGGTGAATCCGGTGTCCTCTTCGCGCTGCTGGTCCCAGCCCTCGGGCACGAAATGGACGATCTCGACCTTCGCCGCGGTCTGTCCGTGCCGGTCCACTCGGCCGTTGCGCTGCTCCAGGCGGTTGGGGTTCCACGGAATTTCCCAGTGCAGGACCCGGTGGCAGTGGTTCTGCAGGTTGATGCCCTCGCTCGCGGAGTCGGTGGCGAGCAGGATCCGCACCGGGTCGACGCCCGGGTCGTCCTGGAAGACGTTCTTGACGCGCTCGCGTTCATCGCGGTCCTGGCCGCCGTAGAGCTGGGCGATCGCCTCGTTCGGCACACCGGCGCTGATGAGTCGTTCGTGCAGCCAGCGCTGGGTATCGCGGTATTCGGTGAACACGATGACCCGCTCGCCGTCCCAGCTGCCGCTCACCCCATCGGTTCCGTTTCGCTGCACGGTGGCGCGCAGCCAGCCGAGGAAGGCGGTGAACTTGCCGTCGGACTTCTCCGAGTTGTGGTCCCCCCAGTCGCGCAGGTCCTCCAACAGCTTCTGTTCGGCGGGGGTAAGCGGCGGGGCGAACCGACGAACTGTGGCAAGGGCCTCCTGGGCTGTCTCAGCGAAGGCGGCATCGTCCTCAGCCGTTTCGTCCAGCTGCCCGATCATCTTTGCGAGGACCTTCTCCGCCACCGTGTACGTGCCGCGGTCGTACTCCAGCTCGGCTTCGTTGTGCCTCCCCCGGGCGAGCATCGTCTTCAGATGGGTGTCCACCGTATTGGCAAAGGCCTTCGGGCTGGACAGGAAGCGGCGCTTGAGTAGCGTGACGACGAAGTCCGCAGCCCGGCTTGGCGCAGTGCCCTGCAAGGTCAGCTGTCCGGAGATCGTCTCGCGGCGGGACTGCGCGTACAGGTCGAGTTTTGCGTAGGCGTCGCGGGTCGCGGCATCGTAGACGACTTCTAGAGGATGGTCGAGATCACGTTCTGGGAAGCGCGGGCTACCGTCCCAGTTCGGCGGCAGATCCCGCTTCAGTCGGCGCACCATCACCTGCGCTTTGGCCTCCTCCGAGGGCTCCAGGGTGCGGGCGAAGCGGTGGCCGTCCAACAGAGCCAACAGGGCGGTGAAAGATTCCAAGTAGCCGTTGTGCGGCGTCGCCGACAGGAACAGCCGGTGCTCGCTGTGCGGGGCCAAGGTCTTGATCGCGTCGGTGCGCTGTGAGTCGACCGCGTACTTCCCGGAACCCGAAGGCGCGCATGTGTGTACCTCATCGACGACGAGGAGGTCGAAGGCGCGCGGATACTGCGGGGCCGGCGGCAGGATCGAGCGCAGCAGCGCCATGGGCCGCTCCCGCTTGAGCCAGTCGATCGAGACGATCAATCGCGGGTAGTGCGTCCACGGATTCGCGTACAGCCCGCGAGACCTGCGGAGCTCCTTCAGGAGCTCCGCATCCACGATCTTGAACCCCAGGCCGAACTTGTCGCGCATTTCATCACGCCACTGCAAAGTGAGCGAAGCCGGGCACACGATCAGCATGGTCCGCGCCCGGTGCCGCAGCATCAGTTCCTGCATTACCAGACCTGCCTCGATGGTCTTACCGAGACCAACGTCATCCGCGATCAGCAGGTTCGTACGCGGCATCTGCAGCGCCCGCACCACAGGGTCGAGCTGGTAGTCCTCCGGCTTCACGCCGGAGCGGAACGGCGCCTGCAGCAACGTCTTGTCCGCTGTTGCCACCGAGCCCCAGCGCACAGCGTCAAGGAAGGCATCCAACTTCGCCGGGTCATCGAACCCGCTCACCGGAGACGGCAAGGCGTGCTGCTCACGGGCGGTGGCACCGGGCTCCAGCTCCCACAGGACGCGCAACTCTTCGTCACCGGAGTCACCGTCCACCGAAACCAGGGAGACCAGGTGCTGCGCCTCGGCAAACAGTGGACTGCCCGGCTCTTCGACCGTGATCGAGGAGCGCTCCACGGCAGTGGCTACCCAGTTCCGATTACGTACCGTAACTAGTTGGCCGACGGTTGGCACCGCCTCGTCCGCCTCGTCGACCTCTTCGATACCCACCCGTGTCAACTTCCGCTCCCGGATCGCCTGTCGTTCCGTGCATCGTGGCGCGAGCCCGAGTCTTGCCCGAGTCCTATGTCACCAGTTGCATCCCAGCCCGGCAGACGCCGCTGGTAGGACACAGAGAGAGCCTACTGGCCCCCGTGGGCCTCGAGCGGCTGTACGGCGATTCGATGGACGGCATCGATGAGAGCGGGGTCGGCTCCGCCTTGGGGTGGCGCCCATGCCGTTCGGTGCTTGGTTCACCCCGTTCAGTGAGGGCATGTACGCGCACCCGCCAGCAACAGACGAGCCGAGCGTCTCAGCGGGAGTTCCACAGTCCTGAGCGGGTTAACGCCGCCGACCGTGGGGGTGCTGTTCCGGCCTGGAGCGACGTGTCGACGTCCCGGGCGTCCAGCCGCAGGGCGAGGGGATGGCCCCGGGTGGCGAGGGCCGCCGTCACGCGCCGAACAGCACCGTCCACGCTTTCGTGCTCCCAGACGCGGAGTGGTAGCCAGCCCAGGAGCGCGAGGTGCGCGTCGGTCTCCTCGTCCCGGCGAACGTTGGTGTCGAACTTCCTGCCCCACCACTCGGAGTTGTGCTTCGGAGCGTGCTGATGTGTCGGGCAGGCGTGCCAGAAACAGCCTTAGACGAACGCCGCCGTCCGCCAGCGTGTGAAGGTGACGTCAGCGCGCCGACGCGGCATTCCTGGGATCGGCAGGTCCACGCGGTAGCGGAAGCCCAACGCGTGAAGGGCGCGGCGCAGCGCCAGCTCCGGCGCAGTGTCCCGGTTGCGTTGGGCGGTCATCACCTTCCGGACGTTGGCGTCCCGCGGCGCTGGCACGCCCCTACGACTGCCTTTTGTTTCCACCTCCGGACAACTGCTCAGCGTTCATTCGGTAACCCCGTAGGGTCGCGCTCCCGTGTCTGCTTGGGGTGGCCGCCGCCGCACCGCCGCCGTGGAGTGTCAATTCAAGCCAACACGGCTGAAATTGGTCAAACGGTGGCCCGCTCACCCATGGTTCGACACCATGCGCTGGGAGTGATCGACCCGATCCTCACGGAAGCGGAGGGGGAACACGGTGATCGAAGTGCTGCCGGTGACCGGAGAGCAGTCGGAGATGCTCGGTGCGGCCATCGCCCTGGGCAACCGCTACACGAAGCGGCTCGGTCTGCTCACGCCACCCGCGTACCGGAAGTACGCGGACGACGGTGGCTTGCTCGTTGCGTTGGACCACGGTGAGCTGGTCGGATACGCGCTCTTCGGACTGCCCAAGCGTAGCCAGCACGTTCGCCTCGTGCACCTGTGCGTGGCGGAGGAGCACCGGGGCAAGGGGGTCGCGAGGCTCCTGATCGCAGAACTGCGGCGCAGTCAAAGTCACAGGCTCGGGATCAGGGCCAGGTGTCGCCGTGACTACGGGCTCAGCGCCACCTGGAGCGGCCTGGGCTTCGTGCCGAAGGGCGAGGGCCTCGGGCGGGGTAGTGACAAGGAGACCCTCGACACCTGGTGGCTCGACCACGGTCACGACGACCTGTTCACGGGAGCGCAGAGCGACGCCCTGCTGGTCGTGACGGTCGACCACACGGTCTTCTCCGGGCTTCACGGCACGGGTGCCGAGAGTGCGGTCGAGGAAGCGAGGGCCCTTGAGGCCGGGTGGCTCGCAGACCTGGTCGAGCTCGCCTATACGCCGCAGCTCCTCCTGCACGTTCAAGCGGTGGAGGACCGGGAGGAGCGGAACCACCAACGTGCCGGCCTGTCCAGGCTCCGCTCCCTGGCGCCCGACACCGCCGCGGTGGTCAGCCGCCAGCAGGAGTTGACCGCAGCGGTGGGCAAGGAGATGCCCGGCGTTGTGATCGATGTCGGCCTGCGTGCGCGGCTGCGCTACGTGGCCGAGACGTCTTGTGCTGGCCTGCAGGTACTGGTGACCCGTGATTCCGACCTGGCGGCGCTGGCAGACATCGCCTGGGAGGTGGCGCGCGTCAGGGTGGTCTCTCCCGAGGCCGTGACGCTCCATGTGGACGAACTCCGCCAAGCCCAGATGTATCGCCCTGCCGATCTCATGGGAACGGCCTTCTCCGCCGCCGAGGTCGAGCCCGGAAGTGAAGAGGGGCTCGTCGCCTTCTTCGACGAGGCCGGTGGTGACGGTGGAGTCGGCTTGTCGGAGCGTCTGACCAGCCTTGCCCGTGACGGTGTCTTGTGGCGCAGGGAACTCATCCGGGACGGCGATGGGCGCCCTGTCGCGCTGTACGCCTGGGCGCTGGACGGCCGCACGCTGAACGTTCCTCTCCTGAGGACCGCATCGCACGCTCTGGAAGAGACGCTGGCCCGCCAGTTGCTCTTCATGCTGAAGAGGCTCGGGCGGGACCGGGGCGCCCAGGCCGTGCGCATCATCGACCCCGGCCCCTCAAGGGCGGCTGTGGTCGCAGCAGGCCCCGACGGCTTCGTCGAGGACGAGAAGGGCTTCACCGCGCTCCTGGTAGACGTGTGCGGGCCGACGGAGGCGGTCTCCGGGGCCGCCGGGCAGATCGCGGGGCGGACCGGCGCTGTGACGCCGGTCCTGGACACCCGTGCGCCAGCGGAGATCGCGAGCATCGCCGAGAGGGTGTGGTGGCCGGCGAAGCTGGTCGATTCTGCCTTGTCGACCTTCATCGCACCCGTCAAGCCGCGCTGGTCCACGGAGCTCTTCGACGTTCCGGCAATGCTCGTACCGCGCGACGACGTACTCGGAATCAGTCGCGAGCACGTGTACTACCGGTCGGCCGGCCATCGGGGCGAGAGCGTCCCCGCTCGGATCCTTTGGTACGTCAGTGAGGGGTCCGCAGGGCAGCAGGGCAAGATGGTGATCGGCTGCTCGCGCCTCGACGAGGTGGTCATCGGCGACCCTGACGCCCTCTTCTCGCGATTCGAACACCTGGGCGTATATGGTCGTGCCGAAGTGCGTGCGGCAGCCGATGCTACGGGCCGGGTCATGGCGCTGAGGTTCTCGGACACGGAGCTGTTTCCCGTACAGGTGACGCATTCGCGATTGACCGCGCTGGCGAACGGGCTGGGGCTACGGTTGTCGCTGATGTCGCTGTCGAAGATCGACAACGCGCTGTTCCAGGCCGTGTACGAAGAGGGGCACCGAAAGACGTGAGCGATCCGGAGCGCGCGATGCTGTTGTCCGTCCACCCGAGGTTCGCGACGGCGATCCTGGCCGGCACCAAGACGGTGGAGGTACGCCGCCAACGCGTCGCCGCTCCTCCTGGGACGCCCGTACTCCTCTACGCGACCGCGCCGACGATGGCCATCGTCGGCATGGCGAGGATCGCCTCGGTGCAGGTGGCCAGCCCTCGTGAGGTGTGGACCGCCAGTCGCACGAGCACTGGCATCAGCCGTCGGGAGTACGACGACTACATGAGCGGCGCGACCCGGGCCAGCGGCCTCTCCTTGGAGGAGCCGGTCGCCTTCGAGGAGCCGGTTCCTCTGGCGGCTCTCAGGGCCTCCGGCTCGTTCCATCCACCGCAGAGCTACCGCTATTTGACTGGCGAGGATCTGCGGAAACTGGCTGCGGCGACCCTTCTCAAGAGCGAAGCCCTACAAGGGGCCCTCAGTGAGTTGACGCCTGCGTAGGCTCCTGTACGCGTAGTGGGGACGTCACGCTGGTAGTGATCGGCCACCTGGTGCCGTAGCAGGACTTCCGGGTGGCCTCCGAGCTGCCGTCTCCCCGATGGCTGACTGCCGCGTCGGTCACCCAGGATGAGAGCGCCGGTGGGATACGGCAGCGGGCCCGTGGCAGTTCGCGTTCCAATGGCTCTACAGGTAAGACGCTTGGAGCGTGCGGGCCTTGTGCCCGGACTGCCCGATAGGCAGTCTCGGACACGGCCGAAGAGAGGTCCTCCGCCAAGCCGATCAAAGCCTCCGCGTGGACGGGGTTGCCGTCAGGCCTGGAGCCTCGGAACAACCACCGTGAATGCGGCGAGACGGAAAGCGTTGCGGATTTCCGTCAAGGGCTCCCGATCGCGGTTGAAGCGGAGTTTGTTCGTGAGGAGGACGGCCCACCGGTCTTGGGCCGGGCTGATCCACATGCCCGTGCCGGTGAAGCCGTAGTGGACCCAGACGTCCGCGGCGGGGTCGGTGCCGGGGGCGGGGTGCCAGAAGAGCCCACGGGCGGGGGTGAGGGCACCGGTCTGGAGGTGGAGGGAGTCCTTGACCCAGGTCGGGCCGAACGCGGCCCGGGTGGGGGCGAGCATGTGGCGGAGGAAGAGGGCGAGGTCGTCGAGGACGGAGAAGGTGCCGGCGATGCCGCAGACGCCGCCGAGGAGGCGGGCGGAGAAGTCGTGGGCGGTGCCCTTGAGGTGGGTGCCGGTGGTGTCGTCGTACTCGGTGGGGGCGCAGCAGGTCGTTTCGGTGGTGGGGAGGGGGCCGAAGTGGGTGCGCGTCATTCCCAGGGGGTGCCAGACGCGGTCGATGGCTAGCTGGTCCAGGGGCTGGCCCGAGAGGTGTTCGGCGAGGTAGCCGAGGATCAGGGCGGCCCGGTCGGTGTACTCGACGGCCTCGCCCGGTGGGCGGTGGAGGGCTTCGTGGAGGACGCCGTCGCGGATGTCCTGGGGGTCGGTGCCGTAGAGGTTCTTCAGGTTGGCGCGCAGGGGCAGGCCCGCAGTGTGGGTCAGGAGGTGGTGGGCCGTGGCCCGGGTCAGGGGGTGGCCGGCCACCTCGTCCCAGAAGGTGCCCAGCGGGGCGTGGAGGTCGAGCTTGCCCTCTTCGACGAGCGTGCCGATCGTGGACCAGACGGCGAGGATCTTGGTGAGGCTGGCCACGTCGAAGACGGTGTCCAGCCGCATGGGCTCGTCGGGCCGGTCGGGGTCGAGGAGGCCGACGGCTCCGCTCGCGCGGACGCCGTCGGCGTCCCCGACCGCCCACACCGCGCCGGGGTAGACCTCCTCGCGCACGCCGGTCTTGAGGAGGTCTTCGATACGGGCGGTGGAGGGCGTGGTCATGGTCTCCCGATCGTCGTACGGCCGCGGGTGGTCCGCTGGCCAGCCTAGTGACGTGTCAGGGGTCGGCCCGACTGCGCCACGGGTGGTGTCAGGTGAGCCGTCGGCCGAGTTCGGTGATGGCCGAGGCGGTGGCGCTGAGGGGGAAGCGGGCGGCGTTGGTGCGGCCGGCCGTGCGGAGCAGTTCGAGCAGGCCCGGTGTGGTGCGGAGGCGGTTGAGGTCGTGGGCCGCGGTGGCGGGGGTGGTGAAGTCCGTGGCCATGCCGGTGCCGGCGAGGGCCTCGGTGAGGCCGGGGACGGGCTGGTAGAGGACGGGGAGGCCGCAGGCCTGGGCTTCGAGGGCGACGAGGCCCATGGCCTCCAGGGTGGTGGAGGGCACGGCCAGGACGTCGTGGTCGGCGAAGACCTTCCACAGCTGCTGTCGGCGGAACCAGCCGAGGTAGCGGACGTGGACACCGAGCTGGCGGATGACCGGTACGAGGTCCTGGAACTGGGACCGGGGTGCGGCGACGCTCAGTTCGATGGAGGGCGTGGCCGCGACGGCTTGGAGGAGGGGTTCGAGGCCCTTCTCGGAGCTCACGCGGCCTGCGAAGAGGACGCGCAGGTGGCTGGTGCGGCGGTGTGCGGGCCGGGGCGGGGGAGCACTCAGGAGCTGGTCGGGGACGCCCCACGGGATCTTCTCGATCTTGCGCCTGTCGGTCTTGGGAGCGAGCTTGAGCAGGCGGTCGGTCATCGCGTGGGTGGGGACGACGATCGCGTCGGCCGCGTTCGCGGCCTCGCGCAGGACGCGGAGCTGGGTGCTGTGGTTCTCGGCGTAGAGGAGGTCGGTGCCGTGGACGAACGCGATGCGGGGGTGGCGGGGGAAGGCGCGCAGGAGGGCCGGGGTGGCGCCGAAGGCCAGGTGGTGGAGGTGCAGCACGCTGATCTGCCGCGGGTCGACGGCGGCCGTGAGGGCGTGACGGAGGTCGGTGACGTACCTGTTGAAGCGGTCGCCGCCGATGCACTTCCCGGTGGCGTGGAGGAGGTCGAGGCCGGCGGGCGTCCGGGGGCGGGGGCCGTCGGGGGCGAGCATGAAGGCGCGGGCGGGGACGGCGGGCCGCTCGCCGGTGTAGAGGTCGAGGAAGAGTTCGACGCTCCCGCCTGGGCTGGGGTACGGGAGGTCGAGGGCGGTGGCGACGAGGGGGTTCACCGGCGTCCTCCGGGGTTCTCCTCGTAGAGGCGGGAGGTTTCGATGCCTTCGCTGGTGCGGTACTTGAGGCCGTGCTGCTGGTAGCTGGCCGGCGTGCCGTGGGTGCGGAGGAAGACGAGCTTGCCGAAGGTCATGCCGGGCCGGACGCGAACGGGGCGGGTGGCCCTGATCTCCAGGGTCCAGCGGATGGCGTGGCCCTGGTGGCCGAGGGGCGCGGAGACGTGGACCCAGATGCCGAGGCAGCCGGTGGTCCGGTCGCCGTTGAGGAGTTGGGCGTAGGTCTCGGATCCGGTCCGCTCCAGGGTGTGGCCGAGGTAGAGGTTGTCGGGTTCGAGGACGTAGCCGTCGTCGGGGAGGGTGAGTTCGCGGAAGGTGGTGGGGGCAGCGGCGTCCAAGTCGCCCTGGCAGACGCGGAGGGTGCTGCCGAGGCGCCAGTCGTAGGCGTTGGGGGAGAGGCGGTCGGGTTCGTACGGGTCGATCGTGATGTGGCCCGCATCGCGGGCGGCGGCGATGGCCGGTCCGGTCAGGATCACGACGTCACCGCCGAGGGGTCGAGGTCGCGCCAGTAGGCGGAGGGCTGCGGCCCGGCGGACGCCTGGTACTTGCCGGAGTACAGGTCGATGGCGCCCTCGGAGACGAAGAACATGATCTGTCCGATCTTCATCCCGGCGTAGACGCGGACGGGGCGGGTCGGGGTGAGCATCAGCGTCCACTGCCCGTGGAAGCCGATGTCTCCGATGGGCGCGGTGATCTCGACGAAGAGTCCGAGCCGGCCCACGGAGGAGCGGCCGAAGAGCAGCGGGACGAAGCGGTCCGAGCCCACCTCCTCCATCGTGTGTCCGAGGTACAGCTCGCCCGGCTGCAGGGTGTGGCCGTCTTCGCCGACCTGGATGCGGTGGGTGGGGTTGGGGCGGTGGGCGTCGAGGACGTCGTCCGTGTAGGTCAGCAGGGTGGGACCGAGTCGGACGTTGTAGCTGTTCGGGTTGACCTGGGAGGAGGAGAAGGGGGCGATGCGCAGCCGCCCGTCGCGCGAGGCGGAGATGATCTCCGGACCGGTCAGGATCACTGGTCGTCTCCGTTCGTGAGGGTGCTCCGGATCGCCGAGCCCACGCTCAGGCCGGTGGGACGGGCCCGGCCGCCCAGGCAGCTGTCGGCCAGGTAGTCGGTGGTCAGCACGCTCGTCAGCCCGGCCGGAAGCGGGTCGGGAGAAGTGACGAGCGGCCCGACTCGCTCGGTGAGGTGGGCGAGGAGGGCTTCGGTGTCGTGGGGGTGGGCCGGAGCGATGCTGGCCTCGACCAGCGAGTTCGCGAACGGCTCGACGATCAGCAGATCGCCGGTGGTCAGGATTTCGCCCAGGATCGTGGTGCGGAGGGCGGTCTCGTTCAGGATGACGGCGTCCCTGCCCAGGCCGCTCCGGAGCTGGTCGGCCAGGTCTTGGACCAGGGCCCGGCGATCGAGCTGTTTGTTCCGGTACGGTTCCGCGATCCGGCCCAACGGCTCGGTCAGCTGTGCGTCGAACGCCGCGATCCGGTCCCGTACGGAGGCCAGCTCGGGCGGCAGGACGGATGGGGCGGTGTCCGCGGTGTCGGAGAAGAGGGCGGTTCGGCCGACCCAGCGGTCGGGGGTGTACGTGGCGACGGCGTAGCCGACGCCGAGCTCGCGGCCCTTCAGGACGAGGGTGTTGCCGATGCGTGCGGGGCCCGTGTGATCGCTGTGGCAGTGGCCCGCGAAGATCACGTCCAGGAAGGGGCAGGTATCGGCGAGCCCGAGGTCCTCCTCGAAGCCGCAGTGGCTGAGGAGCACCCAGGAGTCGACCTCATGGTGGTGCGCCAGCATCAACTCGCGCAGGGCCTTCACGGGCTCGACGGCCCGTTGCCCCGGCCGCTGGGCGACCGGGATCGAGTCGAACGCCTGGAGCCCGATCACCCCGGTGACGGCCGTGGGCCGGCCCGCGACCTCCACGATGCGCAGGCGCCGGAAGAGCGGGGTGCCGGTCGAATCGTCGACTGCGTTCGCGCAGACGGTCCGCTGGTGGAGGGCGGGCTCGAAGTAGTGCGCCCAGCCGTGGTTTCCCGGGGCGATGACGTCGTACAGGCCGAGCAGGACGTCCCGTTCGAGAGTGCCCTTGCCGAGCCGGTAGTAGCCGGTGCCCTCGAAGAAGTCGCCGCAGTCCACGAGCAGGCTGTCAGACCGTGCCTCGTGGAGTTGGCCGAGGAAGGCGGCGCCGACACCGAGGGCGGAGTGCACGTCCGTGGTGGCGAGGATCTGCCGGACCGAACGGCCCGCGGTCACGGGGTGACCTCGCAGATGTCGGCGCCGAGCTGGAGCAGCTTGCCGGGCAGATCGGCGTGGCCCCGGCGCAGCTGGGCGACCCCGCCGAGGGTAGTGATCCCGCGGGCGGTCAGGGCGGCCACCATGAGGGCGGAGCCGGTGCGGATGTCCGTGGCTTCGACACCGGCTCCGGTGAGGCGCTGGGGACCGGTAAAGCGGCACTCGGTGGGTGAGATCTCCTCGATGTCGGCTCCGAGCCTCGCCAACTGGGGCAGGAGGTTGCCGTGGCGGCCGGGGTTGATCGAGTCGGCGAACAGGTGGGTGCCGGCCCGGCCGAGGGCCAGGGCCATCAGCGGCGGCTCGAAGTCCGCGTCCAGGCCCCCAGGAGAGAGGGTGGCGATGGCCCGCAGCGGCCGGCTCGTCGGGCCGGCGTTGCTACTGCCGTCGACGAGGAGCGCCTCGCCCCGCACCGATGTGGCGATGCCCAGCCGCTGAAGTGCCGCCTGAAACGGCACGAGGTCCCGGCCGTGGATGCCGTCGATCCGTGCTTTGCCGCCGGTGGCGGCGACGGCACAGGCGAGGGTCCCCGCCTCGACCTTGTCGCCCGGCACGCGCCAGGCCGGAATCTCGTCGGCGAGTGTGGGTGCCGGATCGAGAGCGAGGAACCGGTCGCTCACCTTGGCCTGCCAACCTGCCGAGCAGAGTGCATCGAGCACGGTCAGGACTTCCGGCGAGAGGTTCGGGCGCCCCAGGCGCAACGCCCGGTCGGCGACGACCGCCCGCAGCACTGCGGCGATCGTCGCGCCGCGCGACCGGAAGGGCAGCGCGTGCGAGACCGTGCCGCCGCTGCCCTGCCCGCTGGCCTCGACGGAGTACCCGGCGTCCTGGATGGTGACTTGGTCCCCGAACGCCTCGTACACCTTGAAGTGCAGCTCCATACCGCGCTGTCCGATCCGGCACCCGCCGGGCCAAGGCAGCCGGGCAGTGCCCCGTAACGCGAGGAGGGCGGGCACCATGTAGTACGAGGCCCGAATGACCGAGGCGCGGCTCAGGTCGGGAATGGCGGGCGCGTGTTCGGGAGCGATGACCAGCAGGGTGTCAGGCCGTCCGACCGCTCGGGCCACGTGCCAGCCGGTCCCCTGGAGGAGGGCAACCATCGCCTGGACG
Source organism: Streptomyces sp. R33 (assembly GCF_041200175.1). Taxonomy (NCBI): domain Bacteria; kingdom Bacillati; phylum Actinomycetota; class Actinomycetes; order Kitasatosporales; family Streptomycetaceae; genus Streptomyces; species Streptomyces sp. R33. The sequence continues at coordinate 2,209,957 of NZ_CP165727.1, read as the reverse complement.
TCGGCGCTGGCCGGAACGTTCTCCAGCTGGACGTTTCGACGTACGGCCGCCGCGGTCGCCAGCATGGGAAGGGCGGCGTTCTTGGAGCCGTCGACGGTGACGGAGCCGGCGAGCGGGCTGCCGGGGCGTACGGCGATCACTTCGGCGTTCGAGGCCGAAGCTCGGGTGAGTGCCACGATCAACTCCTTCGGTCGAGAGGTTGGGGGAAGACGGAGGTTGTGGGGCGGGCGGCGAGGTCGAACTCGGCCCAGCACGACTTGCCCGAGGAGCCCTGTTCGACGCCGTGCTCGTCGGCGAGGGCGGCAATGATCAACAGACCTCGCCCGTGCTCGGCGTCCGGGTGGCCGACGCGCATCCGGGGGACGGCCGAACTCTGGTCGCGGACCTCGAAACGCAGCCGGTCACCGCGTAGGCGAGCAGTGATGGATGCGGTCCCAGCGCCTCCGTGCCGGACGGCGTTGGCCAGGAGCTCGCCCGCCACGGTTTCCGCTCCGTGCAGTTCGTTGGTGACCGCGCCCCGTCGCCAGCCACTGACTTCGTCCATTACCGTGCGTCGGGCGTGGGCGGCGCCTTCCGGCGTACCCGTCACAAGCAGGGTGACTTCGTGCACTTCCATCGGGGGCCTCCTGGAGGGGTGCGGTTCCACCAGGCAACCGGTCCGGGGGCGCTGCCCGCGACGCCGTGGGCAGGGCGTGCATCGTCCATGCAGGTTCTGCATGGCGGGCAATTTCCCTACCGATAGGCTCGGTTGAGCAGGCAGGATCGGTCTCGGCAGAAGGGGCCGTGGCGCAGATGGCCGACACACAGGGCGAGGCGCACCGCATCGGTGTGCTGATCCGCCGGGCAAGGGTCTTACAGAGCCGCTCACAAGCGGACGTGGCCGCTGAACTGGGTTACCACCAGTCGAAGATCAGCCGCCTGGAGGGCGGCCGCGGAACCGACGACATCCGGGTCCTCCGCGACGTCGCCCGGGTACTGCGGATCCCGCCGGTCCAGCTCGGGCTCGCTGACGCCGGCCCGGAAGCAGAGCCCCACGATCCGGAGACAGACGACATGCGCCGCCGTACCTTCCTCGCCGCGGGCGTCACTGCGCTGGCCGCCCCCGTGCCCGCCGCGCACCCGGCGCTGGTCCAGGCCCTCCTGCCCGGCGTCCTCGCAGCCCCGACGACGGAGCCGGCCTCCACGGATCGGCTCCGCCTACGAGCCACCTCCATCCGCAGGCTGCTGACCACGTGCGACTACGCGGAACTGGAGCGCACGCTTCCTGGCCTGATCACGGATCTGCGCCATGCACTCGGCAGCTCGTTGCGGCCCGAGGAGGTGTCCCGCTTCCTCGCCACGGCCTACCAGACCTCGGCCAGCCTCTTCCTCAAGCAGGGTGACGCCGGAACGGCCTGGCTGGCTGTCGGCCGGGCCATGGCGGAGGCCGAACGCTTCGGCGACCCCCTCGTCCTCGCCGCCAGCGTCCGGCTCCACGCGCACGTCCTCGTCCGTGAGAAGCACCCCGGACAAGCCGTCACGCTGATCCGGCACACCGCTTCGCAGCTCACCGGCTCGTACGACCGTCGCTCTCCGCACCACCTCGCCGTCCTGGGTCTGCTCCTGCTGCGTGGAGCCACGGCCGCGAGCCGCGCGGACGACCGTGCCGCCACCGGGGAGTTCCTCGCCGAAGCGGAGGAGGTGGCCCGGTACGTCGCCCTCGACCGGCCGGACGCCTGGGCCAACTTCAGCCCGACGAACGTCACCCTTCACCGGATCAGTGCGGCGGTCTCCTTCGGCGACGCGGGCATCGCCCTCGACGCGGCCCGCCCGCTCATGCACCGCCACATCCCGGTCCCCGAGCGCCGTGCCGCACTCTGGATCGAGGCCGCCCGCGCCTATACCCAGCAGGGCCGCCTGGCAGACGGCTACCAGGCCCTGCGGATCGCCGAGACCTGCGCCGCCCAGGACGTACGCCGTCCCGCCGTCCGCGAGCTGGTCGCCGACATGGCCGCGCGGGACCGTCGACGTACGCTGCCGGAGCTCCACCACTTCAGCCGCCGACTGGGAGTATCCGCGTGACCGAGCCGCAGCCCAAGCCCTTCCTGTACGTCGTCGTGTGCGCCGCCGGGATCGCCGGCGACGTCGGCAGGCTGATCACCGCAGCGCAGGAACGGGGCTGGGAGGTCGGGGTGATCGCCACGCCACAGGGTCTCGAGTTCCTCGACACCTGGGCTATCGAGGAGCAGACCGGGTACCCGGTCAGGTCCGCCTGGCGTTCGCCCGGCGAGGCGCGGACATACCCGCCGGCTGATGCCATCGCGGTCGCGCCGGCCACGTTCAACACGGTCAACAAGTGGGCCGCCGGCTTCGCCGACAACCTGGCGCTCGGCATCCTCTGCGAAGCCCCCGGCATGGGCGTCCCTATGGTCCTGCTGCCCTACGTGAACACCGCGCTCGCCGCCCACCGGGCCTACCGGCGCAGCATCGACGAGCTCCGGGAGATGGGCGTGCTGATCGGCAGCTACGAGCCACACCGCCCGAAGTCCGGTGGCGGGGCCGACCGCTTCCCGTGGGAGGAGGTGGTCGATCTGCTCACCCCGCTCCTCCGGACCGGAGCCGAGCCCCAGTGAACGTGCCAGTATCGCCCCTCGGGGCAGCCGGCCCGCCCGATCTGGAGGAGCAACGTGGAGCAGCAGAACGCTGAGGGCCGACCGGCCATCGCAGCGGCCGTCGTGGTCCACGAGGGCCGCGTTCTCATGGTGCGGCGCCGGGTCAGCGAGGGGCGGCTGTCCTGGCAGTTCCCCGCCGGTGAGGTCGAGCCGGGCGAAGCCCGGGAGGAGGCCGCCGTACGCGAGACCCTGGAGGAGACCGGCCTCGCCGTGAGGGCGCTGAAACCGCTGGGGGAACGGGTCCACCCTGACACCGGCCGCTTGATGTCGTACACCGCCTGCGAGGTGGCTGGCGGCCACGCGCACATCGCGGACACCGACGAGCTGGCCGAACTCGCGTGGGTGGCCCGCGCCGACATCTCTGAGTACGTCCCGTACCGCCTGTTCGAGCCGGTGCAAGAACACCTCGACGTCGTCCTGGAGTATTGACGCGGATCGACCGCGCGCATGGGGATAACACGCGGGGAGGGTGGATCTCGGGGACCTCGGTGAGGCAGGTACTAGCCGTGTTCGAGGAGCTGGTCGGTGGCGTCCTGGACGCGCGCGGAGGCCTGGCGGACCGAGTCGAGCACGGCGTCGAGTTGGATGTCGGTCGGTCGGCCGCCGGAGTTGACGGCGCGGGTCAGCTGGTTGAGGTTGTTGCCGATCTGACCGAGGTGTCTGCGGGCAGTGAACAGTTCGATGACGGTCTCGCGACGTCCGGCGATGGCCGCGGCGCTGGTGTGAGGGTCGTGGGCCGCGTTGAGGGCGGCTTTGGCGAAGAAGCCGGCGACGGTCACGCCGACAGCTTTGGCGGCGGTCGCGACGAGCGCGTGCTCGGCGTCGTTCATACGGACGCTGCACACTTTGGAGCGTCGGCTGTGCTTGCGGGTGCGGCGTCGTGTGCGGGGCTCTGGAGGGGTAGCGGAGGTGTTCGGGGCTTCGCACGGGGGCTGTTGATCTTCTCCCGGCTGCGCCCGCGCTGCGGTCGCAGCCTCCTCGTCAGGTGTCCCCCGGCGCTGGCCGAGGCTCCGTCCCCCTGGGGCGGAGAGCCCTTTGGACACTCCGCCGATGGTGGAGTGTCCAAAGGGATAACTTGCTCCGTCTCGGGCTTGGGTAGGGGCCGCCTGTCGGTGGTCGTGGGCATTTGCGGTGTTCGTGCAAGAGCGTGTCTCCTGTTGGTCGGGCTGGAACGGCTTCGGTGCTGCGGGGATGGGGCGTACGAACGCCAGCTCGCTCCGCGATGGATGCGCGGGGGCAGCGTGACTTTCGGGCGGGGCCTACGCGGCGTCCGCTTGGCCGCTGTCGAGTTCGGACTGGACCTGCCGTGTGATCTTGTCTCGGCGGTCCCTGCCGAGGGAGAGGCCGCGGGAGCGGACAGCCGTCTCGATGTGGCGGCTCGACGCGCGTCCATCGCGTCCGAGCGGGGCGGTGAGAGCGATGGCGAACAGCTCGTCGTCGGTGGCGGCGGGCTTGCGACCGGTGCGCTTCTTCGGCGGGACGTGGGCTTCCGCCACTTGATCGGTCTCTTCCGCCACATCGCCTGGTGCGTCCTGTCCGGCGTCAGCCGAAGTGGGGCGGTCACCCTCGTGGTCCGAGTGCCGTTCCGGGTCCGGGAGCTGCGGTGTGGCGGAGTGCCCGCGGGGACGGCCCAGGTCCGCGGGATGGGCCGAGGGTTCCCCTACCGGACGGCGACTGTGGGTGGACTCCTCGGCAGCGACGTGGCGGTGGATCTGCCGCATGAGGACGCCGAAGGCGAAGAGCGCGGCTGCTGGTGGGACAGCGGCGACGACGTAGTCGAGGGCCGGGGCCGGGACGCCGTCGGACCTGCTGACGCCGGCGACGTTCAGGGCGATCGAGCCCAGCGATCCGGCAGCGGTGAGGGAGATCGCCCACCCGTCGGTTTCCCGGCGGAGGCTGGCGCGGAGCATGAGCACTTCGCCGGCGACGATGAAGGCATCGAGCGTGGCGGGCCACGCCCATTGGCGGGTGGGGGAAGTCCCGAGGCCGTGACGCCCCGCAACTTCGGCGAGGTGGGCGTAGGAGAGCCAGAAACCCGCGGCGGTGAGAGTGACGATGACGCAGCCTGCGATAGCCAGGGCGTACCGCTCGGCGGTCTGCGTGCGGTGGGAGGTGGTGGTCAAGCGGGTGGTGCTCCAAAGGGTGGGGGCGTTCAAGCGGCGGGGGAATTGCGACGGCGGCGGTCGGGCCCGTCGAGGATGACCCGGTGGGTCATCTCGGAGAGGCGGGAGGCGACGCGGTCGCCGAGGGCGGTGCGGAGCTTGGGGATGGGGAGGTTCGTCGTGAGCAAGGTGGGGCGCAGGTACTCGTACCGGTGGTTGATCAGCCGGTAGGTCAGCTCCTCCGTCCACTCGCTGCCCTTGGCGGCGCCGAGGTCGTCCAGGACCAGCAGCGGGCAGCGGGCCAGGGTGTGCAGTTCACGTTCCGCGTCGAGTCCTGGGCGCGGCCTCAGGCGGGCGTACAGGTCGGCGGCGGTGACGGCTTCCCAGCGCAGGCGGACGCCGGCTGCGAGCAGGCTGCGGACGGCGCCGTAGGCCTGGTGGGTCTTGCCGGTGCCGGTGGGGCCGACGATCAGCAACGACGGGCCCTCTGCGATGCCCCGTGTGCCGGATGGGCCGGGGCGCCCGGCACACGCGATCTCGTCCACCCAGGCGGCGACCTCGGGGTGATCGGCGAGGGCCTGCCGGTAGCGCGGGGGGATGCGGGCGTCGGCCAGTTGCAGGGAGGTGACCGGTTGGGGCGCGGGGTCCGGTTCCTGCGAGTCCATGACGGACGGGTCCATGCCCCGGCGGCGCAGGATCCCCGCCATGGCCCGGACGACGTGGTCGGCGGGCTGCGGGAGGGCGGTGGTGATCAGAGGGAACCTCCGTAGGCGGCGGCGACGTCGGTGGGGTTGGTCCAGGGGCGGTGGGTGACGGTGGGTGCTGCGGGCTCCGCATTCATGACCTCGTGTACGAGGCTGGGCAGGGTCTTCGGGTGGAGGCCCTTGGCCCGGTGGCGGTCGAGACCGGCTCGTACGTGGGCGGGGTCGATGCCCTCGTCGAGGAGCTTCTTGGCCTCCTGCCCGAGTTGGCCTAGCACGGTGGAGGGAGGGCGGTGCTCGCAGGCCGCGGCGTACTCGGTGATGAGGTCCTTCGCCGAGACGGTCTGGGGCGCGGGGGCGCTCGCGCCCCCCAACGGAGTAGTTCCTAGATCCCTGTTCCTAGGTCCTAGATCCGGACGCTGAGGGCTCACGTCAGGTTCGGTGAGCCCTCCCGCAACCGGCTGTGAGGACTCACTGAACTGCCTTTGACCTGCGGAGTCCCTGCTCATGGCGGCCTCACTGCATGCTGCCTGACCCCTCCTGGAGGCCTCCGTGACGGTTCCGTGTACCGGCGGTGAGGGCTCACGCGGGACGCCGAGGTCGTGGTGCGGGCAGGACGGGATCCTGCTGATGCTGGGGCGGTTGATCTTCTGGTGGAGGGCGAACGCTACGACGTGCAGGTACTGCCTTCCGTCCCCGCCCTCGTAGCGGCAGATCAGGCCGGCGGCGTCGAGCTGCGTCAGGTCGTCCTCGACCTCCACCGGGCCGTGTTCGCGGCGCAGTGACCACAACTGTCCGGCGATGACGGCGGACTGGTCGCGGATGCGGCCCTTATCGTCGGCTTGGGTGAGCAGGCCGAAGAAGGTCCGCTCGGCGCTCAGCGACACGGCCGCCAGGGACTCGGAGGCGAAGGCCTCGGGCTTGATGGTGCGGATACGGGCGATGGAGGTCGACCGCCTTTCGAAATCGGGGTAGGGAAACCGACGGGGCCGGGGTGCGTGGACAACACAGCCACACCCCGGGTCCAGAAGTCCAGGCCTGACTCAAGCGGCCGTGAAAGGTCTTCCGGACGCACGACCGTAAACCCGAAACCCCGGTCGGTGAAATCGCCCGCGATATTCGATGTCGGGCCGGGATCGCTCACAGCAGACGGGGAATCCCTTCCCTAGCCTCCTGCGGGCAAGCTACAACACACCAATGCCGCCACGCCCTCTCGAAATCGGACCCGCCGGACGCGCCGCCGCCCACGCCATCGAACGCACCCGCGTGGCCCGTGGCTACTCCCAGCGCCAGCTCGCCGCCCGGGTCACCGCACTTGGTCGCCCCATGACCTTCACCGCGCTCTCCCGCATCGAACGCACGGTACGCCGCTGCGACATCGACGACCTCGTCGCCATCGCCGCAGCCCTCGGAGCGCCGCCGCACGCGCTTCTCGCTGCTTCGTCGAGCCACCCCGAGTCGCTGAGGGTGGGCGGAATATAGCCGACGATCCCCGGTTTCCGAAACCGGGGATTCTCCGCACCATTGGTGGTCCCTGGAGGCCGCTGCGCCCGTGCGTGGCCAGTGGTCTATTTCCCCGTCCCCTTCGTAAGGAACTTCGCTTGTCCGTCGTCGATCCGATTTCCTCTGTCGGTTCCCCCGAATTTCGCCACCGTTCCACCGTCGGCCGTGCGTTTCTCGGGGTCCAGGAAACGGCCGCGTATCTCGGCATTTCACCCAAGACGCTTTACGTCTGGCGTCACCGACGGCAGGGGCCGCCCAGCTTCCGGATGGGCGCCCGCGGGCGGGTGACGTACAGGGTCGACGCGCTCGACGCGTGGATACGTGCGCAGGAGCAGGCGGACTCCCGCTCCAACCCCGACCTCAACCCCGTGAGCGCCGCACCGCAGCGGCGCGCTGCCTACTCGGTAACCGTCTGACGGCTTCCGGCCGACCGTCCCGAACCCCTAGCTGCAAGGAAACACTTGGCCGGCTATATCGAAGACCGCTGGATCAACAAGAAGAAGGACCCCGTCACCGGCAAGCGCGAGCGCACCGCCCGGTACGGCAAGGGCAGCCGCTACCGGGTCGCGGGCATCCCGGGTGTCCGGGGCATGTCGTTCGACACGCTGGAGGACGCCAAGGCGTGGCTCCGCAGGGCCGGCACCGACAGCGAACGGGGCGAGTTCGTCGACCCGCGCGACGGCTCCATCACCGTCGCCGACTACATCGCGCGCCACTGGCAGGCGGGCGTGCGAGGAGCACCGGGCACGGTCAAGCGGGTGGACGAGCGTGTGCGCCTCCACGTACTCCCGCACATCGGTGACGTCGCGCTGCGGGACGTCACCGCATCGGTCCTGCGCGGCTACGTCGCCACGCTCGAAGCCGAGTGCGCACCGCGCTACGCCCGGCAGATCCTCACCACCCTCTCGAACGTCTTCGAGACGGCGATCGACGACAAGCGCCTGGTCCGCAACCCGATGCGTGCCAAGTCCGTGCGCTGGCCCAAGGCCCCGGAGGACCAACGGGAGGCTTGGCCGCTGGAGACCGCGCAACGGGTGCGGGGCGTCATCAACCAGCGGTACCAGATCGCCGTCGTCGTCGCCCTCGGGTGCGGGCTGCGTCAGGGGGAAGTCTTCGGGCTGTCGCCGATGGACGTCGACTTCGGGCGCGGCCTCATCCGCGTCCGCCGACAGGTCCAGCTCCTGTACGGCCGCCTGTACTTCACTCTCCCCAAGGGCGGTAAGACCCGGGTCGTCGACATGCCGCCTTCGGTGGCCGCCGAGCTGCGCGCACACTTCCTGCAACACACGGCCGTCGAAGTCGAGCTGCCCTGGGGCGGCCCCGAACCCGACCGGGAGAAGCGCTCCTACCCGCTGGTCCTGACCACGACCTACGGCAACGCGATCCGCGCCAACGTCTTCAACGACGAGGTGTGGAAGCCCGCCCTCGCGAAGGCCGGCGTGATCCCCCTGAGGGAGAAGGGCCAGCGCTGGAAGGCCTCCCGCAAGGACGGCTTCCACGTACTCCGACACACCTACGCCTCCGTGATCCTCGAGGCGGGTGAATCCGTCGTCACCCTCGCCCGATGGCTCGGCCACTCCAGCCCGACCATCACCCTCGACCACTACGCCCACTTCATGCCCGAGGCCGGCGGCAAGGGCCGCGCGGCAGTCGATGCGCTGCTCGGTGTGGCCCCTCAGTACGTCCCAGACGACCTTGCCCTTGCTTGAGAACGGGTGGCACAGCTCATGCTGTGCCACCCGTTCTCGTTGGTGGGTCAGGATCTGCGTCTCATGCCGCTCGACGCCAGGGCAGGCGGGGGCGCCGCGAGGGCAGTCTGAGCAGTTCGTGCAGGGCCTTGCCCTTGTGGGCCCATTGGTCGAGTCGGTCGCGGTCGACCCAGTGGACTCCGTGGCGGTCGCCCCAGGCCATGGCGTCGCGCGTGAAGGAGCCGTTGGTGACGACGACCGCGTGGTCCGCCCTGTGCGCGGGGCCTGCCGTGCCCTTCACCTCGTACATCACCGACGAGCCGACCTTGCCGCCGACGCGGGTGTGCTTCGCCTGCACCACGATCCGGCCGAGGGGGATCAGGACGCCGATCACGTCCGCGGCCTGGTCTCCGCCCCGGCCCACTTTCGTGGCCGCCCAGCCGTCGCGGACGAGGAGATCGCGCAGCGCGTACTCGAACTGCTGGTCGTCCATTTCGTCCAACTCGGCCAAGGTGATGCGCAGACGAGCCAGCCTCTCGCTGTCCGCGCGGTTCCGGCGGGAGCGCCGTAGCCCGAGGCAGACCAAGCCGGTGGCGAGGGCCAGACCGATCAGGATCAGCAGCGGCCAGCTCTCGGCGGCCCTCGCAAGGAGGCGCGATGCGGCCTGTGCCAGGGCGACTGCGAGAGCGAGGGCAACGGCTGCCGCACCCAGGACGTCTGCGGTACTGCGCGGTCGCCACCGGATGCTTCGCCGCCGCCGGGCCGTCACTGCCCGCCCGCCGGCGCGGAGACGCCGGGCTTCGGCACGGGCTGCTGCTCGGCGGAGCTGTCGCCGAACCCGAAGATCTGGCCCCAGAGCCACACCACCGCACACAGGCCGGCGATGGCCCAGACGCTCAGGCCCTTGGCGGACTTCGGGCCCGGCTTGCGGCGGAGGTGGCTTCGTACGCGCACGTATCCGTCCGGAACCTTCGGCATGCCGAATCCCTCCCCATCGGTCCGCGCCGTGCGGACCTCCAGATCGGTTGTAGCGGCGGCCACTGAGAGAAACTGATGCACCGTCATGATCGTGTGGGTGACAAGAGTGCAAGTCGGCCATGTCTTCGGGAATGTCCGGCCGGCTGCACAGCCTGCTGGCCTGCGCCGCAGCTTTTCGGTCGTGTGCCACGCTGTGGAATCGCAGGGTGTGCCGAATGGCCATTTCCCGCGGAGCGCGGTCAGCGATGACTGCGCCGGGCGCCGCCCCCGTTGAGGTGACGACGCCGAGTCCGGGCGACCCCTTGCCGCACATTCTCCCCAGATTCTCCCCACGGTGCCTCTGGGGACGTCATTCGAGGTTCGCTTGCGCTAAGTCGATCAAGCTCGTGCAGTGGTTCGCTACAGCCAGTCGCGCTTCTTGAAGATGACGTACAGGCTCGTACAGACCACCGCCATCAGCATGATCGCGAAAGGGTAGCCCGCTGCCCAGTGCAGTTCCGGCATGGTCTCGAAGTTCATGCCGTAGATGGTTCCCACCAATGTGGGAGCAAACAAAATGGCAGCCCATGAGGAGATCTTCTTGATCTCCTCGTTCTGTTCGAAGCCGGCTTCGGCCAGGGCGCGCATTTCGGCGTTCTGTTGTTGGGAGACCAGGGTGGCGTTGACCGTCAGGATGTCCGTCAGGGCCTGGCGGAAGCCGTCGACGCGTTCGCTGGTGTGGGTGACGTGGTCGGCCACGTCGCGGAGGTAGCGCTGGAGTTCCTCGTCCGTGCCGTACTTCGCGAAGCCGGCCATCAGGCCGTGGAGCATGCCGACCAGGGGGCGGGTGGCGCGCTGGAACTCGACCATTTCGCGGGAGAGTTCGTAGATGCGGCGGGAGACCTCCGGTTCGCCGCGGAAGACCTCCGTCTCGATCTCGTCCATGTCGTTCTGGACGCCCGCGACCACCGGCGCGTAGCCGTCGACCACCGCGTCGAGGATCGCGTACAGGGCGGCCTCGGGACCGAGGGAGAGGAGCTCCGGGGTCTCTTCCATGCGCCGGCGGACCGCGGAGAGGTCCGGGGCGGCGCCGTGGCGGACCGTGATCAGGAAGTCCGGGCCGACGAAGATGTGCAGCTCGCCGAACTCGACCTCCTCCGGGGCGTCGAGGTAGCGCGCAGCACGCAGGACGACGAAGAGGGTGTCGCCGTAGCGTTCCAGCTTGGGGCGCTGGTGGGCCTCGAGGGCGTCCTCGACGGCGAGCTCGTGGAGGTTGAACTCGGCGGCGAGGGAGTGGAGCTCGGGCTCGGTGGGGCGGTGCAGGCCGATCCAGGCCATGCCGTCGGGCTGGTCGCGCAGCTGGCGGAACGTCTCCGCGAGGGTCGCGGGGGAGGCGATGCGCCGGCCGTCGCGGTAGACGGCGGAGTCGATCACGCTGCGGTGGTTCGGAGGAGGGGCCGGCGCCGGCGCGGGTTTCGGGCCGGCCGGCGGGGAGGCGGGTGGCGTGGCGGGCGGGGGAGTGGGGCGGCGCCATCCAGGGCGTTTCCCGGACGGCGAGGGGCGGCGGTCTGGGCGCTCCGACATCGCAGGTCAGCTCCCGGTCGAAGGTGTCTGTCGCACGTGTTGTCGAGCGTGTTGTCGAGCGTGCATTTCGGGCGATCGAAGGATATCGGGCCCCTTGTCGAGGACCGTATCTGTCCGCAACCGGGGGTAGCTTGCTGTCCATGGCCTCCCGGACCGCGCATCCCGTACTCGGCACCCGTTCCGTCAACCGTGCCACGCTCGCCCGCCAGTTGCTCCTGAGCCGCGCCGCAACGTCCGCGCAGGACGCCGTCGCGCACCTGCTCGGGCTCCAGGCGCAGAACGTGAAGCCGCCCTACTTCCAGCTGCACGCCCGGCTCGCCGGATTCCGGCCCGCCGAGCTCGCGGAGCTGATGGAGTCCCGGCAGGTGGTCCGGATGGTCACCATGCGGTCCACCATCCACACCCACACCGCGCACGACGCGCTGACCCTGCGGCCGCTGGTCCAGGGCGCCCGGGACCAGGAGGTCAACTACTTCCGCAAGGGCCTCGTCGGAGTGGACCTGGAGCGGCTCGGCGAGCTCGCGCGGGCGTTCGTCGAGGCCGAACCCCGCACGATGGGCGAGATCCGCGAGGAGCTGCTCACGCAGTGGCCGGACGCCGATCCGCAGGCCCTGGCCGTTGCCGCGCGGTGCCGGCTCCCGCTCGTCCAGGTCACGCCCCGGGGGGTGTGGGGACGCAGCGGGCAGGTACGGCTCACCACCGTGGAGCAGTGGCTCGACACGCCCGCTGCACCCGCCGCAGCGGCCCCGCAGGCCGTGGACGACGTCGTACTGCGCTACCTCGGCGCCTTCGGGCCCGCCTCCGTCAAGGACATGCAGGTCTGGGCCGGGCTGACCCGGCTGAAGGAGGCCTTCGAGCGGCTGCGCCCGCAGCTGGCCGTCTTCCGCGACGTGAACGGCGTCGAGCTGTTCGACCTGCCCGACGCGCCCCGGCCCGACGCCGACACGCCGGCACCGCCCCGCTTCCTCCCGGAGTTCGACAACCTGCTGCTCTCCCACGCCGACCGCACCCGCGTGGTCGCCCCCGAGATCAAGGGGCGCACCTGGACCGGGAACCAGTCCCACTGCACCCTCCTCGTCGACGGGTTCCTCGCCGGGCTGTGGCGGCTCGAGGAGGGGACGCTGACCGTCGAGCTCTTCGGGAAGGCGTCGAAGGAGGACAAGGAAGAGATCGTGGCCGAGGGGGAGCGGTTGATCGCCGACATGACGGACCACGGCGGCCGCGCGTCCGTGCGCTTCGGGTCAATCAGCGGCTGACGCCGCTCTGGTGGGGCGTACGACAGGCACGGCACGATGCCTCCCATGACGCACAACAGCCCCGAAAGCCCCGAGAACGCCGGCACCGGCTTCATCAACAGCGACGCCACCGCCGCGTTCCTGGCCGCACGCGACTTCCTGCTCGAACGCCGCGGCGACTACGAAGCCGCCCACGCCGGCTTCACCTGGCCGCGGCCCGAGCGCTTCAACTGGGCCCTGGACTGGTTCGACCGCATCGCCACCGGCAACGCCGCCGACGCCCTGCGCATCGTCGAGGAGGACGGCACCAGCCGGTCCGTCTCCTTCGGGGAGCTGGCCGTACGGTCCGACTCCGCCGCCAACTGGCTGCGCGACCAGGGCGTCGCGGCCGGCGACCGCGTCCTGGTCATGCTCGGCAACCAGCGCGAGCTGTGGGAGGTCATGCTCGGCGCGATGAAGCTGCGCGCCGTCGTCATCCCCGCCACCCCGCTGCTCGGCGCGGCGGACCTGCGCGACCGCATCGAACGCGGCCACGTACGGCACGTCGTCGTGCGCGCCGAGGACGCCGGCAAGTTCGACGAGGTCCCCGGCACCTACACCCGGATCGCCGCCGGAGCGGACGTACCCACCGGCTGGCGCCGGCTCGAGGACATGTACGGGGCCGACGCGCACTTCCGGCCGGACGGCGAGACGCTCTCCACCGACCCGCTGATGCTCTACTTCACCTCCGGGACCACCGCCCGCCCCAAGCTCGTCGAGCACACGCACGCCTCGTACCCCATCGGGCACCTCTCCACCATGTACTGGCTCGGGCTGCGCCCCGGCGACGTGCACCTGAACATCGCCTCGCCCGGCTGGGCCAAGCACGCCTGGTCCAACCTCTTCGCCCCGTGGAACGCCGGCGCCACCGTGTTCGTGCACAACTACACCCGCTTCGACGCCGAGCGGCTGATGGCCGAAATGGACCGGCACGGCGTGACCACCTTCTGCGCCCCGCCCACCGTCTGGCGGATGCTGATCCAGTCCGACCTCACCAAGCTCCGCACCCCTCCGCGCGAGGCCGTCGCCGCGGGCGAGCCGCTCAATCCCGAGGTCATCGAGAAGGTACGCGAGGCCTGGGGCGTCACCATCCGCGACGGTTTCGGCCAGACCGAGACCACCCTGCAGGTCGGCAACTTCCCGGGGGTCCCCGTCAAGCCCGGCTCGATGGGGCGCCCGGCGCCCGGGTACGAGATCGTGCTCCTCGACCCCGTCACCGGCAAGGAGTCCCCCGACGAGGGCGAACTCTGCGTGGACCTGCGCAGCCGGCCCGCCGGGGTGATGACCGGCTACCGGGACGACCCGGAGCGCACCGCCGAGGCCATGGCGGACGGGCTCTACCGCACCGGCGACATCGCCTCGCGCGACGAAGCCGGGTACCTCACCTACGTCGGGCGCTCGGACGACGTCTTCAAGGCCTCCGACTACAAGATCAGCCCGTTCGAGCTGGAGAGCGCCCTGCTCGAGCACGAGGCCGTCGCCGAAGCCGCCGTCGTCCCGGCCCCCGACCCGCTGCGGCTGGCCGTACCGAAGGCGTACATCGCGCTCGCCGCAGGCTGGGAGCCCGGGCCGGAGACCGCACGGGCGCTGTTCGCGCACTCCCGCGCGGTGCTGTCCCCGTACAAGCGGATCCGCCGGATCGAGTTCGCGGAGCTGCCGAAGACCGTGTCGGGCAAGATCCGCCGGGTGGAGCTGCGGGAGCTCACCGCGGCCGGCTCGGGCGCGGAGTACGACGAGGCCGAGCTCGGCTGAGCCCGGCCCTCGTACCGCCGGGGGCGGCCGACCACGGGTCGGGCCGCCCTCCGTACGGTCGGAGCTAGGCCGGCAGCTGCGCCTCGATCGCGGCGATGACCTCGGGGGACTCGGGCTCGGTGCGCGGACGGAAGCGCGCCACGACCTCGCCGGCGGGGGAGATCAGGAACTTCTCGAAGTTCCACTGGATGTCGCCCGTCTCGCCGTCGGCGTCCGGGGTCTTCACCAGCTCCTGGTACAGCGGGTGCCGGTTCTCGCCGTTGACCTCGGTCTTCTCCAGCATCGGGAAGGTCACGCCGAAACCGGCCGCGCAGAAGGTCGCGATGTCCTCGGCGTTGCCGGGCTCCTGTTCGCCGAACTGGTTGCAGGGCACGCCGACGACGGTGAAGCCCTTCTCCTCGTACTTGAACTGCAGCCGGGCCAGTCCCGAGTACTGCGGGGTGAGACCGCACTGCGAAGCGGTGTTCA